>JBOFMS010000101.1:0-17263 GCA_051658505.1 Bacteroidales bacterium | reverse complement strand
TCAAGCAAATCTAAACTTTGAGCAAACTCAAGTGCAAAATCACGAGTGCGTGTGTATAAGTGAGGTTGAAATACTGCTGTAATCTTACGATTAGGGTACATGCCTCGAATGGAACTAATGGCTGCCTTTAACTCCTCTGGGTGATGTGCATAGTCGTCAATGTAAGTTAACTGTGATGTGTGCAACTGTACATCAAAACGGCGTTGTACACCTTGAAAACTTTGCAAACTCTGTGCCAACAAATTAATGTTAAGCCTGCCCGATGCCCATGCAACCGCGGAAGCTGCTATGGCATTTTCAATGTTTATCCACCCAGGTATGCCCAGGGTGCAGTTGTGCAAAGTGGTATTGGGTAGCACAAGGTCAAACTTGAACTGTCCGCCCTCTATGGGACGAATGTTTTTGGCATAAAAATCAGCCTTTTCATTATAGGCGTAACTCAAGACTTTGCCCTTAAAGTGTGGGGCGAACTCTGGACGCTTTTTATCAAGAAGGGATTTTTTTACAATGAGTGTACCAGTTGGCTTTATCTGTTGAACAAAGTCGCTAAATGAGCGTTTGACTTCGTCGTGAGAACCGTAAATGTCAAGGTGGTCGGCATCTACAGAGGTAATAACCGCTACTTGTGGGTGTAGTGATAAAAATGAACGGTCGTATTCATCGGCTTCGCTTACAAGAATATCATTTGTTGATAGTAGTAAGTTGCTATTATAGTTTTTAGATATACCTCCCAAAAATGCACTGCAACCTCCTGCACTCTCTGTCATGATGTGCGATAGCATCGTTGAGGTGGTGGTTTTTCCGTGTGTGCCTGCTACGGCTAATACGGTTTTTTGTGCAGCAATCATTCCAAGCATTTCGGCTCGCTTTACAAGGCGATAGCCGTTTTGCTTAAAAAAGAGAAATTCTTCGTTCGTCTTTTCTATGGCGGGTGTATATACTACTAAGGTGTTTTCCTTATCCTCGGTAAATGCTTTGGGGATTAGTGCTTGTGAGTTTTGATAGTGTATGTTTGCTCCTTCTTGCTCAAGTGCTTGAGTAAGTGGAGTGCGTGTGCGATCGTAGCCTGCAATAGTTTTTTGCTCGTGCAAAAAATAGCGTGCTAAGGCACTCATGCCAATGCCTCCTATGCCAATGAAATAAATGTTTTTCATCATTTTCATGACTTCTGTTTTACTAAGTTAAGCACTTGCTTTGCAATATCTTTGTCTGCATTTAACATTGCTAATGGGGCAATGTTGTTTGACAAGGATTGTAACTCGTTTGTGTTCTGTATGGTTTGCAAGGCAAGTGGTAGTAGTTTTTTTATAGCCTCACTATCTAACACTAATTTGGCGGCATTTTTATTTGCCAGCACCATAGCATTTGCAGTTTGATGATCTTCTGCCACATTGGGCGATGGAACTAAAATGACAGGTTTTTGTGCTACGCACAACTCTGCAATAGTACCTGCTCCTGCTCGTGAAACTACCAAATCTGCGGCAGCAAAAGCATAGTCCATTCGCTTGATGAAGGTGAGTGTTTTTATATTATGCACGTTGTTATATGCTTGCATGGCTTGGGCTACTGAGTTTTCATACAGTGAGCCTATTTGCCAAAGGATGTGAATGTCTTGCTGCTTTGCAATAAGCGGCAAATGTGCTAAGACGGCTTGATTTAATGTGCGTGCGCCAAGGCTTCCGCCTAATATCAAGATGGTTTTTCGGCTTGTCTCTATGCCAAAGTAAGCAAGTGCTTCTGTGCGTAAATTATTAAGACTTTGTAAGTCTTGTCGTACAGGATTACCTGTGAATACAATTTGTGACTTTGGAAAAAAGCGTTCCATGTTTTCATAGGCAACACATATTTTTTTTGCTCGCCTTGCAAGTAATTTGTTGCTTAATCCTGCATACGAGTTTTGCTCTTGTATCAAGGTGGCGATGCCTTTGTTTTGGGCAATCCAAAGCATTGGGACACTTGCGTATCCACCAACTCCTACCACTACATCGGGCTTAAATTGACGTATTATCTTTGAGGCTTTCCATAAACTTTTTAGTAGACGAAAGGGGAGTTTGAAATTTTTTGCCGAAAGTAGTTTGCGATTAAATCCAATAATGGGTAGCCCTACAATGCGATAGCCTGCTGCAGGGACTTTTTCCATTTCCATGCGCCCCTCTGCCCCAACAAATAAAATCTCTGTGTAGGGGTCAATCTGCTTAATGGCATTGGCAATAGCCAGAGCAGGAAAAATGTGTCCTCCTGTACCGCCTCCGCTTATAATTATCCTTTTGTTCATAAATTACGTTCCTCGTCCTTATATTTTATCGTCTTGATGGACTTTGTGTAGATAATCCTAATCCTGCTGCCTCTTGTGCCTCCATGCGCTCACGTTCTTGTTGCTCGGCAAGGAGTTTGGCGGCACGTTCTTTTTCAAATGCTTCCATCTCCATTTGTGTGCGACTAACACTTAACAATATTCCAAACATTATACAAGTGCTGATAATTGATGAGCCTCCCTGACTAATCAGGGGTAAATTTTGTCCCGTAACAGGAATTAAACCTGTTGCAACGCCAATATTTACCAATACTTGTAAGGTGATTTGTGTGCCTATGCCAATGGCTAATATTGCAGGAAAAAAGCGTGTTGCCTTGCGCACCATTAACCCTACACGATACAGTATAATGAAGTAAAACAGAATAATAATAGAGGCAATAAGTACTCCATATTCCTCGACCACAATGGCAAATACAAAATCGCTAAATGCCTCGGGTAGATAATATCGTATGGTGCTATTGCCAGGTCCTTTGCCAAATAGAATGCCACTTGAGGCAATGGCAATATGTGAGTATTCGGATTGATTGAGTTTGTGAATGTTGATTGTTTTGCTTGAACTCTCTTCAAGTTTGCGAGTAATGCGTCCATAAATGGTTTTGAGTCGAGTTTTGCTTACTATTTGCTCTGCTACATGGAGTGCTCCTGTTATTTCTTGCTGCTGTGCCCGTTTTGCCGTAGTTGCCTCTGATATAATGCTTGTAAATCCTAATCCTATTGCTAAAATAATGGCAAGAGTGCTTAGGGTTGCAAATAAATGTAACAAACGGACTCTGGCAACAAACATCATTATCAAGCAAGTGAATAAAAGGATTACGGAGGTGGAGAAATTGGATAGGAATATCAATGAAAAAATTAGCATTACATATCCAAAAATGGGCAGAAATCCTTTTTTGAAGTTTCTTATTAAGTCTTGCTTAGTGGTGAGTTGTTTAGCAATAAAAACAATGAGTGCGATTTTGGCAAATTCGGCAGTTTGAAACCCAAAGAGGGAACGTACGGCTTGATTGTAAGTCTGTCCAAGTGCTAAGGTAAGCATTAGCAATCCGACTGCAAGCCAAAAGACTAAAGGGGCGAATCCCATAAAAACAGGATATGAGGTGCGAGAAAGCCCAAAAATAATGAGAAAGCCAATAGAGAACCAACCTAATTGTTTGATGACAAAGGATAATGGGCTTAATGTAGAAGAGCGTGCAACCAATGCTACTGTAGATGAATATACAACTAACAGTGAGAAAAGGCTGAGCATGGCAATAATTAGCCAAATGGCCTTGTCGCCCTTAAAATGCTTCTCTATATTGATGCCTTGTAACATTATAATTTTTTTACTGCATTTTTAAATTGCTGTCCTCTGT
Organism: Bacteroidales bacterium; assembly: GCA_051658505.1. GTDB lineage: Bacteria > Bacteroidota > Bacteroidia > Bacteroidales > UBA932 > JAITMY01. The sequence continues at coordinate 13,597 of JBOFMS010000101.1, read as the reverse complement.
CTTCATAGTTTTGAAACAAGTCAAAACTTGCACACGCTGGCGATAGTAATACAGTGTCGCCTTTTTTTGATAAACCATAAGCTGCCTTTACCGCCTCTTCTGCCGATTGAGTGTCAATAATCGTTTCAATAACGCCATCAAAAGTTTCGTGTATTTTGGTATTATCTACACCTAAACATACAATGGCTTTGACTTTTTGCTTTGCCAATTCAAGTAGTTCAGTGTAGTCATTGCCCTTATCTTTACCGCCAACAATCCATATGGTGGGTGTATTCATGCTCTCTAAAGCGTACCATGTTGAGTTGATATTGGTTGCTTTACTATCGTTTATAAAGAGTACGCCACCTACCTTTAGCACAGGTTCTAAACGATGCTCGATACATTTGAAGGTTTTAAGACTTGCACGAATACTCTCGTTTTTGATATTAAGTACTTGCCCTGCAATGGTTGCTGCCATTGAATTGTAAACGTTGTGTTTGCCTTTTAAGGCAAGTTCTTGAAGGTGCATCCCAAAGGTGTTGTTTTTATACATAGCGGTAAGTGTGTCGTTGTTAAGAAATGCGCCTTGTTGCAATTCTTGTTTTTGAGAGAATCCTAGCATTTGCGCCTTTATGTTGGCTTGAGATAGATAGTGCATGGTCGTTTCATCGTCCATACAGTAAATAAAAGTTTTGTTGTTGTCCATATTTTGTGTTATGCGAAATTTTGAGCGAGCGTAATTCTCTAACTTATAATCATACCTGTCTAGATGATCAGGCGTAATATTTAATAGTATGGCAATGTCTGCTTCAAATTTATACATGTTGTCAAGTTGAAATGAACTTAACTCTAATACGTAGTAATCAAAGTTTTGCGTGGCGACTTGCAAAGCAAAACTCTTGCCAATGTTTCCGCCTATGCCAACATTAAAGCCTGCTTGCTGCAATACATGATAAAGCAATGAGGTCGTTGTAGTTTTGCCATTGCTACCTGTTATGCAAATCAATTTTGCGGTGGTATAGCGTGCGGCAAATTCTATTTCTGACAAAATTGGAATACCTGTATTTATCAATTTTTGCACCAAAGGGGCTGTGTCTGGAATACCTGGGCTTTTTACAACTTCATCGGCATTCATTATTTGTTCCGCAGAGTGCTGTAACTGCTCAAATGCAATGCCATACTCATTTAATATGTCGATGTAGTGAGGCTGTAATTTTCCCATGTCCGACAAAAAGACATCATAGTCCTGCTTTTGAGCAAGTACTGCTGTGCCAACCCCACTTTCGCCTCCTCCTAATATGACTAATCTTTTTTTCATTCTACGTTCGATAATTATTTAGCGCACCTTGAGTGTTAATACTGCTGCTACAGCTAATAATACTGCAGCAATCCAAAATCGCACTACAATTTTCGCCTCTGGAAATCCTTTTTTTTGAAAGTGATGATGCAGAGGAGCCATAAGAAAAATGCGGCGACCTTCGCCATATTTTTGCTTGGAATATTTGAAATAGGCGACTTGCAAAAGCACCGACAAACTTTCTACAAAGAATATTCCGCACAAAATGGGGATTAACAATTCTTTGCGAATAGCAATGGCATAAACGGCAATAATCCCTCCAAGCGCAAGACTACCTGTGTCACCCATAAATACTTGAGCGGGATAGGTGTTATACCACAAAAAACCGATAAGTGCCCCAATTACTATTGCCATAAAAATAACCAACTCCCCAGAGTTGGGAATGTACATAATTTGCAAGTAGTCGGCGTAAATAACATTGCTGGATAGATATGCTAAAATGCCAAATGTTGTGCCAACCACAATGGAAACACCTGCTGCTAGCCCATCCATTCCATCGGTTAAGTTTGCACCGTTTGAGACAGCAGTAATAATAAAAATGACTGCCAACATAAAGATGCCCCAACCAATGGGTTGCTTATGCTCTTCTAACAATGAGGGCACCAACATGGCGTAGTCAAACTCATTGTTTTTGAAGAACGGTATCGTGGTTTTAGTCGTTTTTTGAGGTTCGCCCAAATGAATTGTCTTTGTGCTTATTCCGCTTTTCTCTACTACTTGTTGAGTAGTTTCATTATTTGGTAGTAATTTTTCACGTACTGTAAATGAGTCACTCGTATATAAAATGAGACTAACAATTACGCCAAGCCCTACTTGCCCTATGATTTTGAATTTGCCTTGTAAGCCAGCTTTGTTTTTCTTGAATATCTTAATATAATCATCTAAAAAACCGAGTGTGCCAAGCCAAACAGTGCTAATTATCATCAGCCAAGTGTACATATTGGTAAGGTCGGCAAGTAGCAAGGTGGGTGCAAGAATGCTTAATAAAATGATAAGTCCTCCCATTGTTGGAGTGCCTTTTTTTTGCAATTGTCCTTCAAGTCCCAAATCTCGCACTTCCTCTCCAATTAACTTGCGCTGTAATAAGCGAATTATTTGCTTGCCAAATACCAAGCCCATAATAAGTGCTAATAATATGCCTATGCCTGCACGAAATGATAGGTATGTCATTAAGCGCTCTCCTGGAAAATCATAGAGCCGCCCTAAATAATTTATTAGATGGTACAACATATTGGAAGAGTTATTTGTCTAATTCTACAAAAAGTTCTCGCAAGGTTTCCTTGTCGTCAAAATGACGCTTTTCGACCCCAACGATTTGATAATTTTCATGCCCCTTGCCTGCAACCAAAATAATATCCTCTTTATTTGCAAGCATTATTGCTGTTTTTATTGCTTCTTTTCGGTCAACGATTGTCAAGGTTTTTTTGCGATTGGCAAGATTCACGCCTTCATACATTTCAGCAAGTATGTCTTCGGGCTTTTCCTTACGTGGATTATCACTTGTTAATATGGCGGTGTCGCTATTCTCACTCACGACTTTTGCCATAATGGGGCGTTTTGTGCGGTCTCGATTTCCTCCACAGCCTACGATGGCAATCAATTTTTGTCCATTTACTCTTAGTCGATTGATTGTGTTGATGACATTTTGCAGCGCATCGGGAGTGTGTGCATAATCCACAATGCCTGTAATGCCTTGTGCCGATTTTACATATTCAAATCGCCCCGCAACAGATTTTAAGGTGCTGATAATGCGTAGCACTTCAATTTGTGGTGCGCCAAGCAAAATTGCTGTGCCATAAATTGCGCATATATTATAGGCGTTAAAGTCACCAATGAGCTGTGTCCAAAGTTCAGTGCCATTTATCTCTAGTAGCATTCCGTCCAAATGCTGCTCGACAATGCGACATTTGAAATTGGCAGGGCTGTACAGTGCATAACTATGTGCTTGCGCCTTTGAGTTTTGCAACATTACCTTGCCATTCTTGTCATCAATATTTGTTAACGCAAAAGATTCCTTACTCAATTTGTCAAAGAAAGTTTTCTTTGCTTTTAGATACTCCTCAAATGTTTTGTGATAGTCAAGATGGTCGTGTGTAATATTGCTAAACACGCCCCCTGTAAAGTAGAGTCCCTCAATACGCCCCTGTACTACGGAATGTGAACTTACCTCCATAAAGCAATATTGACAGCCTGCGTCTACCATTTGTCTTAGAATGGAGTTTAATGCAACGGCATCAGGTGTGGTATGTGTTGCCTCAATTTCCTTCTCATGTATTTTATATATTACTGTTGAGATAAGACCAACTTTATAGCCCATTTGGCGAAATAATTCGTATAGCAAAGTCGCAGTTGTTGTTTTGCCATTTGTGCCAGTAATGCCAACTAACTTTAACTCTTGCGATGGATTGTGGTAGAAGCAGGACGAGGCTAATCCTAAGGCAAATTCTGAGTTTTTTACTTGTAAATAACAAATGCCCTCTTGTTTATTCGCAGGGATTTGTTCGCAAATAATAGCATTTGCTCCTTTGGCGATAGCATCATCAATAAAATTATGACCATCTACTTGTGTGCCTTTTATTGCTACAAAGCATTGCTTGCTTACACTTTGCAAACTATTAACGCCGATAGATTCTATTTCTACCTCAGTGTTGCCATAAATTGAAATTGGGGTAACACATTCTGCAATTTTAGATAGTTTCATACTCTTGTTAATTACTTAAAGTTAAAGCGATAGAACTTCCATTTTGCACTGCTGTGCCTGCTTCAAGCGACTGTCCTAAAACGACCCCTCGTCCCGAAAATCGTACTTGTAGTCCTGCGTTTTCTGCAAGAAAAATGGCGTCTTTTAAGCCCATATTTTGTACATTCGGAACAAGTTTTTTTACTGCTCCTCTATTTTTTAGCACTAGAGAATCCTTGCAGCGTGACTTTATATCTACCCATTCAGCAGTTGATTTTTCGCTGCTAGCATTGATGTTTAGAGTTTGTAAAACGACCTTTAATTCTTTATAGTGTCCACTTTTTATTGTAGGTATTTCCGCAATTTTGCTGCCTATTGATATCGGCTTATGCCATGTGCAACTGCTTGCATATACTCGCTCTGCAATGTTTTTGAATACTGGCGCAGCAATTATTCCACCGTAAGCTTTGTTGGGAGTTTCATAGGTTTTAAAGGCAACAATGCAACTGTATTTTGGATTGTCAGCAGGGAAATATCCTGCAAATGATGATAACTTTTGATTGGTATAGCCCGCCGTGTCGGCAATATGTGCTGTGCCTGTTTTTCCTGCAATTTGAAAATGTGGACTTCTTGCTCTCCGTGCAGTGCCTCTCTCAACCACGCCCACAAGCATTTGGTGCAGTTTGTCCAACGTGCCTCTTGAGCAGATAGATGGGTGTACAACCTCCACTCCGAATTTTCTCTCGACCCTGCCTTTATGCCTAAACTCTTTAATGAATTTTGGATGTACAAGTATGCCATTATTTGCTACTGCATTATATAGTGCAAGAGTTTGTAGCGGAGTGATTTCCAATTCGTATCCAATGCTCATCATCGATAGCGTTAGTCCTGAAAATCTGTGTGCTGCTTTTATATTTGGAATAATTGACCGATTGGGCTGAATGTCAAATTTGATTAAATCCTTTAACTTCAATGCCTCTATTCGCTCTGCAAAGTCATGTTCATTGCCCTTGTTCTTGTAAATCCTTTCAGATAAAATAATTGTGCCAACATTTGAGGATTTTTCAAATACTTGTTGAACATTTAGAGATCCTCCCCGAGAGCCTTCGTCCTCAAAAGTTTTTGCATAGCGCATAATTCTACCATTTCCTGTGTCCACTGAATCGCTTAACATTAAGCCCTTTTCAAGCATTACCATAAATGAGGCAAGTTTGAATGTTGAGCCTGGGTCTTTGCGGTAATTCAGGGCATAATTTTCGTCTTCTACAATGCGATTTGAACTCTTGCTTTCCTTTCGTTTGTTGGCAATCGCCCGTACTTCGCCCGTATGCACTTCCATAATTACAGCGGTGCCCCATTCTATGTCTGTGGATTTAAGTAGTGCTTCGCAAATAACCTCCTCCGCCATTTCCTGCATATTGATGTCAATTGTGCTTACAATATCTCTGCCATCGATCGGTTCTACTTTGGGAGTGCTACTAATCGGCATCCATCGTGTGGTGTACTGTTGAATTTCCTTTCCCTCTCGTCCTGCTAACTCTCTATTGTATGATGACTCAATGCCCACTACGCCATAGCCTTCATAGTTAGTTCTTCCCACAGTATTACGCGCTAAACTTTGATGAGGATAAACCCTGCGGATTTTTTCCTCAATAATTAAACCTCCTTTGTTTGGCGAGTTTTTTAGTATGGGAAGTGCTTTGAGTTTATGCAAAGTCATGTAATCTACATCTTGCCGTATGAGTGCCCTGTGGCGACAAGTGCGTTCCTTAGTGTCACTTAGTGCCTTGAACCTGTCATTGCGAAGTTCTTTGGAGTACTCCTTTGATGTTTTTTGCGAGAATATTTCACTTAGTTCATTTGCTAAAACATCTACATTTTTATTAAACATACTGTCATGTAGCCCTTCTGCGCGCATATCATTAAATAGGCGATATTTATAAACTGATGTTGCGAGCAAGCGTCCATCATGGGCTAATATGCTGCCTCGACTCGCCATAATCGAGCGCTCTTGTATCGTCAATTCCTCAAGCGAGCAGTATTTGCTGTCGCCTATTACTAAATATGCCATTTGCGCTACCACGCATAAACCTAATAGGAATAATATAAAATATATTCCACTAAATCTGCGTATTATGCTTTGCTTTAATAACATTATTTTTTTTGTCTTTCTGTCATTTTTAGAACTGTCGGAGGTGCAATCGCTTCTTCCAATTTAAGTCCTCGTCGGATTACCTCTTGTTTTACCATTGTTCTGCTACTCAACATCATTAGTTCCGCGGCTGAAGTAGTTGCCTCAATTTTAAAGCTCTTCACTTGATCTTTAAGCCTTAATTTATAGTGTATGTTTTTATCCAATACATAATTTGAACTTATATATGTAAATACTAAACCTGCTATATAGGCTGCAAACCAAAAATTCTCTCTTAATGAATGCCATATCTTATTGCTATTGAAATTTTTTGGAGAATTGCTCGATTTCTTTTGCCGATCTTTAACGTCATCGAACTCAACAAGTACATTGTTTTGACTTACTTTACTCATCGTCGTTGCGCTATACGCAGTTTTGCGCTGCGTGATCTTGGGTTTTGCTCTATTTCATTATTGGTTGGCAAGATTACTTTTTTATTTATTGCCTTAAATGGCATTGTTGTATTGCCATAGATGTCTTTTTGGATTGTGCTGCTATCTATTATCCCATTTTTTATGTATTTTTTGGTAAGTCTGTCTTCTAGTGAGTGATAGGTAATAAAAACGATTTTTCCATCTTTTTTTACCACATTAGTAAGTTGAGTTAATAGTTGTGATAATGCTCGCAACTCTCCATTTACCTCAATGCGTAAGGCTTGAAAAACTTTTGCTAAATACTTCGCTTCATCTACTTTTGGCAATGCAGGTTTAATAATTTCCAAAAAACTTCTTATCGTGCATACTTTCTTGTTGTTTCTGCCCTCAACCAGTAATTTTGTTAGCCTGCGTGCATTATCTATCTCTCCATATTTTGAGAATACAAACTCTAATTGCTCTTGTGTAAAATTGCTAACAACTTCCGCTGCCGTCAGGGGTGAGTTGTGATTCATTCGCATATCAAGTTCTGCTTCAAATCGGAATGAAAATCCCCTTTCTGCTGTGTCAAATTGATGAGAGGAAACCCCAAGGTCGCCTAATAAACCGTCAACTTGACGTATGTCGTTGTATCGCAGATATGTTGTCAAAAAGCGAAAGTTTCCATGTATTAAGGTAAGCCTGTTATCAGCAATAGCTTCAGCGTTTTTTTTAGCATCTTGATCTTGATCAAATGCAACGAGGCGTCCATTTGCACCTAACTGCCTCAAAATTTCAAGAGAATGCCCTCCGCCTCCAAATGTAATGTCAACGTACGTCCCATTTGGCTTGATGTCAAGTGCATCTATACTTTCATGCAGTAGAACAGGTGTGTGATATAGTGATGTGTTGTTAGACATTTTATTAGTTTACTCTAATTCTGCTCCTCCAAGTATCTTTTCGGCAAGTGTAGCCATTTGTTCATCGCACAGTCCTCCATTTTCGTAAACTCCTTTTGCCCACATTTCTATTTTATTGCCTTGTCCTGCAAATACAATTTCTTTTGCAATGCCAACCATTTCGGTTAGTCGTTTAGGTAGTAAAATTCGTCCTGCCGAGTCAAGCTCAAGTGCAGCCATATTGCGATATAGGCCTCGCCGAAGTTCTTGATGCTCCTTATTATAAGGATTCAATTTTTTTGTAGTCAATTGCATCTGCGCTTCCCACTCCTTTTCGGTCATTAATGCAAGGCAGTTATCAAACACATCTTTTTTTACTATAAGCCGTATTTGTCCATCAGCACATAGTGCTCCTGGACGAAAAGCAGCCGGGAATGGGGTTCTGCCTTTATCATCCAGTTTACAAGTGTATTCGCCAATGAAACTCGCCATAAAATTAGATTGCTTCAATTAAATGAAAGTTGAAGGTTGTACAAAAATATGCAATTTGTCCCACATTTTTCCACTTACTCCCATATTTTCCCACATAAATTTATTAACAAGTTGTGAACGTTCTGTTTGCGTGTTTGAATTTATTCATAAGCGTTTGTTAAGTAGATTATTGGCTGGTATTTTTAGAGGGGGAAATTAACTGGCGTGAACATTTGATTTGTTTTGTATGAGAGTAATAAAACATTATCTTTGCGGCAATGAATACGGAGGTGCATATTGTAGAAAAACGAAGGCTTATTGATGTAGAAGAACTCATTCGGGTAAAAAATAAACGACTGCAACGCTGTTTGCCACGCTTTGTGATAAATTATCTAAAGCGAGTTTTGCATCAAGATGAAGTTAATTATGTGTTGCAAAACTACTCTGGTACAGGCTTAGAATTTGTTGGCGGCATTCTTCAGCATTTTAATATTACCTATATGCTTGAGGGTGCAGAAAAATTAAACTCTAATGAGCGATATTTATTAGTGAGCAATCATCCCTTGGGTGGATTAGATGGAGTTGTGCTTCTTGATGCAATTGGTAAAACTGTCGGCGATGTGAAGTTTGTTGTCAATGATTTACTCCTTTTTCTTGACCCTCTTGCACCTATTTTTTTGCCAATAAACAAACATGGAAATCAATCAAGTAATGTGGTTCAGCAGTTAAAAGAAGGCCTTGCGTCTGATAGTCAAATTTTGTACTTTCCCGCAGGCTTATGCTCTCGAAAAATTAATGGAGAGATTGTTGATTTGCCATGGAAAAGAAGTTTTATAAAATTTGCAACAGAGCATCAAAGGCATATTGTGCCTCTTTTTTTTGAAGGGCGCAACTCTAATTTTTTCTATAATTTAGCAAATTTTCGCAAGTGTTTAGGTCTAAAATTTAACCTTGAGATGCTGTATTTGACCGATGAACTATTTCGAAAACGCAATGCTCACTTCAAAGTAAAGGTGGGTGCTCCAATTCCATACCAAACGTTTACAAAAGAGAAAAGTGCGGTAGAATGGGCTAAATTTGTACGTGATGAAACCTACGCTTTAGATAAATAAACGCAATTGCTAAAAAATAACTTTCATATATGGACCCTATTATTGCTCCAATTGATAAGCGGCTTATCATTAAAGAATTAAGTGGTATTCCTTTATTAAAAAAAACTAATAAAGGGGATAATGAACTGTATGTGATAAATGATAATAATGCACCCAATATAATGTTAGAAATAGGTCGTTTGCGTGAAATTAGTTTTCGACATGCAGGCGGAGGTACTGGAAAATCTTATGACATTGACCTCTTTGATCGAGGAGAGAAGCCGTACGAGCAGTTGATTGTGTGGGATAAAAATGCAAACGAAATTCTGGGAGGATATCGCTATATCTGTACAAAAAAATGTGCCTTAGAGAACCTTGCAACTGCTGAACTTTTTAAGTTTTCAGAGGAGTTTGGCACGCACTACCAGCCTTACACTCTTGAACTAGGGCGCTCATTTATACAGCCAGATTATCAAGGTACTCGACGGAATTCAAAAGCCCTTTATACTCTTGATAATCTTTGGGATGGTATTGGAGGAGTCATCAACCAATATTCGGATGTCAAGTATCTTATCGGAAAAGTAACCATGTATCCCTCATACAATGTTGAGGCCCGGGATATGGTGCTTTACTTTTTGCAAAAGTATTTTCCTGATAATGAGCAACTGCTAATTCCAATTGAACCTCTTGTTGCTAATCTTGACGTAGGCAAAATGGAGGCTTTATTTGTTGGAGAAACCTATGCTGATAATTATAAAATTCTATCAAGAAGGGTTCGTGATCTTGGAGAATTTATCCCGCCTTTAATCAATTCATACATGAACCTATCCTCTACAATGAAAACTTTTGGAACGGCAATTAATCATGAATTTGGAAAGGTCGAGGAAACGGGGATTCTGCTTACCCTTGCAGATGTTTATCCTGAAAAAGTAGAGCGGCATTTTGTTGAGGCACATTCTAAGCGAGGAGGGCGTCTTAATCACTTATTTGCACGCCGTAATCATTCTCGATAAAAGACGGGAAGGTTTAATTTTCCGAGAAACTACAGGGAAGGGAAGTTTATGTTCTCCTCTACAATATAAGCTTTTGGGTAGGTGCGTTTGATGCTATAAAAAAAACGCAATGCATCGTCTTTCGTGCGAAAATCACCTACTGAAACCTTAAAGTATGGATTATCGTAGCCACGGTAAACTCGCACATTTGGATACCTATCCTCAAACTTCTTTTCCATATCTTGTGAAAGTTGTCGAGCATTGATGCTGTTATCTCGGTAAATGCGAATCCGATACCCTGCAATAGTTTGGCTTTTTGCATTAGTAGCAATGTGTTGCTTGATCAAATTTTCAATAGAGACAGATTGTTCAATACGTATAGAACCTTGCTCTTTGGCAAATGAGTTGTTGTAAGTAACTACAAGTAGCAGGGCTGTAACCAAAAAGATATACTGTCGTGTCATGAAAAGACTAATTGTCATAAATCAATTTACTATCTGGAGTAAAGAGGACGCAAAATGTCCCCATATTGTTTTGAAAAACTTGCTAAACTTTGAGGGGCAATCCGTATTACTTTTTTCAATATAGCTGCTTTTACCTTTATCTCTCCCTCAACCAAAATGCTTTCGGAGATTTTTTCTCCCTGAAAAAGCGATATTGCCGAGAGCAAACTTGGAATTTTAATCTCTAAGCGCAAAGAGTAGTACTCTCTACTCTGTTTAGAAATTTGCAGAGTATCTAGCGTACTTAGCGTTGCAATTTGCTTTTCTTTTTGCACAAGATCAATATTGAAGCCTTGAATTGTCACCTTATACCTTGACGGGTTATTTATTAGTACTTCTGCGTCTATCAAAAATTTATTTAATCCTTGGGGCTGTACTTTTAAATTTCGCACTTCCTCGACATTGATTTTTTTGATGCTCCCACATGAAGAAAGCATTGCAATAGCAACACATAGTGAAAACAATATTTTCAGTATACTAGGCATAAACATTGCAGCAAAGGTATAAAAAATATTGAAATTAATTGAAAATGCTTTACCTTTGGTAAAACATCTGAAATGCATGAATCTTGTAGTTGATATAGGAAATACAGGGGTAAAAATAGCCACGATGGATGGTAACGATATTGTTGAACTACTTGTTGATGCGAGTCAGACTTTAGAAAAAGGTTTGGCCTTTTTGCGGAACCATCAACACATTCAGCAATGTATTGTTTCATCGGTTCGCAATGATGATGACGCTACTGTTTGCCTGCTTCGGCAAGCACTTCCCTCTGCATTATGGTTTAATACTCACACTTCATTACCTATAAAAAATGCATATACAAGTCCCTCAACCTTAGGTCCTGATAGACTGGCCGCAGCAGTTGGAGCATCGTGTGTTTTTCCCCAAGAAAACGTTTTGATTATTGATGCAGGGACAGCACTTACCTATGACCTTATAACGGCAGATAGTACTTATTTGGGTGGTAATATTTCTCTAGGTATCGATATGAGATTTAATGCCTTGCATACATTTACTCAAAAACTTCCATTATGTCAAATAACTTCAGATGTACCATTGATAGGGAATGATACGCAGACTGCAATTGTTGCAGGAGTATTAAATGGAGTCTTATATGAGGTTGAAGCTAATCTGCAACAATTTGCATTAAAATATTCAAATTTGAAGTTTATTTTTACAGGAGGTAATGTAGAGTTTTTTGTAAATCATTTAAAAAAAACGATATTTGTGAACTCCAATTTGGTTTTAATAGGTTTGAACCGGATACTTAATCATTATGCATAAATATCTTAGCGCACTTTTATTTGGGGCGTTTCTGTTGCTACATAACCACCATATATGTGCTCAAGATAATAGTAGTCTTAATACTTACTCTCCCTATACCATAACAGGCTTGGGGGATATTGTTGACGGATGTTTAACTCCCACTGCACTTATGGGTGGCATAAGCACAGCAGTACGTGATAACCGTCAGATAGACTTTATCAATCCTGCATCTGCTACTGCCCGTGATTCTTTGTCGTTTGTGTTTGATTTTGGAGGTAAATTAAAGAATACCTACACAAGAAGTTCTTCTTTATCTACCAGTTATAACACGGCAAATTTTCAAAATCTTGCAGTTGCTTTTTCTATCTGGCGATTTGGAATTAATCTTGGCATTATGCCCTACTCTCAGGTGGGTTATGAGATAGAGCGACGAGAGACCTCAGATGACATTATTGCGAATGTGGGAGATGTGCGCTATCGCTATCGAGGTGAAGATGGTTTTAATCAGATATTTATGAATGTTGGGTATAACGTACTATCTAACTTGTCGATAGGGCTTGGCGGTAAATTTTATTTTGGTAATCTTAGTCGCTACTATAACACAATTTATAGTTCAAGCAATTACTATAGCACTTACTCCGTTAATCAACTTCGGGTTGCAGATATTGCTCCAGTTATTGGAGTCCAATATTCGTTAGACTTATCAAAGTCCCAGCAGGCAATTTTTGGTTTATCGCTTCAGCCTCAAATGAAGTTGCGTACAACCGAATTTGTGAGTTCTGAAATATACTCAGATGTTTATGCAGATACAATATATAATACCTTAACCAAAGGCAGGTTGCTAATGCCCACTCATATAAGTTTTGGAGTTAGTTGGATGTCAAAACAGAAATGGTTACTAGGAGCCGAGTTTAATTATCAAGATTGGTCGAAGACAGATATTATGGGACGTAGTAACGAAATGGGGAGTTCGTATAGTCTCAAATTAGGGGGCTATTATATCCCTAGTTATTATGATGTGCGCTATTTTTGGAAGCGTTGGACGTATCGTGCAGGCTTACGATATGGTCAAACGCCACTTATGCACAATGGCTATCAAGTGAGGGACATTGCAGTAACCGCAGGCTTTAGTATACCTATGCGTGGAGCTGGGATGCTAACAATTGGCACAGAGATAGGACAACGAGGAAAGACGGCCAACAATATGCTGCGAGAGACTTATGTAAACTTTTCTTTAGGGATTAGTTTATTTGAAGCGTGGTTTGTAAAATATCAATACGAATAAAATAATTAATGCAAAATAATATAGGTAGTTATGAAAAAAATGGTATTTCTTTTTATTGCGATGATTGTGTTGAATAGTTTAAGTCTTCAAGCACAGAACTCTTCTTCAGAGGATTGTTTGAAAAATATTTCACTTTATTCTGATTATATGAAGCAAAATAACGTCAAGGACGCTATCCCTTTTTGGCGTAATGCTTTTTGCTGCTGTCCTGATGAAGTGCGTGAGAAGTATAAAAGTTCAAACCTTAATTTATACGTAAATGGAGTTAGAATAATGAAATATCTTGCAGATAATGCAGAGAGTGCAGATCTTAAAGAAAAGTATATTGACTCATTACTATTGATGTATGATCAGCGTATGATGCTTATGCCCTCGCATCGTAAAACAGCATTATGGCGAAAAGCCAATGACTTAGCAGCGTATCGCCCTAATCAAAGTCAGCAAATTTATGACATGGTAAGAGAGGCAATAGATTTGCAACAAAATAAAACAGAGAGTTCGACTCTTGCTCTTTGCCAACAACAAGC
>JBOFMS010000100.1:0-3837 GCA_051658505.1 Bacteroidales bacterium | reverse complement strand
ATGCTTCGTCAATTTCTGCATCAGAGGCACTGCATTGGGTAAGTGCACGAAGTCTTAAACGAAACTCCTCGGGAGTGATTCTCCCAGTCTCCAATTCATCAAATAATGGAACTTGGGCAAACTGTGTGTAAAGTTCTGCAGCATCTTTTACACCTAATTTCATAAAGGCATTTATCGTGCGCTGATAGTCAATATCAATAAGTACGCCTCCTAAATCAAAAATAATACTCTTAATTCTAGGACAATTCGGATTTTGTAATTTATATTCCATCTTTTTTAGATAAGAAAATTTGGTAATTGGAGTGCAAAGATGTACTTTTGCAGGCAGAAATACAAATAAGTACGCTTGTTGAAGTATTTTGGGCCTATAGCTCAGTTGGTTAGTAGCACCTGACTCATAATCAGGGGGTCACAGGTTCAAGCCCTGTTGGGCCCACTCCCTTAAAAACAAAAAGCCTTTGATGAAAATTTCATCAAAGGCTTTTGCTATTATATATCATAAGCCTTGGTTATGACTCTTGTTTTTTACAATATAGTGAAACATATTCTTCTTCATGAGAGTATTGTCGCTCAAGATGCATACGCATTGCAGAGCGAAAAGCGTCAGCATTGCCTATTTTGAGAATGCTTAATAATGCTCTGTGGTTTATAATATCGTATTTGCGATTTTCGGTATTTTGCACAGCATACAGTTTAAATAAACTGGACAGTAGTTGTTGAAAGTCGATTAAACTTTCGTTGTGAGACATCTCGTATAATTTACTATGAAAAAGAATATCAATCTCCCTAAACTCTTCAGAGTTGGAACATTGCTCCTCTCGCTGCACAATCTCCTCAAGTTGACTAATATATTTTGTATTTCGGTGGCGAAAAACGTAGTCAGTCATGCCAATCTCAAGCATTAGACGCAGTTCATATAAGTCCTTTATTGTATTTTGAGCAAGTAGTCCTGAACTAAGAACTAATTTGAGCATACTAAATATCTTAGGAGCAATGAGAACACTTCCTTTTTTCTTTTTAGTTTCCAAAAATCCAAGGGTACGTAAACTACTGAGAGCCTCTCTAATAATACTCCGACTTACGCCAATAATCTCTGCCAATTCATTTTCTTTTGGCAATACCACTTGGGGTTCATATCCTTTATCTGCAATATACCGCAGTATATTTTCTTGTGTTTGAATAACTAAACCTTGGCTACACTTTTCTTTTGCTTTATACATACTTGTATTTTGATTATTCAAAGTGTTTTTTTCACCTTGTAGATTTTTCTTAATGCTGATTGCGCACAAAGGTAAGTATTTACTCTTAATGCTATTGGAATATATAATGTTTTCAACAAAACTACAGCCTATATCACCTGTTATTTTTTAATACACATTTTGCTTGCATATGTTAAATTTTACATTTATGTTAAGAAAAAAGTTGGCAGTAAGAAAAAAAATATATCTTTGAAAAATCTATTATGTATGTCATTTAGCATTAAAAACATCTCAAATAGGCTATAATCTGCTAAATGCTACTTAATAAGTATTATTTATTTAACTATTTCTCAAGTTTATTTATTTAACTATTTGGTATTTTTTATGAAAAAAATTATTGGTTTACTCAATGCCCCATTTACTCCTTTCAATGCAAAAGGAGAGGTTAATCTAGAACCTATTGAGGCTTACGCCAAGATGTTGGCAAAAAACGGCATTCAAGGTGTATTTATCAACGGCTCATCAGGCGAAGGCTTTATGCTGAGTGCAGAAGAACGCTTACTTTTAGCCGAAAAATGGGTGCAAGTTGCTCCTGCAGGCTTTAAAGTCATAATACACGTAGGTAGTTGCTGTGTCAAAGAGAGTGAGAAATTTGCTGCACACGCTCAAAAAATAGGTGCTTGGGGAACAGGTGCTATGGCTCCTCCCTTTCCAAAAATCGCACGTATTGAAGAACTAGTTGATTACTGTGAGGCGATTGCCAATGCCGCTCCCAACTTGCCATTTTACTACTATCACATTCCATTTTTTAGTGGAGTATTCTTGCCTATGTTGGATTTACTGAAAGCAGTAGATGGTCGCATCAAAAATTTTATGGGCATAAAATACACCTACGAATCACTTTATGAATTTAATCAATGTGCCCTCTACAAAAACGGAAAATTTGACATGTTGCACGGACAAGATGAAACCATTCTGTCATCTTTAGTTATGGGTTTAACACAAGGAGGCATTGGAGGAACAACCAACTACAATGGACGTGAATTAGTAGGGATTGTTGATGCGTGGAATGCAGGAAACATAGAACTTGCACGTGAAAAACAAAACTTTTCACAAGCAGTTATCAATGTAATTTGCAACTATCGTGGCAATATTGTAGGCGGAAAACGTATCATGAAACTTATGGGACTTGATCTTGGACTTAATCGTGTGCCATTCCGCAATATGACAAATGATGAAGAAACTGCAATGAAGAAAGAACTTGAGGCAATCAACTTCTTTGAGCGTTGCAACAAATTCTAAAATTAACTCTTTAAAACCTACTCCTATGACAAGCCATCATTTAAACTATATCAAGCAATGTAGTGAAAAATATGTTGCAGACTTGACGGGAAACATTATGCCTTTTTGGCTAAAGTACGGACTTGATCTAAAAAATGGAGGCATATACACATGTCTTGATCGTGAAGGAAAACTTATGGACTCCACTAAATCTGTGTGGTTTCAAGGTCGCTTTGCCTATATCTGTGCTTATGCCTACAATCATATAGAGAAAAACGAAGAGTGGCTTAAAGCCTCGTTAAGCTGCATAGAGTTTATAGAAAAGCATTGTATTGATGCCGATGGGCACATGTTTTTTACCGTAACTGAAGAAGGAAAACCTGTACAAAAGCGACGTTATGTATTCTCAGAATGTTTCGCAGCTATCGCTATGGCAGAATATGCCAAAGCAACAGGAAATAGATTGTATGCAGAAAAGTCCCTTGCGCTCTTTAAGGCTATACTCAAAATGTTGGCAACAAAAGGCTTTTTGCAGCCTAAGACCACTGTAGAGGCGCGAGGACACTCTATTACGATGATACTCCTTAATGTAGCCGTAGTAATTAAAGATGTCATACAAGATGCTGTACTTGATGATCAAATCAAAAGTTCGCTCTATGATATTGAGCACTACTTTATGAAACCCGAGTATAAAGCACTCTTAGAAATGGTAGCACCCAATGGTGACTTGATTGATACTTGTGCAGGGCGAACAATTAACCCAGGGCATTGTATTGAAACAGCATGGTTTATGATGGAGGCAACTAAACATACTCCATCTCATAACCCTACCAACAAAGTTGCGCTTACCATTTTAGATTGGTCGTATAATTGGGGTTGGGACGAGGAGTTTGGAGGAATTATTAACTTCAAAGACTGCAAAAACTTTCCTCATCAAGACTATTCGCAAGACATGAAGTTTTGGTGGCCACAGTGCGAAACCCTAATTGCAGCACTCTATGCATATAAAATAAGCGGAGATGAAAAATATCTTGCCATGCATCAACGAGTTCATGAGTGGGTATATCAACATCTTGAAGATAAAGAGTATGGAGAGTGGTATGGCTACTTACACCGTGATGGAAGTGTTGCACAGCCTGCTAAAGGAAATATATTTAAAGGTCCTTTTCATATTCCGAGAATGCTTATAAAAGCACACCTACTTTGTAAAGAGATACTTGCTCAAGAGCAAAGCAAGTAATCTGTAGAAGATAATACCAATTATTAACCCCCTTTTTTCTTATTGGATTTTTCCTCCCTTGCTTTTGCGGGGAGGGTTATCAATCCTTTTATCTAAAGTATTAGATAAGTTTTAGCG
>JBOFMS010000099.1:0-1939 GCA_051658505.1 Bacteroidales bacterium | reverse complement strand
CAAACAAAACTTGTGTGCCGACTAAACTCTTTTCTTTAAACGCCTTAAGTTCTTCCATCACATCATAAATGCGGTCTACCCCAAAGGATATACCCACGCCTGAAACATTGGGTAAGCCAAATACGCCTGTTAAGTTGTCGTAACGCCCTCCACCTGTAATGCTGCCAATATTTACATCTTTTGCTTTTACCTCGAAAATAGTGCCTGTGTAATAACTCAAGCCTCGTGCAAGAGAAAGGTCAAAGTCAATCTTACAGCGTAACTTTATCTTTTCCAGATAGTCAAATATCGTTTGCATTTCTTGTACTCCAAGGCTTCCTTCTTCGGAGTTTGCTAAAAGGGCTTTCATGGTCTCCAATTTCTCTTGATTGCTCCCCTGTAAGTTTAATATGGGGGCAAGTGCATCAATGCCTTTTTGGTCGATACCCTTTTGCCTGAGTTCATCGTTTACCTTATCAATCCCTATTTTATCCATTTTGTCAATGGCTACGGTAATGTCGATGAGTTTATCGGGGGCATTCATCAATTCGGCAATACCGCTTAGTATTTTGCGATTGTTAATCTTGAGAATGGTTTTAATCTTGAGTTCTTTGTAAACTTCGCTTACGATTTGAATTAACTCTACTTCGTTGAGCAATGAGGTGGAACCTACAATGTCAACATCGCATTGATAAAATTCACGATAACGCCCTTTTTGTGGACGGTCGGCTCGCCATACGGGCTGTATCTGAAAGCGACGAAAGGGAAAGGCAATCTCGTGTTGATGCTGTACTACATAGCGTGCAAAGGGTACGGTGAGGTCATAGCGTAAGCCTTTTTCGCAAACTTTTAAGGCGGTTGCGCTGCTATTGCTTAATTCGCTTGGTTCGACCTTAGAAAAGGCTTCGCCAGAGTTGAGTATCTTAAAGAGTAGTTTGTCGCCTTCATCGCCATATTTTCCTAATAGTGTAGATAGATTCTCCATGGCAGGGGTTTCTATTTGCTCAAAGCCAAATACTTTGAAAACACTTTTTATGGTGTCAAAAATCTGATTACGTTTAAGGGTAATGCTTGGAGTAAAGTCTCTTGTGCCACTTGGTATGCTTGGTTTTTGTGCCATAATGATAAAGCGGTATTTTTTTGTATTTAAGATATAATGTAATTCTTCTAAATGATTATTTGCATTATTCGTTATCTGCCAAAATTGGGGTTTTGAGTTTTGCCAATGTGTTTACTTTGTGGTTTTAAATCTATAGGATAGTCCAATTGAGATATAGTTGGTAGGTGCGTACTTTGTCAACCCAAATCCACTAGAGATGTCGGTTATTAGATTATTATTTATCAAATAACTTAGTCCAAAATCGCATCGATGGTCGGGCATATTGAAGCTGTGAACAAAGCCATATAGTTCTACATAACAGGCAAGTTTTTCGGTTAAACTTATGCCTGTTGATAGGGTGTAAAGAAAGGCGGGGCTTGCATTTTCGCCATTCCAATCGGCTCCTACATTATAGGCAAGGGATACTTTTTCGGACAAGGTATGTTGCATCGAAAGTTTAAGAGAGGGGGCAGTGTGGTTTGCACGAAATGCTTTGCTGCCAATATTTGCACTGGTTATATGTCCAAGAAAAGAGGTTTTAGGGAGTATGCCTTTTTCTTCAAACAGTACGGCTTTAAATCCGAATGTTAGGGGTATAAATCCTGTGCTTGTATTGTGGTTGTTTTTTTCGGTAATTAAATCTGTGATTAGCCTTAGTTCAAAGAGTTGGTTTACGCCATACTTGAAAAGCGTTGATGGATAACTAAATGTTTTTTGATTTTTGGCTCTATTCTCAATCGTAAATCCGTGTTCAATTTGCAGGTATTTAGCGGGGGTTATAAATGGGCTTTCTGTTTGGTCAGGTCTGTCTGCCTGAATTGGCGGAAGGTTCTCGCCAAATACTTGGTATTGGAGGGTGAT
>JBOFMS010000098.1:0-14859 GCA_051658505.1 Bacteroidales bacterium | reverse complement strand
TGAGTGCATGGTTGTTTGCGCGATCTTCGCAAAAATATTATCAACGCCTAATACAACACAAGTGGCTTGGTCCTTACATTCGCAGTTATCAAGAGGATAAGGCGATACCGCTACATGCCAAAGTAAGCGCAATTACACTACTTTGGGTAACTATGCTGTGCACTATTATTTTCTTTGCTCCCTTTTGGTGGTTGCGATTACTGCTTTTGACGATTGCCACTACCGTAACTTGGCATATTCTAAGTTTCAAAACCAAACGACCTAACAAAAATGCTGCATCTAAAACTTCAAAACCATAAGTTAATTCTTGCCTCGCAATCGCCTCGCCGTAGAGAGTTACTCAAGGGGCTTGATATTGACTTTACTGTTGCACCCAATTATGAGGTTAATGAGGAGTTTTCGCCCGCAATGACAAAAGATGAAGTTCCTGTTTATCTTGCAAAAATGAAATCGGAGGCTTATCCCCAAGCACTTTTAGATAACGAGATACTACTAACTGCCGACACCCTCGTTTGGTGCGCCAATACCTTTTTAGGTAAGCCTCAATCCACAGATGAGGCAATCGCTATGCTAGGGCAACTGTCAGGGCAGTCGCATGAAGTACTTACTGGCGTGTGCTTGCGTAGTGCCAAAAACTGCCACACATTTTTAGCCACTACTCAAGTTTTTGTCCGTACACTCAGTAAAGATGAGATTGCCTACTACATTAATCAGTACAAGCCTTATGACAAAGCAGGGAGTTATGGGGTGCAAGAGTGGTTGGGCTATGCAGCCGTAGAGCGCATTGATGGCTCATTTTATAATGTTATGGGCTTGCCATTACAAAAACTTTATGTGGAGTTGGAAGCATTTATTGCGGCTTTATAAGTCGCTAAAACTGAATTAACATACTGCCTGAAGAGTAGCCGCCTCCAAAAACAGCAACGCCAACCTTCTCGCCTTTTTTTACCTTGTGTACGTTTTGTGCCAGTGCAAGCATCGCACTTGCCGAGCCAGTATTTCCAAGTTCTTGAATGTTGTTAAAAAAGCGTTCCTCTGGTAACTTCCACTGGTTTGCAATATTCTTAACAATTCTAAAGTTGGCTTGATGGCACGCAAAGTAGTTTACATCATCAATCTTCATTTGATTGCGCTCCAAAAGTTCCTCCATTGCACGTGCCATATAGGTACAAGCATAGTGGAATACATCACGCCCATCATGCATTGTAATGCCTCCTTTGTGAGGATATAAACACACTCCCTCTGGTCCCTTGCTAATAAAGCCTAAGCCATGAGTGAGTACATCTACAATTTCTGGCTCATTTTGGCTCTGTCTCTCTTTTGATAAAAAGAAGGATACAGCAGCATCACCCCACAAATGTCCACTTTTATCATTTGTGTCATCGCTATATATAGAGTTTGCCTCAGAGCAAACAATAAGTGCCTTGCTCGCTTTATTCATTGCAAAATATCCTTGTGCAATTTCTACTGCATTTACCAATGAGGAGCAGGCTGAACTTACTGCAAACGCTTGTGCTTTAGGCATATTAAATCTCCGTTGCACACGGTGTGCAAGTGTCCCAATAGTATCAGTCACAGTATAACTTGCTGAAATTATTAAATCAACATCTTGTACATCATAAGTCAAGTCTTTAATCGCTTCGCTTACAGATGCAATGCCAATCTGCTCCATGTCTTCACCCAGTGCAACTCTCGAACGAGTTGAAATTCCTGTACGTTGTAAAATCCATTCTGGAGTTAGCCCATTTATACGCTCAAAATATTCATTTGTAATACGTTTTGAGGGAATATGAAAGCCTATGGAGTTGATATACATAAGTGTAAGAGTGAAAAAAGTTTAAAGATTAAACACAATTTTAATTTGAGGGAACAAAAGTACAACAGCATTTTTTTTTATACAAAAAACTTGCATTTTTTTGCCGTAAAACTTTGTTTTTTTCAAAAAAAGATAAATAATTCATTTTCAAAGCTGTAAAATCTTGTTCATAATTGCCAGCTGAAATATTCCATTCTGAACTCATTCATTGAGTACTTTTGTCGTCACAATGAGGTCTGTATGACTAATGTCATTTTATAATATAAGAAACAAGTAACTTCTTTTACCATAATAAGATAGCACTATGAACGTTGAACTTTTTTCGAAGGTAAACTTATATACATCTGTTGAAGAACCAATAATGAAAGTTGAGGAAATAGACGAGCAAGAGTTGATACAAGAGCCAAAGGAACAGATGGTGACTACTTATAATTATGAAGAGATTATTGAGGCCGCAACAGAATATTTCAATAACGATGATATGGCGGCTACTGTTTGGGCAAGTAAGTATGCACTTAAGGATTCTTACGGAAACACTTATGAGCGGACGCCTGCCGATATGCATTGGCGACTGGCAAAAGAGATTGAGCGTATCGAAAAAAAATATGCTAATCCCATGAGTGCGGAGGAGATTTTTGAACTCCTTGATAAATTTCAGTACATTATCCCTCAAGGTGGACCAATGACAGGTATTGGGAATCATTACCAAATAGCCTCACTCTCTAACTGTTTTGTTATTGGCTCTAATCCTCCCGCAGACTCATATGGAGGTATTTTTAGAATAGATGAAGAGCAGGTCCAGTTGATGAAGCGTAGGGGTGGAGTAGGGCATGACCTTTCACACATTCGCCCATCGGGCACGCCTGTACTCAATAGCGCACTGAACTCAACAGGTATTGTCCCCTTTATGGAGCGTTACTCCAACTCTACCCGAGAGGTTGCTATGGATGGTAGGCGAGGTGCACTTATGTTAAGTGTTTCGATGAAGCACCCAGATGCCGAAAAATTCATTGATGCAAAAATGGAAAGCGGGAAAGTTACTGGCGCAAACGTATCGGTGAAGATTGACAACGAGTTTATGGAGTGTGTGAAAAGTGGAAAGAAGTATGTGCAACAATATCCCATTGACGCAAAAGAACCAAAGGTTAGATATGAAGTAGATGCTCGTAAATTGTGGGATAAAATAGTTCATAACGCATGGAAAAGCGCAGAGCCTGGTATTTTATTTTGGGATACAATTATTCAACAGTCAGTTCCTGACTGTTACGCAGACTTAGGTTTTCGCACAGTGTCAACTAATCCTTGCGGAGAGATTCCTCTTTGTCCCTATGATAGTTGCCGATTGGTAGCCATTAACCTATACAGTTATGTGCAGAATCCATTTACTCCACATGCTACATTTGATGATGCTCTTTATAAAGAGCATATTGCAAAGGCAATGCGTATAATGGATGACATTATTGATCTTGAGATTGAGAAAATTGATGCAATCATTAGCAAAGTTGATGCAGACCCAGAGCATCAAGATCTGAAAATTGTGGAGCGCAATTTGTGGGAGAAGATTCGCGAAAAAGCAATTCTTGGTCGTCGTACAGGCTTAGGCATTACTGCTGAAGGAGATATGTTGGCGGCTCTGAATTTGCGTTATGGCTCAGAATCCGCAATTAACTTTGCTGTTGCAACGCAAAAAACACTTGCCGTAGAAGCTTATCGTGCCTCAGTTATATTGGCAAAAGAGCGTGGAGCATTCAAAATATACGATGCACAGCGAGAGGAGAATAATCCTATGATAGGAAGAATTCGTGAAGCAGACCCTGCATTATATGCAGAAATGATGCAGCATGGCAGACGCAATATTGCGATGTTAACCATTGCTCCCACGGGAACTACTAGCATTATGTCGCAAACCACATCGGGCATAGAGCCAGTATTCAAACCATTTTATAAACGTCGCAGAAAAATCAATCACAATGACAAAAATGTAAAAGTTGCCTTTGTTGATAATGTGGGAGATGCTTTTGAGGAGTATTTAGTGTTTCATCACAAGTTTGTAACTTGGCTAGAGGTAAATGGTTATAATGTTAATGAGTTAAAACAAGCAAGTCCTGAATATATTCAGGCTATTGCTGAAAAATCTCCCTATCATAAAGCTACTGCGAATGATGTTGATTGGGTGGCAAAAGTGAAAATGCAAGGACAGATGCAGCAATGGGTTGACCATTCAATTAGCGTTACCGTAAACTTGCCAAATGAAATTACACAAGATGTTGTAGATAAGGTTTATCAAACCGCTTGGGAGAGTGGTTGCAAGGGTATTACGGTATATCGTGATGGTTCACGTACAGGAGTGTTAGTTGCGGCAAGTAGTAGTGCTACCACTACTACAAACAATGATAAAATGCCCACAAAGCGTCCAGAGGTGTTGGATGCAGATATTATTCGTTTCAAAAATGGGCAAGAGGATTGGGTTGCTTTTGTGGGATTATACAAAGGAAAACCGTATGAAATTTTTACTGGAGTTGCCAATGAAGATGGTTTATGGCTGCCAAAGTCTGTAGAAAAAGGGAAAATTATAAAAACCACAGATGATAAGTTGGGTAAAATCTACAACTTGCAATATATTGACAAGAGAGGTTTAGAGCAAGAGATTAAGGGGATATCTTATATGTTTGACAAAGAGTTTTGGAACTATGCCAAACTTATCTCTGGAGTATTGCGCAATAGTGTGCCTATTGTAGATGTTATTAGTATTATTGAAAGTTTGCATCTTGATAGCGAGAGTATCAACTCTTGGAAAAATGGAGTGGAGCGAGCATTAAAGCGTTATATTGCTAATGGAACAAAGGCAAATGTTGGAAAGTCGTGCACAAACTGTAACTCGACAGAACTTATTTATCAAGAGGGCTGTTTGACTTGTGTAGATTGTGGACATTCAAAGTGTGGATAGCGGGAGTGTGCCTTACCTTTTTTGCAACTTGCAAAAATAGAAATTCTCTATTCAAAAACTCTACCAATTTGTAGAATTGGGTTAATTTTACTACGCCTATGATTGCTTATATTACTTGGAATGTCAATCCCGAAATATTTTCAATAGGTCCCTTGCACATTCGCTACTATGGGATTCTATTTGCTCTTGCTTTTGCATTTAACTACATGTTTTTTACACGTTTTTTTAAGCGAGAAAATTTGTCGATGCAACTGCTTGATAATCTTACTATGTGGGCAGTAATAAGTACAGTTGTAGGCTTACGATTGGGGCATTGTTTGTTTTATGAACCAGGTTATTATCTGTCAAATCCTATTCAGATACTGAAGGTGTGGGAGGGTGGCTTAGCAAGTCATGGAGCAGCTATTGGAGTTCCTTTGGGCTTATTTTTGTTTTGTCGAAAATATAAAATGAACTTTCTTTGGCTAATGGATCGCATTGCTATAGTAGTAGCGCTTACAGGTTTTTTTGTCCGCATTGGAAACTTAATGAACTCTGAAATTTATGGAGTAGCAACAAATGCTCCCTGGGGTTTTATCTTTATGCGTGCAGGGGAGACTGTTCCTAAGCATCCAACACAAATTTATGAGGCTTTAGCGTACTTAGCAATATTTTTTGTGCTGTTATTTATATTTCAACGTAAAGAAGCACTGCGTAATAGAGGGGGCTTTTTAATTGGACTGTTCTTTATACTTGTATTTACTTTCCGCTTTTTTGTAGAGTTTATTAAAGAGCGGCAAGTTGCATTTGAAGAAAATCTGATATTAGATATGGGTCAACTACTCAGCATCCCATTTGTAGTCTTGGGGATTGGCTTAGTCATCTATAGTTTTAAGCAGGGCAACAAAATAAGTAAGGCGATCTCATAAAAAAGAAAAATAAACACAAAAAAAGGAGATAAAATCAAGTTATCTCCTTTTTGCTTATCTCCTTAATACTCCTCCTCATTGAAGAAGAAATCTTCTTTACTTGGATAGTCAGGCCAAATGTCCTCAATACTATCATAGACCTCTCCTTCATCTTCAATTTCTTGCAAATTCTCTACTACCTCTAGAGGTGCACCAGAGCGTTGTGCAAAATCAATCAATTCCTCTTTTGTTGCAGGCCACGGCGCATCTTCAAGGCGTGATGCTAGTTCTAAAGTCCAGTACATTGTTCGTATCTTTTTTTTGTTAGAAAATTTATTAAAAGCCCGCAAAGGTATAAAAATAAATTCAACCTCAAAATAAGCTATGATTTTTTAATCCTCAGTCTATCTCTAATCAACAAACTCAACTTCATCAGGCTTACAAAAACTTAGTGCGAGCAAGAAAAGGTAATCCGACAAGCGATTCAAAAAGGTTTGGCAAATTGCATGGCTATACTTAGGTTCTGTTGCTTGTAGTGCTATAATATTTCGCTCTACACGCCTACACACACAACGTATTACATGGCATTGTGCTGTAGTAGGTTTACCTGATGGAATTACAAATTTGCGGAACGGTGCTTGTCTACTCTGTAAATCGTCAATACTTCTTTCTATAAATACAATGTCATTATTGTCGAGTGTTTTCACTTTGGACAATGCAACTTCTCCTCCTAGGCGCATTAGTATTTTTTGTATTGCAAGTAGATTAGCGTCGTGCTGTTTCTCCTTATCCAAAGTTCGCAGTAAGCCCACAAGTGAGCAAAGTTCATCTACATCTCCATACGTTTGCACGCGCATTGATGATTTACTTACTCGCTCCCCATTACCTAAACTTGTAGTTCCGTTATCTCCTGTTTTTGTATAGATTTTCATAAATTAGATGGTGTATTTTTGTTTGTATAAATGCGATGATGCAATAGCAACTCCTATGTGCCATGACAAGATACTGACCGTAACATTCTTTTGCATGCAAATTGCGTCCCATAGTTTGCGATTTTGATAAGGATTGGGAACAATGCATAAACTTGTCTGTACTGTTTTTTGTTCGAAAAATGTCTGAGGCTCGGCACAGAGAATATTCTGTGCCAAGCAAAAGCCTTGCAATCTCTGGATATATCGCTCTTGCTTTTTAGTCGTTTCAGTCTGCAATCTTGCAGCAATAAAAACCTTTTGCACTAAATCATAGGCAAAGGGAGAATGTATGCCATGTCCTCCACGATTTTTTGCTCGTAGAGTATGCAAGAAAAAAAGCCAAATGTATTTCATGAGGCGAAAAAAGGTTTATAATTTCCTCGCAAAAGTAGTGAAATATAGTGCAAAAATGCAAAAGTTTGTTTATTCAAAATAATGTTTTACCTTTGCCCCGCCTTAAACAGTATGGGACTATTCCTTTTTTTTCTGTGGCATTGTTCATCAAGCCGCATAGCATTCAAACAATAAATTTATTGTGAGATTCCGTTCATCTCATTTATTCTACTCACGATTGTAACAAGTGTCAGACTCATCTGACTTGTGATATTATTTATTTAAATCAGTTATATTTATGTATTACGACATTGAAGCCCTCAAGGGCAAGTCGTTAGAAGAGTTGCAAGAAGTTGCACGCCAACTAAGTATTAAATCGAATAAACTCGAAAAAGACGAGTTGGTGTATAAGATACTTGATGAGCAGGCAATACAAAGCACTCAAAAGATTGAACAAAAATCCACCTCAAAAAATGTGGATGCCAAAAAAAGAGTAGTTCGCCCTAAAAAAGAGCAAGTGAACAAGGTGGAAACTCCAATAGAAGAGAGTAAAGAAGAAGCATCGGGAGCAGAGGTGAAATCGCGAGAGCAAAAAAGCAGGCGAAGCACTCCTACTAAACAAGCGTCTCCTGTTGTAGAGCAAATTAGTTTAGACTTGGGAGAGGTGAAAGATAATAAGCCTTTGGATGATGCTCCAAAGCAAGAACCCTCGAAAGGCACTCCACGAACAGATACAAGGCGCAACCCGAGAAATCCAAATCAAGAAAACAATCGTTCTGAGAAAAGCCCACAGCAAGCACAGCAGCCTAAGCCTGAGCGAGAAAAACGCCCAGAGTTTGAAGTATTAGTGCCTGCAACAGGAACTTTAGAGACACTCGCTGATGGTTATGGCTTTTTGCGATCATCAGACTATAACTACCTTAGTTCACCAGATGATATTTACGTTTCTCAATCGCAAATCAAATTATTTGGGCTAAAAACAGGAGATACCGTAACAGGTTCAATTCGCCCCCCCAAAGAGGGAGAAAAGTTTTTTCCTTTAGTAAAAGTTGTATCGATAAATGGGCGTGCGCCAGACTATATTCGCGATAGAGCCCCATTTGATTATTTGACTCCGCTGTTTCCAGAGGAAAAGTTTAATCTCACTGGCAATGGACAAAACAATCTTTCAGCTCGTGTGGTAGATATGTTTTCACCCATTGGCAAAGGGCAACGTGGGCTTATTGTTGCACCTCCAAAAACGGGTAAAACCGTATTGCTAAAAGATATTGCCAATTCGATTGCTGCAAATCATCCAGAGGTATATATGATTGTACTTCTTATTGATGAACGCCCCGAAGAGGTTACAGATATGCAACGTAGTGTGCGAGCAGAGGTTGTTGCCTCGACATTTGATGAGCCAGCAGAACGCCATGTAAAAGTAGCCAATATTGTACTTGAAAAGGCAAAACGTATGGTAGAGTGTGGGCATGATGTGGTAATTCTACTTGACTCAATCACACGTTTAGCACGTGCATTTAATACGGTGCAGCCTGCCTCAGGCAAAGTTTTAAGTGGAGGTGTTGATGCAAATGCCTTGCATAAACCCAAACGTTTTTTTGGAGCTGCGCGTAATATTGAGCGAGGAGGTTCACTTACCATTTTAGCAACAGCACTTATTGATACTGGATCAAAAATGGACGAAGTGATTTTCGAGGAATTTAAGGGAACTGGTAATATGGAGTTGCAACTTGATCGCAAATTAGCCAACAAGCGCATATTCCCTGCCGTTGACGTTACCCTAAGTAGTACCCGAAGAGATGATTTGTTGGTTGATAAAGATGTTTTAAGTCGCCTTTGGGTTTTACGCAATTACCTAACTGATATGAACTCTGTTGAGGCAATGGAATTTATGCGCAAGCGTTTACTTCAAACAACCGACAATGGCGAGTTTTTAGCCACAATGAATAATTAAGATCTTGTTTGCTTTATTTACTTAAATCACCACGTATTTTTCCAAAAAGTTTTTTTAATCTTTATTATTACAATACACTTTAATATGAAACTTTATCCTCTGAAATTTAATCCGATTTTAAAAGAAATTACTTGGGGAGGCAGTAAACTCAGTGAATGTTACGGAAAAAAAGCAGATGCTAAAAAAAAGATTGGAGAAAGTTGGGAATTGTCGGGAGTAACTGATTCGCTTTCCGTGGTTGCTAATGGAGCTCTGAAAGGGAATAATATTCAAGAGTTAGTCCAAATATATATGGGCGAATTATTAGGGCAGCACGTCTATGAACGTTTTGGGGAGGAGTTTCCTCTACTTGTAAAACTTATTGATGCCAATGACACCCTTTCAGTACAAGTTCACCCTGATGACGCAACTGCTGCAGAGCGGCATCATGCGTACGGAAAAACAGAGATGTGGTATGTTTTAGAAAATGAGCCCGACGCAAAATTAGCCTTTGGCTTTCGAGCACCAACCAATGCTGAAAAATTAATAGAACATACAGATAATTGTACAGTTGAGCAGTTGCTTAACTTTGAACAAGTACAAGCAGGTGACACTTTTTTTATTCCTGCAGGCTGTATTCATGCTATTGGAAAAGGGATTGTTATAGCAGAGATTCAGCAAACCTCCGATATTACCTATCGGGTATATGACTGGGGGCGAGATGCTACAAATCGTCCATTACACATGGATTTGGCAGTAGATGTAATTAACTATGGCACTAAGCATGGCGAAAAAATACCCCCCAAACAAGTCCATAATCAAGCAAGTTCTTTAGTTGATTGTCCTTACTTCACCACCAATTTGTTGGCGTATAACGAGCCTGTCTATCGCAATATGGAAGACTTTGACTCCTTTGTGATATACCTATGTATTGGGGGGAGTGCAAAAATAATATCTGCAGGACATTCCGAAGAAATTACTATGGGCGAAACAATACTTATACCTGCCTCTATTGCCAATATCAAGATTGAACCACAAGCTGGCGAGGCGAAATTTCTGGAGGTTTACATCAAGAGTAGCGATATAAACTAATACATATTGCGTTCTTTTTTGATGAACTCATAAGCTTCTTGAACTTTCCGAAATCGTTCATTGGCAGACTTCTGCATATCATCTCCCATTTGTGCAACTTTGTCGGGGTGATATTTTTTTGCCATTCGTCGATGTGCTTTTTTGACCTCTTCATTGCTTGCGCTTCGCTCAATTTCAAGCACCTTGTATGCCCAATTACTGTCTGTTTGTACAAAAAACATTGCCTTGACAGACTCATAGTCATTTGCGGTGATACCTAAATAACCCGCAATTTGTTTGATGGTTTGTAGTTCAATTGCCGAAATATCTCCATCAGCACTTGCAATGCCAAACAATAAGTGCATTAGTTGCAAGTTAACTGCCGATGAGTAGCGTACACGTATCGAAGTGCATACATTAAACAAGGATATATTTTTCTTCAAAGCATCTCGCAAAAACAACATACTTGCTTGAGTTTTCTCCACTCCCAAATTGCGCAACAAGAATTGCTTTACAAAGTCTAACTCTGATTGCATTACTCGTCCATCGGCTTTAAGAATTGTTGCCACAAGCAATAGCAAGCATTGTGTAAAGGGGTCTAAATGTGAGTTCTTGTTAAAGAAACGAGTTTTTTCAGACGTTCCTCCCGACAAGGAATCAATCATTGAGCCAAAGAAGAAGCCTATAATCGCCCCAAAAAAGCCGAAGGAATATAATCCAAATGCTCCAATAATCCACTTCCAAAATTTCATATCATTACGGTATTATTCAGTTAGAGATAGCAAGTAGTGTGTGGTATAATTGTAGAATTTGAGGTAATAATGCTTGCTTGCCATCATTCATAATTACATAATCACTTTTTGCTATAATTTCATCATTGCTTAGTTGATGAATGATACGTTGTTTAATTTCATCTACGGTAGTATTATCTCGTTGCAGTACACGTTCAATACGAGTTTTTTCAGGAGCAATTACTCCAACCACCTTATCTAGATAGCGATGCGCTTTGGTTTCAAAAATTAGTGCAGCCTCCTGTACTACATAAGGAGAGTTTTGCAAGTTTACCCAACTCAAAAAGCGTTGATTAAGTGCAGGATGAACGATAGCGTTAAGTTGGTGCAGTAATTTTGGAGAGCGAAACACAAGTTGGGCTAATCTTTGTCGGTTTAATTTTTGGTTTTCAAATACCTCTTTCCCAAAAACGGTAATAAGTTGAATTTGTACATGAGGGGTATCTTCGTACATTTTTTTCACCTCATCATCGGCAAAAAAAACAGGAACTGCAAGGGCTTGTAAGGCTTTGCAAATTAAGGATTTTCCGCTACCTATTCCCCCAGTAATCCCTACTTTCATCATATTTTCTTCTTTATAATTGCCTCAACAAAACTTGGCTTAATGCTGCTTGACAAGGCATATTTTGAGGGATATAGCAGGCGTACTTGGAGTTGTTTGGACAAACTATTTGACAGACTTGCATAATCTGCTACGACTTTTAGTTTTTCATGTTTAAGAGCTTTATAGTCCTCCATTTTTACCGAGAGTACAAGGCTAACCTGTGCGGGTAGAAATTGCACACTAAGCGAATCTGGAAAATTGAGGGGGAGCACATCTACACTTGAGGCGATTTCCACGAATCTTTGCACCTCAATTGAATAGTCAACCTCATGATGCGACAAACTTACTTTGGGAGGTATTACGAGAGCAATTTTTTCTTGCAAAACCCTGCTTACATTTTCTTTGGTCAATGCTTGGGTAAATATCTCATTGATTGACTCAATATCGGTTACTGCACCACCTATCAATACACTATCGGGATTCAGTTGAATAACTCCATTGGGCATATATTGAGGGGCATAACTCAGTTTGATATTTGAGCGAACTGGAACTTTTTTCACCTGTCGTGCGGTTAAAACATAAGAGAGGGTATCGGGAAAAATAGTTTGTAGGTCTAAGGAGTTTGATAATTGTTGTGCTATAATATTGTGCAACTGTTTGCTTGGCAGGTATAGTGTGCTACTCTTTGTTGTATTGGGCAAGGCAGAACTTACGATTATTTTTGTACGTTTGCTGCTAAACCAAAGGTAAAAAAGTAGTTGATAGCCACGTCCATGTAGGCGCAATGTGGCAGGGGTAGAGTTACCCTCTGTGATGGTATATTCAAGAGGATTGGCAGTGGAGAGTTCAACTACCGTAGGCACGTCATGCGTGTAGGAGTTCGAGAGTTTATTAACCACCCACAAAAGTGTGGCAATCAACAAAAAAACACCATAGACAAGATACTTCTGATTGATAAGAAGTATTCTGGCAATCCGCCTCAGCCGCCTCATTCGTCTATTTGATTGAAAAAAAACCATCGCTATAACAAAAATACAAATACCCCCACAACAAATATGCTGTAGGGGTAAATAGCCTTTTTAGGGAGAAAATTACTTTACTTGAGCAAGGTCGCTTGCATCTTTTAGTACGCTTGACTTGTCAAAGCGCATGCGCACGTTGTTATCAACTTCAATAAGTATGTAGCCCTCTTTTATTTCCGACACAGTACCATAAATACCACCAACGGTTACAACTTTATCGCCTTTTTGCAGGCCTTCACGAAATTGACGTAATTCCTTTTGACGTTTTTGTTGGGGACGAATCATAAAAAAATACATCACACCAAAAATGGCGATGAGCATAATCCATGTCATATTTCCGCCACCCATCATTGCGTCCATTGGAGACGCATCTAACAAGATAAAATTCATTTTTCTTTAGGTTTTAATTTTTCAGGGCGCAAGTTAGTATTTTTTTTCTACTCCACAAACTTGCAAAACCTAAGCCTTATTGACCTAATATTTTCTTCACCTCTTCCTCTGTGTTGTGAAGTTTGTTGCGACATTGCTCCAAAAGTTCGTTCACTCGTTTTACTTCAGTAACCATTTCGTCGACATCAAGTTGATTGGACTCTAATTGAGATACAACCCGCTCTATTTCTGCGATTGCCTCTTTGTAACTAAATGTTTTTTTTTCCATAGAATAGTACAATTAAGTTAGAAAAAACGCTCCCATACCCCCTTGGGCATAAAGCGAAAAAGAAAAGCCAAAACTGCCCACCGAGCAGGCACATACGCCTCTCGCTTTTTACGGTCGATGGCACGAATTATACTTCCACGCACCTTTGATAGTGATACCGTAAAGGGGTATTTACGTTGCAGCAAGTCTGTTGCAATAAATCCTGGCAGAAGAGTTGTAAATGTAAGCGGCAATTTATCATGATAGGCACGTTGTGCAAGGCAATCAATATAGTGCCGCATATAGCGTTTTGAGGCAGAGTAGGCAGGCGATTGACGTAGGGCGCATACACTCGCAACAGATGCCGTAGCCACAATTTGCCCCTGTGTGCCACTTGCCTTAAAATAGTTGTAGCCCCAAATAGAGGCTTGTGTAAATCCCATAACGTTAACCGCAAGAGTATATTGCTCAACTTGGGGTTCAAGCACCTCTTCGTGTTGTCCCACTCCTGCATTGATGCACAAAATATCCATTCCCCCCATTTCAGAGGCTAATTCTGTTAAGCCTTGGGCAAGATGAGGCGAGCAAATATCCAATGTTTTAGCATGAATTTGTGCTGGAAATTGCGCTTGAAGTTCGCTTAATAAGGCAGTTCGTCGAGCCGTAATGCCTACGGTATAGCCACGCTCAGCGTAATGTTGTGCAAGCATGCGTCCAATACCCGAACTTGCCCCCAGTATCAGGATTTTTTTCATAGGCTAAATTTAATTGCGCAAATGTAAGGATAAATTTTATTATCAAGTGCAGCAATTCCACTTTGCGCAACTTGTCAAAAGTAGTTCCTTTTTATTTTGCACAAATCAAAAAAAGAAATACCTTTGCCCTCGATTTGGGGTAAGTCTTATACGACCAGCTCCTGCTGAACTCCCCCAGGACCGGAAGGTAGCAAGGGTAGGTGGTTGTAGCGGTGCGATATAAGGGGCTTGCCCCTTTTTTTATGTAATAAACTCTCGATATGCTACTCTCAATACACCCTCAAAATCCACAAGAACGACTTATTGCGCAGTTGTGTCAGGCTTTGCAGCGTGATGCGCTCATCATTTGCCCTACCGATACAGCATACGCCTTAATGTGTGCTGTAAATAGTAAAAAGGCTTACGAGCGTATGCTCTTGATAAAAGGGGTAGATAAAAAGAAGGCGGTATTCTCTATCATTGCGCCCAATTTAAGTGTACTCGCTAACTACATTAAGGTAGATAATCAAGCCTTTGCAGTACTAAAGCGCAACTTGCCAGGGGCGTTTACCTTTATACTTCCCGCCTCTAAAAAACTCCCCGATAGTATTTTGAGCAAGCGTAAAACAATTGGCATTCGTATTCCGCAAAACAACATTGCCCTTGCCATAGCCCATGCCATGGAGGCACCCATACTGGTAAGTACCATAAAGCCTGCCGATGATGACCGCAGTATTGCAGACCCAGAGTTATTGCACGATTACTATGAAAAGCGAGTGGATATAGTAATTGATGGAGGTATGTGTGGCGACGAACTCTCTACCATAGTGGATTGTACCACTAATGAGTACGAAGTACTCCGACAAGGGAAGGGAATATTGCAGTAATGATTTTGCAAGTTTGTTAAAGCAGCCCCGCCACTCCTCATGCCTTGCATTTACTATGGAATGATTCTTTTTTGATTATCATTCGCCATTGCGCACCCTCACCATGCAACGCCCCTCTCCCCCTTTACTCGTCCTTGCGGGCTTGACCCGCAATCCCCTGCCACGAAGTGCTAAGGCAACCACCCTGCCCATGTTTTGCTTTTTTCATTTTTTGTCTTGACACAAAAAACGAAACAAAAAAGGTCAAGACTTTGGAAAAGGTTCTAAAAAAATATTGCTTGGAGGT
>JBOFMS010000097.1:0-2736 GCA_051658505.1 Bacteroidales bacterium | reverse complement strand
TAAAACGGAAGGAAGGATCTGTAACCTCGTCCATAGGAGCAAGAAAGGCAGGCTGATGACCAAAATCAATATGAGCGATCTTCACTTGGATGTAGTATTGCGCTTAGAGCTTTTCCCCATACGCTAAATCACCCGCATCACCCAACCCAGGAACAATGTATGATTTTACGGTTAATTCATCATCAATTGCACCAACCCACAAGCAAACATTTGAATACGATGCAAACTGCTTTTTAATGTACTCTACCCCATCACGACTTGCAATAATACTTACAATGTGAGTCATTGACGGTGTGCCAACATCTAATAAAGCTCTATATGCCAAGCACATAGACGCCCCTGTTGCAAGCATTGGGTCGCACAAAACAACTGTTTTCCCTTCAATAGGGGGACTAGACATATACTCAAATGAGATTTTAAATTCATTATCCTTGCTATACTTACGATAGGCTGAGATGAAGGCATTTTGTGCTTTGTCGAAATAATTGAGCAAGCCTTGATGCATAGGAATTGCTGCTCTTAAAATAGATGCAATAACAACCTCATCTGTAGGAATTGATGTATATGCTATACCTAGCGGTGTTTGAGTTTCAATGTTCTTACTATTCATTTCCCGACTAATTTCATACGCAAATATTTCACTTATACGCTCTAGATTTCGCCGAAAACGCATTGAATTTTTTTGTATGTTAATATCTCTAAGTTCTGCTACAAACTGGTTAAATAATGACGCGTGCTCGCCCAAATTATAAATCTTCATGCTCTTATTTTTCTACAAAGTAACCAAAAAAACATTAAAGGCACAAGTCTTTTTTTAATTGTAAACTGTCATTTTTATATATCTTTGTTGACAGTAATGCGAAAATCAATCAAGGATTATGTTTCTAAACCACTCGCTTCAGCAGATTTTAGAGAGTTCTTTCCTAAGACTCCGAGTTATCAATCTAAATATTGAACTTGCTGAGCAGTTGGACTTTTTGGAGCAAACTCAACATATTCGAAAACCTCTTACCGAAAACTATTTTACTCGCCGATGGGAAGATTTACGTGGAAAAAATACGCCACTTGAAACAAAAAAAAAACTTCTTGTGGAGTTTTCTTCAATGGAAAGTGTTAAGGTAATGCGAGCATTAGAAGAGTTTGCGGCAAATTGCCCTCAAGAGTTAAGTGGATTTGCTCAAATGGCTGTTTATCAAAATAAACTTCTGCTTGAAGCAAGTATTTTGGAAGAGCATCAAGTTTTACTTGCAAGTGGACTAGGTGGAGAAAATGATAAATTAAGGCTGTTTATTGTATTAGTAGCACGAAGTCATACTCGATTTTCTAGTATTCAACAAGAAATTATCAGAAAAGAATTAGATTATAATTTAACAAAATGCAATATTAAATTAGAGAAAATAAGTTTTGAAGCTGCATACGCAAAATCCTTTTGTTTAGTGCCTCTCAATATTGATTTACGTGCCTGTATTGAGAGTTGCATTGTTAGTTGCAACGAGTTAGGCAACTTTATTGATGAACGAATTATTGCTACCTCTGAACGAGAATTTACAACTGAGGAATTAGACAAAATGACACATAAGGAATTGTAATGTCAAAAAACATTGTAACTTGTTGTGTCCAATTACTCCACGCTCAATATGCTAGCCTACAGTTAAACCTACAAATATTATGACAAAAAACTCAATCTCCTCATTTTCAGATTCAAAGGTTCACTACCCTATTTTAGATGCACTAAGAGGCGTTGCTGCAATTATAGTGGTATGGTATCATATTTTTGAGGGCTATGCAACAAGTCGCTTTGACCAAATCTTTAATCACGGTTATTTAGCAGTTGATTTTTTCTTCCTTCTGTCGGGCTTTGTGATTGCTTATGCTTATGATAGCAGGTGGGATAAACTCCGCTTAAAGGACTTTTTCATTCGCCGAATTATTCGCCTACACCCCATGGTAGTTTTTGGTGCTTTGCTTGGTGGCGCAATATTTTACAATCAAGGTTGCGAGTGGTGGGACGTTTCACAAGTTGCAGTTATTAGTGTTATAATTTCAACACTAATGAGTATGTTTTTAATACCGACTACTACCTCTTTTGATGTCAGAGGCTTAGGCGAAGCATTCCCGCTTAATGGACCTTCGTGGTCGCTGTTTTTTGAATATATCGGCAGTTTCCTTTATGCACTTTTCATTCGCAAGTTCTCCACAAAACTACTTATCATTTGGACGATTGCCCTCGCCATTTTATTAGGCAGTTTTGCTATCTTTGGAAAAAATGGAGATGTTGCCTATGGGTGGCAATTTAGCCTCACACACTTTCCTCTTGGACTAACTCGTATGCTACTCCCCTTTTCTATTGGACTTTTGATGTTTAGAGTTACTCGAGCGAGTAAAATCAAGGGTGCTTTTTTGTTCAGCTCAATTTTGCTAATTGCAATTCTATCAATTCCACGTATTGGAGATGAGCAAAGCCTTTGGGCAAATGGGCTATATGATATGCTTGCAATAATCGCCATTTTTCCACTCATTATCTATATGGGCATTAGTGGCACAATTACCTCAAAAGCGACAATGAAAATTTGCAAATTTTTAGGCGACATATCTTATCCCCTTTATATTGTTCATTATCCCTTTATCTACCTTTACATTGCTTGGGTTAAGAACAATGACTTGCCCTTTTCAGAGTCATGGATAGGTGCACTTGCCTTGCTACTTGGATCAATGCTCATAGCTCATGTATTTACA
>JBOFMS010000096.1:0-18605 GCA_051658505.1 Bacteroidales bacterium | reverse complement strand
ACCCCGAAATAGACGTTGCAGCCGACTGCCCCGAGGCAGTTGATACACAAGGCGAAAGCATTTTTCAAGCTTGCTACAAGCGCGATAGCAAAGAAGGCAACTGGGAAGCTTGGCTTTTGGACAATCGCGATTGCAAATTCTACCGCACCGTGCGCATGCCCGACAACCGTTGGTGGTTTGCCCAAAACCTTAAATATGTAGGCTCAGACGACAAGATACTCTTTCACCAAGCTCAAGCCAAAGACTATGCGCTTATGGGCTTACCCACGGATGTTGGTCGTTCAGAGCGTTTGCGCTCATACTACTGCCCCACAGGCCCACGTCCAAGTGTTGCTGGTGCAGGGGTGCATGCACCTGCTGCTCGTGCATCAGGCACCTTCCGTGTCGATACCTTTGTAGCAAGCCTTAATGCCTGCGAGGTATATGGTGTGCTGTACCCTGCAAAAGTAGCGGTAACTACCGATGGCTTTTCCAACGACACCCTAAGCTCAGTGCTAAACCGCCCGCATCTGTATCCTGTTAATGACACTACCACTTCCAGCACTATTCGTGGGGTTTGCCCCAAGGGTTGGGCAGTGCCATCAAAAAGTGATATGGGCAGAATGTTTAACTTTGCCGACTATAAGTCGGACACCACAGGGGGGCAATGCCCATCTACTGGGCAAAACAATAGTGGCACGGGAGTAAGCATAACTACCTCGCGCTGTCAGCATCTTCAGGCTGCTGCTGCCCCTTGGGTTGTTCGCTCTAACTTTCTTCGTGAGCTTATGGCGACCTCTTTAGCCCCTGCCGTTAAATTAGGAGGCACAAGAACAGCGCAAAATGCTGCTGGTACTCCAGGTTGGAATTATCCCGACACTACTCGTATGTATTCTACCCATAGCGAGCCCGTGTGGTCGTACTTTGGGCAGGAGAATGCCGGCACCGACCGCTACGGCTTCGCCCTTTTGCCTGCTGGCTTGGCTTATACTTGGACCTCATCTTACTTTATCTCTTTTGGACTGAATACGCTACTTGCCACATCTAATGCTCACTCCACTAATCTTTCAGAGGCAGCCATCTCTAAGGCGTACCCTGTTTTCTTTGTCTTTGCCTATAACCCTGTACAGCCAGGCTTTGCAGGGCATTATAGACAAGATTTCGATCTTCCGTACAACGTCTCCGTACGCTGTGTAAAGGTAAAAACTAACCTTTAAGCAAGGGTATATTAGCCCTAATGAGGGTAATGGAGAGGTGGTTTTTAAGACTTTTTTGGCTGCCTTTCCTCACCCTTTAAGAGCAGCACCGTAAACGGTGCGCCTTGCTTGTTGTTTATAGCTGTCCTTACTGGCATCATTGCATTGCTTTTACGATGGAATGCTTTACTTAACTTTTACACGTCATTGCGGGCTTGACCCGCAATCCCCTGCCAAGAGTGCTATTGCCCATAAGCCTCATGTCTATGCTTTATTCTTTATCTCTTGCCAAGAGCCACGGTGTGTATTATCCCCGTAAGGGAAAGTGTATATTGCCCATAAACAGAGGCTGCCTTGTACAGCCCTCCCTTGTAGTTGTCTTTTTTGTTTATCTGTTCGGTCAATCTTTCTTTTAGCTTTTCTTACTCAATCTTATATGTTGATACCTAAAATATCTCTACCTTTGCGCCTCTTAAAAAGAATAGTAAGTGTGGCATACATGAATAAAATATTTGTTTTTACCCTTTTGTGCGCTTGCGTTTGTAGTGCATTGGCACAAGAGTCCGCTTTAGTAGATACAGCCTTTCGGCTTGACGGGGTTTTTGTAAAAGGCACAAAGGAGCAATCGCCCTTAGCAAAACTGCCTGTTGCCTACACCAGTTTCTCTGCCCTTGAGGTCGAACGCAGGAGCATTAACTCTATTTGTGATTTATCTACCCTATCGCCAAGTTTATATATGCCCAATTATGGCAGTAAGGTTACTTCGGCACTGTACATTCGGGGTGTTGGGTCACGTATGAATGAGTCGGCAGTAGGCTTGTATATCGATAATGTGCCTTATTTGGAGCAGAGTGCCTACGATTTTGATTTTCTTGATATTGCAGGCATTGAGGTGCTACGAGGTCCGCAAGGCACTCTTTATGGGCGCAACGCTATGGGGGGCATTATCAATGTGTACACCGCATCGCCACTTGCAAAGCAAGGCACAAACCTTGATGTGTCGTATGGCAATGCCAATACACTAAATGCCAAGTTGTCGCATGCCCAAAAGTTCAACAATAAGATAGGGCTTTTGTTGAGCGCAAGTTATCGCCAAAGCGATGGATTTTTTACCAATGCCTATGATAATAGTTTGGCAAATGCCATGCAAACAGGGGCTGCTCGTATGCGCTTAGATTGGCACATTACCGAGCGATTGCAGTTAAACTATACCCTTAGCGGTGAGTATAGCGAGCAAAGGGGCTACGCCTATGGCTTGACAGATAGCACTGGCAGGGTACACAATGTTAACTATAACGATGTTGCAGGCTACAAGCGATGCTTGGGCAATAGTGCCATCAATTTGCTCTATTCAGGCAATGGCTATACGCTTAACAGCACCACCTCGTATCAATATCTGAACGATGCTATGAGGCTTGACCAAGACTTTACCCCTGTCGATAAGTTTACCATTGAGCAAGCGCAAGCGCAACACGCCCTTACCGAAGAGATAACCATTAAGTCGCAAAGCGAACACAACTATCAATGGTTGTTTGGGGCTTTTGGCTTTTATAAAGACTTTAATATAGAGGCTCCTGTAAATCTTAAATCGGCATTCATTGAGCAAATTTCAGACAAATTCCCTACAATGCCTTCGATTAGTTTTGTTACAGATTCGGGCAGCCGCACACCAGCCAACAATATCTATATTCCCTCCGACTTCAAAAATCCTCGCTATGGATTTGCACTATTTCATCAATCTACCTACAACAACCTCTTGCTCGAAGGCTTATCACTTACTGCAGGCTTGCGCTTAGATTACGAAAAGGTAACACTGCAATACAAATCTACCGCTCAGGTGCACTTTCATTTGGCAATGCCTCCTTTTTTTGAAGACTGGAGCAGTTCGCCCGCAGGCACCATTTATGACGGTCGCTTTAGCAATGAATTCTTAGAATTCTTACCAAAGATAGCCCTACAATATGCCAGTGCGAATAAAAAATGTAAGGTATATGCCACCATAGCAAAGGGCTATACGGCAGGAGGCTACAACACCAATCTATTTGCAGATTTGGTGCAAGACAAACTTACACCCACCATCGTAGGACGAGAGATTATTTACAAACCCGCCGAAGATGCTGCAACAGTTAGAAATGCAGTGTACTTTAAGCCAGAGTATAATTGGAACTATGAAGTAGGAGGGCAAATGCAGTCGCTTGACAAAAAAACCGAAATGGCAGTATCTCTTTTTTACATCGATACTCGAGACCAACAAGTAGCACTATTTGTGCCAAGTGGCTATGGACGAGTGATGAAAAACGCTGCACGTAGTGAGAGTTATGGGATTGAACTCTCTGCCGCTCATCGCATAGGCAATTTAAGTGCCAACCTTGCCTATGGTTACACCCACGCCACCTTTAAGCAATATACCGACTCTATACTGATAGAGGGTGCAGCACAAGAGCTTAACTACAAAGGCAAATATGTACCCTTTGCACCTCAACACACCTTTACGCTTGGTGCAGAATATTCCTTTTTGTTTCTTGACAAGATGATTGACAAACTAAGCATTGGCGCAAATTATAGCGGAGCAGGCAAGATATATTTTACGGCAGACAACAGCAAGATTGGTTCACAAGATTTTTATGGACTGCTCAATGCCAACATCTCTGCCGAGAGAGGCATATTTCGAGTATCGCTATGGGCAAAAAATATGCTTAACACAAACTACAAAGTATTTTACTTTGAGAGTTTAGGCAACTCCTTTGCACAACTTGGCAATCCCTTTCAGTTTGGCGTTCGTGCTACCATTCGCCTCTAAGGCAATCAACTCCATCACACCCTAACACCCTGAGACTACCGTCTCAGCTACCCTGATAGTAATGCTCCGCTTGCACCAATCAATATGTAAAAAGAGGGCTTTAAGATAACAACAGCCCCTCATGTCTTAATATTTATCGCATTTATTTATATCTTTGCCCACTCAAAAAAATATATATATAAACACATCATTACTGTTATGGGTATAGTTAATTCCATCATTAAATTGTTTTTTGGCTCAAAGTCGGATACCGATATGAAGGCAATAATGCCCCATGTCGATAAAATAAAAGAAGTGTACCCTCGCTTTGAGGCAATGAGCAATGATGAACTTCGTGCCGCAACACAAGCACTACGCCAACGCATTGCTGATAGCATTGCCGACCTCGAAGGTGAAATTGCTCAAATGCGTAATGACCTCGAAGATCCCAAAACGGAAATTGCCGAAAAAGAGCGTCTTGCAAACGAAATTGACCGATTGCTTAAAGCCGTAGATGAGCAAATTGAGGCCACGCTTCTCGAAATCCTCCCCGATGCCTTTGCAATTGTTAAAGATACTGCACGCCGATTTACCCAAAACAAAGAAGTAGAAGTTACCGCTAACGACTTTGACCGAGACTTAGCAACAACAAAAGACTTTTTACGCATTGAGGGCGATAAAGCCTTTTATGCTAACGAGTGGACTGCCAACGGAAGCCCCATTAAATGGGAAATGGTACATTATGACGTGCAACTCATTGGTGGAGTAGCACTGCACCAAGGCAATGTTGCCGAAATGGCAACAGGTGAAGGTAAAACATTGGTGGCAACACTCCCCGTATTTCTCAATGCCCTCGCAGGAAAAGGAGTACACATTGTAACCGTTAACGACTACCTCGCTAAACGTGATAGTGAGTGGATGGGCACCATCTACCAATTTCATGGTTTAACCGTGGATTGTATCGACCGCCATCAACCCAACTCCGATGCGCGTCGTAAAGCATACCTCGCAGACATTACCTTTGGTACAAACAATGAATTTGGCTTTGACTACCTACGTGATAACATGTGTAGCAGCCCCGAAGAGTTAGTGCAACGTAAACACCACTTTGCTATTGTTGATGAGGTTGACTCGGTATTGATTGACGATGCACGTACTCCCCTCATTATTTCAGGACCTGTGCCCAAAGGCGATGAACAAATGTTTAACGAATATAAACCCCTCGTAGAAAAACTATACAGCCTACAAAAAAACCTCGCTACCACCTTGCTTAGCGATGCCCGAAAACTTATTGGCGAAGGCAAAAGCAATGAGGGAGGCTTATTGCTGCTGCGTGCACACAAAGCATTGCCAAAGTATAAACCACTTATCAAGTTTTTAAGCGAACAAGGCAACAAAACTCTGCTGATAAAGACCGAAAACTTTTATATGCAAGACAATAATCGGAATATGCACAAGGCTACCGATGAATTGTTTTTTGTGATAGATGAAAAGGCAAACTCCGTTGATCTTACCGATAAGGGATTGGAGGTAATTACAAAATCTGTTAACGAAGATAAATTCTTTGTATTGCCCGATATTGGCTCTGAAATTGCTGAACTTGAAAAGCAAGACCTTCGACCAGAAAAGAAACTTGCCATTAAAGATAAACTCCTCAACGATTTTGCGATAAAGTCAGAACGAGTACATACCGTACAACAGCTGCTAAAAGCCTATGCCATGTTTGAACGTGATGTAGAGTACGTGGTGATGAACAACAAAGTAATGATTGTTGATGAACAAACAGGACGTATTCTTGACGGCAGACGCTACTCCGATGGCTTGCATCAAGCCATTGAAGCAAAAGAAAATGTTAAGGTAGAGTCGGCAACGCAAACTTTTGCTACCGTTACTTTGCAAAACTATTTCCGTATGTACCACAAACTTTCGGGTATGACGGGAACCGCCGAAACAGAAGCAGGCGAACTGTGGACAATCTACAAACTCGATGTAATTATTATCCCAACCAATCGCCCCGCAGTACGAAAAGACTCACATGACTTGGTATATAAAACCAAACGTGAAAAATATAAAGCCGTAATTGAAGAAGCCGACCTCCTTGTAAAAGCAGGAAGACCCGTATTAGTCGGAACAACCTCCGTAGAAATATCTGAGCAGTTGAGCAAAATGCTCAAAATGAGAGGTATTCGCCACAACGTGCTGAATGCAAAACAACACCAACGTGAAGCGGAAATTGTTGCCGAAGCAGGACAAGCAGGAGTAGTTACCATTGCTACCAATATGGCAGGACGTGGTACAGACATCAAACTTAGTGCAGAGGTTAAAGCCGCAGGAGGTCTTGCAATTATTGGTACTGAACGTCACGAGAGCCGCCGTGTCGACCGCCAGTTGCGTGGGCGTGCAGGGCGACAAGGAGACCCAGGTAGCTCGCAGTTTTTTGTCTCGCTCGAAGATGAGTTAATGCGCCTTTTTGGCTCAGAACGCATCGCCTCGCTTATGGATAGAATGGGACTCAAGGAGGGAGAGGTAATTCAACACAGTATGATTAGTCGCTCCATTGAACGTGCACAACGTAAGGTCGAAGAAAATAACTTTGGCGTGCGTAAGCGTTTGCTGGAGTATGATGATGTAATGAACTCGCAGCGTGAGGTAATTTACACACGTCGCCGTCATGCACTATATGGAGAACGTATAGATGTAGATATTCTAAACATGGTGTCTGATTATTCGGCTACGCTGATAGAACAAATGCACGGAGAGGTGTCTTTTGAG
This sequence comes from Bacteroidales bacterium, assembly GCA_051658505.1. Lineage (GTDB taxonomy): Bacteria > Bacteroidota > Bacteroidia > Bacteroidales > UBA932 > JAITMY01. Next base: position 11,879 of record JBOFMS010000096.1, on the reverse strand, counting down.
GAGTTTTCGTTTGAACTTATCCGCCTACTTTCTATCGAGCCAAGTTTTGACGAAAAAACATGGAAGTCTGCCTCAACTCACGAACTTGTAGAGTTGCTGCAAAATCACCTGATGAACGAGTACCAACGCCGTATGGATATGCTTGTAACGCAAGCCTTGCCTGTGGTTAAAAATGTATATGAAACACAAGGTAGTCAGTACGAAAACATTGCTGTGCCTATTACAGACGGGCTTAGAGTGTTTCAACTTTTAGTTAACCTCAAAAAAACAGTGGAAAATGAGGGTGAGGAACTTAAACTTAGCCTGAGCAAATTCGCTATTCTTAGTATGATAGATGAATACTGGAAAGAGCATTTGCGTGAAATGGACGACCTTAAACAAGCAGCACACAATGCCGCTTATGAGCAAAAAGACCCTCTCTTGGTTTACAAATTAGAGAGTTATGGACTGTTTCGTGGAATGCTTGAAAAAGTAAATCTCCATGTGCTACAAATGTTGCTGAAATCGCAAATCGCCACTCGTGAAAGTGTACAGCCTACAGAGCAAAAACAAATACGCAGAACTACTGATATGAGTGCGCTGCAAGTAGGGCGACAAGAGGTAGCCCCCAATAATCCCTCACAGAAGGTGGCTCCTGTACAGGTCGAAAAAACGGTCGGTCGCAATGAACCTTGCCCTTGTGGAAGTGGCAAAAAGTTTAAGCAATGTCACGGCAAATAATAATGTGATAAGAAGAATGTTGAGGCTTACTTAGATGGTGAGCCTTAATTTTTGACATACCTCCCAAAGCACCACGCCCACGCTTACCGAGATATTTAAGGAGTGCTTAGTGCCATATTGTGGAATTTCAACCACGCCATCACACACATCAACCACGTTTTGGGCTACTCCTCGCACCTCATTGCCAAACACAAGAGCGTACTTAGCATTAGGATGTATTGACAACTCGTGCAGTAAAGTACTATCTTCGGTTTGCTCTACAGCAAGTAAAGTGTAGTTTTCTGTCTTTAGAGCAGTCATTGCCTCTAAGGTATTGGTAAAATATCGCCACTTTACAGAGTTCTCTGCTCCAAGAGCAGATTTGTGGATTTCGGCATCAGGTGGTTGAGCGCAAATGCCACAAAGGATAATCTCCTGTATAGCAAAGGCATCTGCTGTGCGAAATGCTGCGCCAATATTATGCCGACTGCGAATATTGTCGAGTACCAAAACAATGGGCACTTTGCTTTGTAGTGCAAAGTCTGTAGGGCTAACACGTCCCAACTCCTCATTCAGTAGTTTGCGAGGCATTATTTACCTTGTTGCGTGTATAAATTAAATGGCATATTTACGATTTTGCCATTTTGATATATCCAAAAACGCCCTTGGTATAGTTCTTTTTTACCATGTACCAGGCGAATAGTCGACATATCAGGCACACGTACTCTAAAACCCTCAAGGTTTTTTGTCAAGGGTTTTGTGCGCTCATATTTTCTGTCAGGTAATATCTCTAGACTAACAGCGAGTCCTCCACCGCTTTGTTCCAATATCCCTGCCTCGTCTGAAAAGTTGAAAATATTATACTTCGTGATATTGCTTTGTGTTAATCCATCGTATTGATAAGTTCGACTGCTCTTGCTGTGTGTGCCTATAAACAGAGTCATACATTCACGCTCCATTTGTTTTATTTCTTGTATCGCAACTTTCAACGCCTCGTTGCTAGCAAATACGGCATCTACCTCGCCTGTTAGCAATTCGTATTTTCGCTTACGCAGATTAAGTAAGAATTGGGCTGCGGCAGCTGCCTGCTCTTCTAAGGTTTTGGACTCAACAGATATAAAGGCTTGTGGAACTACAGCCACTTTATCTTCCTCCTCTTCCTCATCATTTTCATCAGCATTGCTCTCTACTGCTTTTGCTTTTTGAATTTCGGGGGTAGAAAAAAATGTTTGCATGCCGCTTTCTGACAAAGCTCTTCCTTTTGGTGCCCAACTCAAGCTAGAGGCGTCTTCATATCCTATCCCAAAATTGTTGGGGAACAACATCAAGCCCTCCTGCGTTAATTTGAGCATATCTAAGTCAACATCAGGCGATGGCTGTACCATATACAACTCCTCTGTGTCAGCCTCATGATAGGTGCTTACCTTAATTTGCTTAATTGTATAGTGCGTCCTATTTTTCAACTCTACATTTGTAAGCCCCAAATATTGCTGTGCGTAGGCAGCATACACGCCATGAGTAAATATATCTCGTTCAACCTCAATTTGCATACGAAATACTGTGCGAGGCAAGGCATACATAAAACTCCCCGAGTCAAGTTCTGCGCCATTCTGCAACTTTTGCACTTGTATTGTTTGAATGATTGGAAGTTGCACTTCTCCCTTTTTTTTATTGCCAAAAGCATTGCTGCACAAAGTAATTATGAGGAGTAGAGATAACGAGGCAGATAGTTTCATGTACTGATTTCTATATTATTTTGACTGCAAAAATAATGTTTATTTTCAACTCTCCTTTCATGTTCCGTTTTTTGAGAGTCAAAAAGTCGTATCTTTGCCCCCTCTTTTTGCAAAAAGTTTTTTATGATAAAGATTTCTTTCCCAGACGGTAATGTCCGTGAATTTGAAAGCGGAGTTACTCCTTTTGATGTGGCACAAAGCATTAGTCCACGTCTTGCAGCCGAGGTACTTAGTGCAAGTATCAATGGAGAGTTGAGCGATTTGCGCACTCCAATAATTGCCGACGCTCAATTGCGTTTGCACAAATTTGATGATGCTGAAGGTAAGCACGCATTTTGGCACTCAAGTTCCCATATTCTTGCTGAGGCATTGCAAATACTCTATCCCGAGGTTAAATTTGGTATTGGACCCGCTATTGAAAATGGCTTTTATTACGATGTGGAAACCTCAAAACCTATTACTGAGGCAGACTTACTTGTGATAGAAAAGAAAATGTTGGAACTCGTAAGAGAGAAACAAACCTTTACACGGAGTGAGATATCAAAAGCCGATGCAATAAAAACCTTTGAAAAGCAAGGTGAAAACTATAAAGTAGAGTTAATTAACGACCTCGAAGATGGGACGATTAGCCTCTATACCTGTGGTACATTTACCGACCTTTGCCGAGGACCACATATCGTGGATACATCGCTGATTAAGGCCATTAAACTAACGAGTATTGCGGGAGCGTATTGGCGAGGAAACGAAAACAATAAAATGCTTACTCGCATTTACGGAGTTAGTTTTCCAAAGCAATCTATACTTGAGGAGTATCTTAAAATGCTTGAGGAAGCAAAGCGCAGAGACCATAGAAAAATAGGAAAGGAACTTGAACTCTTTATGTTCTCCGAAAAAGTAGGGCAAGGACTACCAATGTGGCTGCCTAAAGGTGCTGCTTTACGCACTCGCTTAGAGGATTTTCTGAAAAATATACAAAGAAAACATGACTACCAGCAGGTTATTACCCCGCATATTGGGCATAAGCAATTATATGTAACCTCTGGGCATTATGAAAAATATGGAAAGGACTCTTTCAAACCCATAGCTACTCCTTATGAGGGCGAGGAGTTTTTGCTAAAACCAATGAATTGCCCGCATCATTGTGAAATTTATCGTAGCAAACCACGCTCGTATCGTGATTTGCCGATTCGCTTTGCGGAGTTTGGTACGGTTTATCGTTATGAACAAAGCGGAGAGTTACATGGACTTACTCGTGTGCGAGGATTTACACAAGACGATGCGCATCTGTTTTGTATGCCCGAGCAAATCAAAGAAGAGTTCAAAAAAGTCATAGATATTATTTTATATATTTTCAAAATACTTGACTTCAAAGAGTACACTGCTCAAATTTCATTGCGAGATAAGGTTGATAGAAAAAAATACATTGGTAGTAATGAGAATTGGGAACAAGCCGAGAATGCAATTATTGAGGCAAGTGCAGAAAAGGGCTTGAAAACAATTGTTGAGTATGGAGAGGCTGCCTTTTATGGACCAAAACTCGACTTTATGGTACGTGATGCTATTGGGCGAAAATGGCAACTTGGCACTATACAAGTAGATTACAGTTTGCCTGAGCGATTTGAATTGGAATATATTGGTGCAGATGATAAGAAACATCGCCCAGTAATGATTCACCGTGCACCCTTTGGTTCTATGGAGCGATTTGTGGCGGTACTTATTGAGCATACCGCAGGCAAGTTCCCTCTTTGGCTTACCCCGAATCAAGCGGTAATACTCCCAATTAGTGAAAAGTTTAATGATTATGCCGAAAAGGTAGCAGCACAACTTAATGATGCGGGAGTTCGCACTACAGTTGATAGCCGCAATGAGAAAATTGGCAAGAAGATTCGTGATAACGAATTGCAGCATATTCCCTACTTGCTTATTGTTGGAGAAAAGGAAGCAAGCGACAATACTTTGGCAGTGCGCCGACAAGGTCAAGGCGACCAAGGCACAATGCATATCCCCCAGTTTGTAGAGTATATCAATAAAGAAATTGAGAAACTACTCAATGTTAGTGTTTAAATTTTTATGGAGTAAAGCATCTAACATCGGAGATACAGCAAAAGAAAATGAGGGAAAATTTTGTTTTCTTACAAAAAAAAACGAAATTTGCGCCCTCTTGCTTTGCAAGAATATTGTAGAGATTTAGGTTTTTTTAATTTTATTGGAGGACAAACTTATAAACAAGCAGCCTTATAGACCCAGACCAAGTTTCCCGCGAACAATTAGAACTATTGGCGGAAGACCGGTACCTCATAAGCGAGGTAATGATTCGGGCTACAAAATTAATGATGAAATTCAGGCAGCACAAGTGCGACTTGTTGGCGAGAATGTAGAGACTCCTGGTGTGTATTCACTTGCAGAGGCTCTAAAGATGGCTACACAGCAAGAGTTAGACTTGGTTGAAATATCGCCACAAGCAGATCCCCCTGTGTGTAAAATACTTGATTTGCAAAAGTTTCTTTATCAGCAACGCAAGAAGCAAAAGGAAATGAAAGCAAATGCTGTAAAGGTTGAAATAAAAGAAATTCGCTTTGGTCCAAACACAGGAGAGCATGATTATGCATTCAAACTCCGCCATGCTGAGAATTTTTTGAAAGAAGGAGATAAAGTGAAGGCGTACGTGTTTTTTAGAGGTCGTGAAATTGCATTTAAGGATCATGGCGAGGTGCTTTTGGCACGTTTTGCAAGTGATTTAGAGGAGTGGGGAAAGGTAGAAACTCTGCCAAAGTTAGAAGGGAAGCGTATGAATATGATACTTACGCCAAAAGGCAAGAAGTAGTAGAAAATAGTAGTAGTAATAGCAAACTTAATAAAAGATAAAACAATGCCAAAAATGAAAACGAACTCAGGCGCAAAAAAGAGATTTGTGCTTACTGGTTCAGGAAAAGTTAAACGTAAACATGCTTATTTGCGTCACATTTTGACAAAGAAAACAGTTAAACAAAAACGCAATTTGTCGCACTCAGCACTGGTACATCCACACAACGAGAAGCAAATAAAAGCATTACTTGTAAAATAAATTATTAAACCGAATGAATTAGCAGGAAAGAGTTGCTGTAGCAGGCAAACGCTAAACATTCACTAACAAATAAAGAGAGAGAGAATATGCCACGTTCAGTCAACAGTGTCGCCTCACGTGAAAGGCGCAAAAAAGTCCTCAAATTAGCCAAAGGTAATTTCTTGGCACGTCGCAACGTTTGGACAGTTGCAAAAAATACCGTAGAAAAAGGTTTAACCTATGCTTATCGTGACCGCCGTAACAAAAAGCGTGAATTTCGCTCGTTATGGATTCAGCGTATTAACGCTGCAGTACGTCCAATGGGAATGACTTATTCGGTATTTATCAATAAATTAAATACAAAAAATGTACAAATTAATCGCAAGGTGCTTGCTGATTTAGCAATGAATCACCCTGCTGCCTTCGAAGCAGTAGTGCAAGCGGTTAAGTAGTATTTTACAAATAGTAAATCAGTATAAAAGAGCGGAAGAAAAGTCTTCCGCTCTTTTGTGCTTTTTGTAAGACAAGTTTTTTTCTTTTTATAAGCCAAGCTATCGTGCAAAAGAGCGTAACTTTGTGCGCCTTGAAAATTTCATCTTACATACCGCGCATTGTTGTTTGCAAAGCAAGTTTATTGCTGTTGCTATTGTTTGCTAAGGGTGTTCTGCTTTATGGGCAGTTGCAGTTTAAGCAAAAAAACATTGTATTTATTACAGATACCATACTTTTGGATAGTGTGAGTCTTGCGCCCTTTTCGTTTTCGCTGCGCAATGAGGCAGGACTAAGTATTCCTGACTCGCTTTACTGGCTTGACTATGCAAATGGCTTGCTTATAAGCCCGTCTTTGCGAGGAGATAAGTTACAAGTCTCGTACCTTGCCTACCCTGTGCTTTTTACCCAAAAATATCAGCATAAAATACCGAGGGATTATCTAACGGGAGATACGATTTATTCACAACCTAATCCTTTTTTTGTGCCGCCAAGTACGGGTTTGCAATCTCAAGGCATATTCTCTAGTACTGAACTTGAGCATAGTGGTAGTCTTATGCGAGGATTTAATGTGAGCAATAATGCAGATGCTTCGATGACTGCCTCGTTTAATTTGCAACTGTCGGGCAAGATTACTGATGAGTTGAGCTTGCAGGCTAACATATCGGACAATAATTTGCCTGCATTACCCGAAGGGAATACTGCCTCGCTTGAAGAGTTTGATAAAATCTCTATTCGCATTTATTCTAAGCAATTTGACCTCACGGCAGGGGATATTGAACCTGTGGAGAAGCGTGACTTTTTTGGGAGTTATCAACGTAAAATTATGGGGGCAAGCTTTTCGTATAAGAAGGATGAGGATAGTAGGAGTATGAAGAGTACCATCTCGGCAGGCGTGTCAAAGGGTAAGTTTATGCGACAGCAGATTACTGTAGTCGAGGGCAATCAGGGTCCTTATTTACTAAGTGGAGAGAGTGGGTTGCGCAACATTGTACTCTTGTCGAACAGTGAGCGGGTGTATATTGATGGGGTGTTGCAGGAGCGTGGTGCTGAGGCTGCATATACAATGAATTATGCTACGGGCGAAATTACCTTTACTCCACAGTGTATGATGAATCAAAATCTGCGAGTAGTGATTGAGTATGAGTATACCGAGCAAAGTTATACGCGTTACTTTTCAAGTTTGCAGAACGAGTTGAAAGTGGGCAAGGTTGATGCTTACATCAATGCTTTTTATGAGGGAGATGCCAAGAGTCAGCCTATTGACAGGGACTTGAGTGATGGAGAGAGGCGAGCCATGGCACAGGCAGGTGCGCAGTATTGGAATGTGTATACGCAAACGATAGATAGTGTGCCTTATAGTAATAATGAGTTGTTGTATGCTAAAAAAGACACTCTTGTTGAGGGCGAGTTCATTAGTATTTATGAGTACTCTGTTAATCCTCAAGAGGCACATTTTAGGTTGCGCTTTACGCATGTAGGCGATGCTAATGGCGACTATGATTTGCAACGCTCTATTGCGAATGGGAGGGTGTATGTTTGGGTAGGAAGAGGTAGGGGAAGTTATCAAGCAGCGCAGTTGTTGGTTACCCCAAAGCAAAAGTTGATGTTGACAGCAGGTGCTACACTTGAGATTGACTCGTTAAGTGAGGCGAGTCTTGAGTTGGGATTAACGAGCAGCAGCAACAATCTGTTTGCCGTGCCCAAGTCGCAGCAAGCAGGCTTGGGGCTCAATGCAAGTATTCACAAGGGCTTTCAGCTTACGCCAAAGCAGCAATTAGGTTTTGGGGTAAAGGTGCTTGCTGTAGGGCAAGATTTTTCGACTCCTGAGCCTTATCTCTCGCCAGAGTTTGAGCGAGATTGGAATATACTTGGCGGAGCAGCACAGCGCAATTTGCAGACTTACACCTTACTTGGCGACTATACTTTTGCCAAACATGTTAAGTTAAACACCTCTGCCAGTATCCTGCGAGTAGGCACCTTATCGCCACAGCATACCATAGGCGACACTGTATTTGCTGCCATGCAAGGCGAATCATTTGCCGCAGGCTTGGGGCTCAATCACAATCGTTTTGAGGGCAATGTTGAGGGCAGTTTTTTGCAAACTCGCGAAAGCCTACGTCAAACCCAGTTTGCACGAAGCAATGCAGAACTAACGCAAGGCATCGCTTGGTTTACTTTGGGTGCCTTACATTTGATGGAGTACAACTTGCAGGAGCACAACAATGAGTTACTTCCGAAGGCTTACTTTTTCCACTCCGAGAGCATCTTTTTACGTCTCGACAGTACACGTTTGCCCACTACCCTTACCGCCAATCTTCGAGATGACTACAGGGCAAAGCACAATGTCATGCATAAATACACCAATGCACGAGAATTATCTTTATCGAGCACCGCCAGCATTAAGCAAACTCACAATACGCTCAGTCTCGCCTTTCGTCAACTTAACTATGTTGACAGCGCACGCACAGAGCATATACTTTTGCTGCGCGATGTTTTTTCGGGAGCATTTGCACAAGGTGCCCTACAAAGCTCGGTGATGTACGAATTAGGGGCGGGGGCAGAGCCCAAGCAAGATTACATGTACATCGAAGTAGGCACAGGGCAGGGAGTTTATGCTTGGCGCGACTACAACAACAATGGAGTAAGGGAACTTGATGAGTTTGAGATTGCTGCCTTTGCTGACGAAGCATCTTACATCCGCATAGTACTTCCCTCTGACGACTACGTGCAGACCTACAGCGGAAAGTTTGCCTTGCAATTATCGCTCAACCCCAGTTTGATATGGCGACAACACAAAGGCACAAAAGGCTTTCTGTCCAGATGGAGCAATCACCTCTCATTAAGCAATGAACATAAAAACCTACGCCGCAACTTTGCCCAAAACGCCAATCCTTTTCTACAGATTGCCTTAACAGACACCAGCTTAATACGTCAAAACCTTTCAGCCCTCAACACCTTAGGCTACCTTACTGCTTCAGGGCGCACAAAACTCGAATTGATGTGGCAAAGCACACTAAGCAAGCAACTTTTAGCCAACGGCTTCGAGTCGCAACAAAGCACCATATGGCGTACAATGGCACGACACCGCCTACTGCCCGAGTTGCAGTTAATCGCAAGCATTGAGCAAGGACAAAAAACGCAAATGGCACAATACACAATGCTCGACAAAAACTTCAACATACAACACTACACCTTACTTACCGAAGCCCAATGCACTCCCACAAACCTCTGGCGCATCAATGCAAAATATACCTTCACCAACAAAAACAACAAACTTGCAATTGAGCGCGCCCAACTACACAATGCCAATATCGAAGCCAACTACAACATCAAGAAAAAAGGAGTGTTGAGTGCAAATTTAGGCTTTACCGCCACCTCCTTCAATGTCGATAATACCGCCACCTCACTTGCCTACCAAATGCTCGAAGGCTTTAGCAAAGGCAACAACATCACCTTCGGTGGCAATTTTAGACGTATTATTGCCAATGGATTAGAGATAAGCCTAAGCTATGCAGGGCGCAAACTCAGCACCAACAAAGTAATACATACAGGTACTGCCGACTTGCGCCTATTGTTTTGATGCACAAGCAACTCAGCACCCTTACACTGCCCCTTGCGCTAACACACACAACACAGCCCGCTCCCTTTTATTAAAAATATCCCTCTTCATACAATAATTTCCCGAAGGCATCGTTTACAAAGTGCTTAATCGTTAATGTTTTAATACATTTTTTGTAGATAAAAGATAGAGTTTTACCTTTGCAGCCGATTTACTCAATTAAACGATAAATACAGTAGATGAAGATGAGTAGCGCAAAGGTACAGAAGGTACAAAACGACCAAAAAGCCAATGTTAGCAAGCTTACAAAAGAATAGATAAACACACATAGGGAAGGGGCGATAAAAAGATACGCATCTTTTACCCAAAAGATACGCATCTTTTACTCGAAAGATACGTATCTTTTTTCCAAGAGATACGTATCTTTTTACTAAGAGATGCCCACCACCCCAATTAAACATCAAAACATAAACGGAGTAAGCCCCTTTTACTTGGCATTCGTCATTGCGGGCTTGACCCACAATCCCCCCCTTCATTGGCACAGCACTCCCTCTGCTCTCTGTGCAATATACTGTAATTATCCTACTCTTAAACGATAAAATTCTACTATATTTGCAGCGCAAATCACCCTAAAAGCAAGCACATTTAGCCCGATTACCTTATGAGAGTTCACTTTATTGCCATTGGTGGCAGTGCAATGCACAACCTTGCTATTGCCCTACATCACAAAGGATATGCAGTTAGTGGTTCAGATGATGAACTATTTGAACCTGCCAAATCTCGCTTACAAGCACAAGGCTTATTGCCCGAGGCAATAGGCTGGTTTCCGCAGCGCATTACCAAGTCCATAGATGAAGTTATTGTAGGTATGCACGCACGAGCCGACAACCCCGAACTTTTACGTGCCAAAGAGTTGGGATTGAAAATCTATTCTTATCCCGAATACTTATACGAGCAAACCAAAACCAAAACACGCATAGTGGTTGGTGGAAGTCATGGTAAAACAAGCGTTACGGCTATGATATTGCACGTTTTGCATCATCTCGGCATCGAGGCAGACTATATGGTTGGCGCACAATTAGAGGGCTTTGATACGATGGTGCGCCTAAGTGCAACCGCCAAAATTGCCGTCTTCGAGGGCGACGAATACCTCACCTCGCCCCTCGACCCACGTCCAAAATTTCATTTGTATCGTCCACACATCGCCATCATCACAGGCATAGCATGGGACCATGTAAACGTATTCCCCACATGGGACTCTTATGTTGAGCAGTTTGCCATCTTTACCGACCTAATCGAAGCGCAAGGCACACTCATCTATTGTGCTAAAGATAAAACCACAGCCTCGGTTGCTGAACTCGCCAAAGACTCACTCCATAAGATACCCTACACTGCACACCCTCATGTTAATAACCAAGGGATTTGTATCCTAAACACAGAGGGAGGCGAAGTTGCCCTCAAGATATTTGGAGAACATAATCTTGAAAACCTTTCGGCAGCCCTGCATGCTTGCCAGCAGATAGGCATTGCTCCTCAAGATTTTTATGCCGCCATTGCCACCTTTGCAGGAGCATCACGTCGCCTACAACTTATGGCAAGCAACCAAAGTAGCAGTGTGTTTTATGACTTTGCGCACTCGCCCTCCAAACTTCGTGCCACTACCGATGCCGTTAAGCAGCAATTTCCCAAACGCACGCTCTATGCTTGTATGGAGTTGCATACCTTTAGTAGCCTGTCTAAAACCTTTTTGCAGCAGTACGCAGGCACTATCCAAAGTGCAGATGCTGCCTTTGTCTATTTCAACCCCCACACGCTACAGCACAAACAACTACAAACTATTACTGCCGATGATGTAGTTGATGGCTTTGGCGGTAAAGTACAAGTGTTTACAAATAGTGCCCACTTGTTTGCAGCATTAAAGGCACTGCCCTCAACAAATGCTAACTTCTTACTTATGAGTTCAGGTAATTTTGACGGAGTAGATATTCCTGCCTTAGCACAAGCACTTATTTCATAACTCTTAATAGTACTTGTTAAATGCAGTTTTGCGTGTACAAGAAATTGCGCCCTTTTAGAAAAATACTTCAAAAGAGCCTTGCGCAATATTCCCCACTATATCTGTTGCAGATATGTTAATTCGATGGTTCTTGTTGCCCTGTACTCGTGTATTATCGATATCATAATACAGTAAATTGTTCTTTTCATCATACTCAAACAATGCCCACTGTCCGTCAATTGTTCCAGCATATGTATTTACCTCAGTATGCTTATCCGTTATCTTAATTCGCAAACGATTAGAGGTGTTGCTCAATCGCCCTTTGTGCTTAAAGTTCAGAGGCGTAATTGTAGG
>JBOFMS010000095.1:0-5634 GCA_051658505.1 Bacteroidales bacterium | reverse complement strand
TGAATATCCTCCTGCTTCATCTCACAAAATGCGTGTATAAAAGCACTTGCTAAACGAGCATTGGTAATCAACGGAATATTGTGGTCAACTGCTCCTCGGCGGATTTTGTAACCATTGGTAAGTTCACGACGAGTTTGATTCTTTGGAATATTTACAATCAGGTCAAAGGCTTTTTGTGCCATCAAATCCATAATTTGTTGCTTGCCTTTTTCGTCTGGCCAAGCCACCTCTATTGCAGGTATGCCTTGCTCATTAAGAAATGCAGATGTGCCACCTGTTGCATATATCACATAGTTATTAGCAATCAAATCCTTGCAAGCCTCAAGCATATCTACCTTAGATTTTGAATCTCCTGATGAGATAAGAATGTTTTTCTTAGGCAAATTATAACCTACCGAAATCATTGCACTGAGTAATGCCTCGTTAAAGTCATCGCCAATACATCCGACCTCACCTGTTGAACTCATATCTACACTCAAAACAGGATCTGCTTTATGTAAGCGTGCAAATGAAAATTGTGAGGCTTTTACTCCAATATGATCAACATCAAAGACAGATTTGTCGGGCTTGTCGTAAGGGGCATCTAAGATTACACGAGTAGCAGTCTCGATAAAGTTACGCTTCAATATCTTGCTCACAAATGGGAATGAACGAGAGGCACGTAAGTTACATTCGATAACTTTTACTTCATTATTCTTTGCCAAAAACTGTATATTGAAAGGTCCTGTGATGTTCAATTCCTTGGCAATCATCTTTGACACTTTTTTTACTCGACGCATCGTTTCAAAGTAAATCTTTTGAGCAGGGAAAACAAGTGTTGCATCTCCTGAATGTACCCCCGCAAACTCCACGTGCTCCGAGATAGCATACTCTACAACCTCTCCCGCTTTAGCTACTCCATCAAACTCAACCTCTTTGGCGTTCTCCAAAAATTTAGAAACAACTACAGGATACTCCTTTGAGACTTTTGCTGCAAGAGTAAGAAAGATTTGCATTTGCTCTTTATCATGACAAACATTCATTGCTGCACCTGAAAGAACATACGAGGGACGAATAAGCACAGGGAAGCCTACTTCTGCTACAAAACTATCAATTTCATCAAAACTCGTAAGTTCTTTCCAGCGAGGTTGGTCAATGTTCAATTGGTCAAGCATTGCCGAGAATTTATGGCGGTTTTCGGCTCTATCAATCGACTCTGCCGAGGTGCCCAAAATAGGAATGTTTTGACGATTAAGCTTCATTGCTAAGTTATTAGGAATCTGCCCTCCCATTGAGACAATTACTCCCTTTGGCTGCTCAAGGTCAATAATATCCAAAACCCGCTCTAATGAGAGTTCATCGAAATATAAGCGGTCGCACAAATCGTAATCCGTACTTACAGTTTCAGGATTAAAGTTAATCGTAACCGATTCATAACCTAAATTACGTGCCGTTTGCACTGCATTTACTGAACACCAATCAAACTCTACCGAACTACCAATGCGATAAGCTCCTGAACCTAATACTACGATACGCTCCTTTTGCGTTGCCTTGGGTTGATAAGCATCTTTTGAACCATGAGTCAAATACATATAATTATTATTCTCTGGATTTTCAGAAGCAACAGTATAAATACGACGAACAGTTGGCGTAATCTTCATTGCTTTACGATGTACACGCACTCGCAACAATGCCTCCTCCATACTTCCTTGTGGATTCTCCACAAAACGAGCAATTTGAAAATCTGAGAATCCCAAACGTTTTGCCTCTGCCATCGTTTTCTCGTCAATACTCTCAATCTTTTTGCAATTAGACAAGACTTTTGTGAATTTGTAAATGTTTTCTAGTTTCTCCAAAAACCACACATCAATCTTCGTCAATGCCTCGATTTGCGCCACAGTGTAACCTTTTTCAAATGCAGTAGCAATAGCGAATATACGCAAGTCGGTAGGATTTGCAAGAGCCTTGTCAAGATTGTCAAATACAAGATCATTATTCCCTACAAAACCGTGCATGCCTTGCCCTATCATACGCAAGCCTTTTTGCATAATCTCTTCAAAGGATTGCCCAATACTCATAATTTCACCGACAGACTTCATTGATGAGCCAATCTCACGACTCACTCCTACGAATTTTGTTAAATCCCAACGAGGAATTTTTACAATCATATAATCTACCGAAGGAGCAATGTAAGCGGAATTGCGTGTCCCCATCTCTCCGATTTGGTCAAGCGAATAGCCCAAAGCTAATTTTGCTGCTACAAAGGCTAGTGGATAACCCGAAGCCTTTGATGCTAAGGCTGATGATCGGCTTAGTCGTGCATTGATCTCGATAATACGATAGTCATTGGTTTGTGCATTGTAGGCAAACTGTATATTACACTCTCCTACAATACCAATGTGGCGTACGGTTTGCTTGGCAATGGTTTCAAGTTGAGTAATTTGCTCTTTTGTAAGCGATATTATCGGTGCAACAACAATACTTTCACCTGTGTGAATGCCTAGCGGATCGAAATTCTCCATCGGAACAACGGTAAAGCAGTGGTCATTTTTATCACGTATTACCTCAAATTCAATTTCTTTCCATCCCTTCAAACTTTCTTCTATTAAAATTTGAGAAGAATGGGCAAGTGAACTTTCACACAGCGTGATAAACTCTGCCTCGTCGGCACAAATTCCAGATCCCAAGCCACCTAAAGCATAAGCAGAGCGCACCATAACTGGGTAGCCAATGCGACGTGCTACAGCAATGGCATCATCTAACGTTTCTACCGCCTGCGATACGGGGGTTTTAATGCTGATTTCATCTAACTTCTTAACGAACAAGTCACGGTCTTCGGTAATCATAATTGCCTCTACCGACGTGCCTAACACATCAACACCATATTTTTTCAGAGTGCCATTAAGATACATTTCTGTACCGCAGTTCAAAGCGGTTTGTCCACCAAAGGCAAGCAAAATGCCATCGGGCTTTTCTTTTGCAATAACCTTCTCTACAAAATAAGGAGTTACAGGTAAAAAATATACCTTGTTTGCAAAACCTTCAGAGGTTTGAATTGTGGCAATATTGGGGTTAATCAATACTGTTTCAATTCCCTCTTGTTTCAAAGCCTTTAGTGCTTGTGCTCCAGAATAATCAAACTCTCCTGCTTGACCAATCTTGGTTGCTCCCGAACCGAGCATAATCACCTTTTTGATTTTTTTCTCCATCTTGTTTTTGTTTATAATTATTAAATAAATATTATTCTCTGTTGGTGAATAAAAAAAAAGCGTTAACAAATTTGTTAACGCTTAATAAACTATCCGATAAAATCAATATCACCATCAATATCGCCAGAAGGCACAAAAGGCGGAAATACCGCCACGCTGACATGGGCAAGCATCAAGATATTAACTTCTTTATTCATCATCTCATAACTCCTATAGTATAAACTGCGCGCAAATTTAGAGCATTGTTTTTGCTCTTGCAAATTTTTTCCACAAAAAGTTTTGAACAAGCAGCAAAAGCCTTAATAGCAAAGGTTATTTGAGGATACAATGAGTAATTTGACGAATAAAATAGAGTGATAGCGCAAGTGTTACTATTCCTGCTATTATCATTCCAAGTATATAGTTTAATCCAAAAAATTGTGTGGAGATAAACAAATAAGAACTTGTAATGAATGTCATAAAAATTGCAGGGTACAAGGCAATGTGGTAGTTTTTGCAATGCTTTGCCAAATACATTACCGCTGCCCAAAGTGTTGCTGCTGCCATAGTTTGGTTAATCCATGCAAAGTAACGCCACAAAACATCAAAATTCATTAGTGTAATGGCAAATCCTATGATAAACAAGGGAAGGGAGATTAAAAGACGATGAGTAATTTTTACCTGACTTATTTTCATAAAGTCTGCAATTATAAGACGTGCTGAACGAAATGCAGTGTCGCCTGTTGAAATGGGTGCTGCTACAACTCCCAACAAAGCAAGTAAGCCTCCAATGCGCCCTAACTCACTATTGGCAATAAGTTCTACAATAACTGCGGCATTATTGTCGTGTGCCACAAGAGCATCATTGAGCCCTCCTACACTACCAAAAAACGCCATAGCAATGGCTGCCCAAATAAGAGCAATGATACTTTCGGCAATCATTGCTCCAAAAAAAACGGGACGTGCTTCATTATAAGAGTTAACACAGCGTGCCATCATCGGCGATTGTGTGGCGTGAAAACCTGATACTGCTCCACAGGCAATCGTAATAAAGAGCGTGGGAATAATAGGAAAGCTTTCAGCATCTGTTTTGAGATTGACAAAACTCAATTCGGGAATAGGATGCATATTGATAAACATACTTACCATAAGCCCAAGTGCCATAAAAAATAAGGCAAATCCAAAAAAAGGATAAATGGTTCCAATAACTTTGTTGACAGGTAGCACTGTGGCAATCATATAATATGCCAAAATTATCCATATCCACATACCTGCACTCCATGATGTTAGCCCCTGCAAAATGCCCGCAGGACCTACCATAAACACTGCTCCAACTAAAACCATTAGGAGTACAATAAACACCCGTGCCACAATCTTGACTCTGCTGCCTAAGCAAGCACCCAATATTTCAGGGTAACTCAAGCCATTCATCTTTAACGACATATAACCTGATGCAAAATCATGCACCCCTCCTATCAAAATACCTCCAAGGGTAATCCATAAAAATGCAACAGGTCCATAAGTTGCGCCAAGTATAGCCCCAAAGATTGGACCTAAGCCTGCAATGTTTAGCAACTGTATCAAAAAGGTTTTCCAACGTGGCATAGGCACAAAATCAATGCCATCATAATGCGTTGTACTAGGAACGGACTGCGTATTGTCAACTCCAAAAATACGCACAAGCAACTTTCCATACACAAAGTAGGATACAATTAAAAGCAGTAAACATATTACGAATGTAAACATTAGCGTTACAAATTAGGGCGGAAAATTTTAATCTACAATAAACAACTGAAAAATTATTACATCGCAAATATGAAGTAAAAAAATATACTTGCAAGCGTTTTTAACATTAAACTTTTAGGATAATACCTCTTCAAAAAATATTTTAATTGACTCCCAGTAAAAAAATATGAGATAAATATTTATATAAACTAATTGCAAAATAAGTTAGAAAAGATAAAGTAACTGCAATGCACCCAAAATAAATTATTGATGATTGATGATCTGTTAAAATTACAGAATGAAAGCATGGAAAACACATAGTTCAAAATATGTTAGCCAGCGAAAAAAACATTACTTTTGTATCAATAAAAAAGTGCTTTGTCCACAAAACACTTTTCCTTACTCATTAGTATGCGCCTTCATCTTTTTTTTACCATTATCATAAGCCTTGCTTTTTTTAATGCTATTGCTGAAAGGCGACAAGTGGAGATTATACATGCCGACAGAATAAAAAGTCTCAAGCATGGCGAGAGTAGTATAAACCGCTTAATAGGCAACGTAAAACTATGGCACAATGGCACTACCATGACCTGCGACAGTGCTTACTTATATCCCGACAATCGCTTTGAGGCATTTAGCCGAGTTGTAATTAACAAGGACACCACTTGGCTATATGGCGATTATATGGACTATGAAAGCGAACGAGATTTGGGAAAAGTACGAGGTGAAATAGTAACTATGC
>JBOFMS010000094.1:0-4142 GCA_051658505.1 Bacteroidales bacterium | reverse complement strand
ATGTTTCAATCATTCTATGATGCGCCTGGAGGATTTAAAGAAGAATTAAGTGAAATCATGATGGGCTTTGGACTAGAATACGCTTATCGCAAATTATTCGCTGTACGCACAGGATATTTTCATGATGCAGAAAAAAAGGGCAATCGAAGTTACCTAACATTTGGAGCAGGAGTACGTTACACTTTCTTAGGCTTAGACCTCTCTTATATCTATCCCTTTACCAAGCAAGACCCTCTTGCTAATACAATACGTATTACTCTCTCTCTTAATTTAAACAAGAAGGTAAATCGCTAAATGATTAACTTTCGCACAGGTTTTGGGTACGATGTCCATGCTCTTAAAGAAGGGCTGCCTTTATTTTTGGGAGGAATACGTTTACAGCACAAGAAAGGCATTGTAGCCCATTCTGATGGAGACGTTCTTATTCATGCGATTTGTGATGCACTATTAGGAGCAGTCAATTTGGGAGATATAGGTTTTCATTTTCCAGATACAGATCCAAAATATAAAGGAATAAGCAGTCTCACTTTACTAGAAAAAACGATACATAGTCTCCGAGAAAAAGGTTATGAGTTGAATAATATTGATAGTTGCCTTATTTTACAACGCCCAAAAATACAAGCATTTATTCCTCAAATGCAAGAACAATTATCAAAAATCCTAGAGGTAAATATCAATCAAGTAAGTATTAAGGCAACTACATCTGAAAGACTTGGCTTTATTGGTCGTGAAGAAGGCGTGGCTGCTTATGCAACTGTACTTGTCTACCAAGTGTAATTTTTTTGAAAACAATCTGAATCCTCTCACTCTATTAACTAATAAGTTAACTGCAAAGAGTAGTAACTAATTTCCTCATGCTTTTCGTCGATAAAAAGCGGGAGAAAAAAATTTATAGACAACTATAACAAGTAATATAAGCATCGGAAGCGTTACAAAATTAATTACAAAAAAATATCCCCATTACTGAGGATATTCTGCGGTGCGGACGAGACTCGAACTCGCGACCCCATGCGTGACAGGCATGTATTCTAACCAAACTGAACTACCGCACCATCTAATATGTTCTACAAAGGTAAACTTTATTTCAAAAAAAACCAAACTTTATTTATCTTTTTTCAAAAAAACTAAAATTTACACTTCCATAAATGCGTTGCTCCTTAAAGTGAGAAAATGTTGAGAAATTAATATTTCGAGAATGCTCTATTATTAACCAGCCTCCAATATTCAGCAAATTTAATGATTCACAAAATTCGTGAACTTTCTCTATATTATCCATATCATAAGGAGGATCTGCAAAAATAATATCATAACTTGTAGAGCAAGTATGCAAATATGCAAATACATTCATGTGAAAATAATGTACCTGAGACAATTGCAACTTTTGCACCATTTCCTTTATAAATGTATAATGAACAAAATTATTCTCAACACAGTCTACTTTAGCGCAACCACGTGAGGCAAATTCATAGGTAATACTACCTGTTCCTGAGAATAAATCAAGTACTGCAACTTCTTCAATATCAAAGTTCCCTGCAATAATATTGAACAAAGACTCCTTTGCAAAATCTGTGGTAGGACGAGCATTAAATTTTTTAGGGGGCGAAATAATCCGCCCCCGATGTCTACCACTTATAATTCGCATTGATAAAGGGAGAAAAGTAGTGAATATTGGTCTACAATATGTTTTTGAAGATAAGGTGAAATAGAATAGCCGATTGGATCGGGAAATAGAATTTGCAGATTAGGAAAAAGAAATGGGATATTACCAAGATTCTTCTTTGCATCGTTGATAACAAGCAACTTCACTAATAAGTTATTTAGTTCATATTGATGACTAACCGAGAGTAAACAACGTATTAAATCTTCAGATAAATCCACCTCAAATGTATTATACATTAGCAATTGACCTTCTTGAATAAGAAGTATATCAACAAAATCCTCATAAGTATTGAGCGCAAGAACAGTATTATAACCCTGCTCCACATATTGATATGATATGTTTAGAAGAGGTGCAATTTGATGATAAAACTTTAATCTTCGATACTTTCCACTTAGTTTTGCTGCAAGTGGATTAGGAATTGTAAATACAGCATCAACTTCAATAGATGGAATTGACAAATAGTGAATTTCATCTAACTCATGAATAAGTGTATTTTGCTCTAAAAAAAACTTAAACTGGGCTGGTTCAGAGAAGCCTGTGGGAATTAAAGAGGAGCAGCGTGAAGGGAATAAACACGAAACATCTTCAATCGGCAAGTTAAGTAATTCTTCGTTTTGTAATAAAGAGTCTACAGCTTTTTGCAAATCATTATAGTCTACAACAACAGGTGAATATGCACATGTTTGAAGGGCAAAATACTCTCTAGTTTCTGTATTAAGGAGGCAAAAACAAAGTCCACTCAAATTACTTTGAATGGACAAATGTATTCTTTCGGCGTTGCGAAGCGCAACTTTATCTACTAACGAAACTGCATCTTGCATAATAAACTTTTACTCCCAGTTGCCAGCATCATTCGTCGCCTCAGTGAGGGATCCTACCTTCAAGCCTGGATATTTTTCCAATTTCTTGCGTTCATCATTCAAATTTACAACTTGTTGTCTATCCATATCTCCCAATATCCAATCATTATGTGCTAATGCTTCAAATACAGGTACACTAACCTTAGATGAGGTCAACAATGTGCCTGCAGCCATTTGAAACTGACATCCACCACTAAAAGGAATAAATGGAAGAGAGTCAATAAGCAAATTAGGCAAAACATTATCTCTAACATTCACTTTTTCACGTTTACGAATTACTTGCTTGCGAGCCACAGCCAATGAATCATCAAGCGAGCCAATTTGCAATTCAACTGTAATTTGCCCATGACGATAAAAATTCATCAAGGTATCAAGTCCATTTGTATATCTACCAAACTCGGATTTATAGGCACGTTGTAATGTGCGAATATCCTTCAATCTCTCAATTACTCTTGAGTAACGTTGGTCTCTTTCTTTCTTAAAGCGAATTGGCGACAAAATACTTTGAACTAAGGCGTACGACAAGACTGCAATAAGTAGTACAAGCACAACTCGAAGTCCAAGACTAATTTTTTTATTCATAACCCAATGTTTAATTTAGGAGTAAATGTACTCAGCAAATTTAGTTATTTTTTTTTATTCACTACCTTTGCCTTTGATTTTTTTTCAGCCCCATCTAATTTTTTATAAATGCTCAAGGACTATTTTCAGCAGTTATTAGAAAAAAACATAGAGTTTGCTCCTACGCAAGACCAGCAAAAACTATTAAATGCCATGAGTGATTTTGTAACTACTCCTCAGAACGATTCCATTTTTGTAGTAAATGGGTATGCAGGCACAGGAAAAACCACAGTAATTGGAGCATTGGTGCGAAGCCTACACTCAATAAAAAAGCCCGTAGTGCTACTTGCTCCCACAGGACGTGCGGCCAAGATAATGTCCAGTTATTCAGGAACATCAGCCTTTACTATTCACAAAAAAATCTATCGGCAATCGCGCCTTCATGATGGAGTGGGTGCCTTCGCTCTCAATCTTAACTCCCATAGCAACGCTATTTTTATTATAGATGAAGCTTCAATGATAGCCAATAGTAGCAGCGAGGCTTCAATATTTGGCACGGGAAAATTGTTAGATGATTTGGTAAAATTTGTTCGTACAGGGAAGAATTGCAAGTTAATACTAGTCGGCGATAGCGCACAGTTGCCTCCTGTAGGGATAAGCATAAGCCCTGCATTAGATGAAAATTACTTGGGATTTTATGGCGATAATGCCATAGTACAACTTAATGAAGTAGTGCGACAAACTCAGAACTCTGGCATTTTGAATAATGCAACACTTATTCGTCAGCATTTAGAAGCCAAAAAAAACGGATTCCCACTCTTGCAAGTAGAGAATTATAAAGATATAGTACAAATATCAGGGGGCGATTTAATTGAAACCCTGAGTGACACTTACTCTAAATTTGGAGAAGAAAATGTAATGGTTATTACACGATCAAACAAACAAGCAAACCTTTACAATGCAGGCATTCGAGACCGTATTTTTGGTAAAGAGGAGAGTGTGGAGAGAAATGATCGCCTCATGGTTGTTAAAAACAATTACACTTGGGTAGCGCAAGACGA
>JBOFMS010000093.1:0-2401 GCA_051658505.1 Bacteroidales bacterium | reverse complement strand
GTACTCTCAATCCAGCATGCCTTATGTAATAATATATTTTCCCATCGGCACTTTGCACCATATTCATGCTCAAGGCGATACTCAATAACCTCAAACTGTAAGGCACCCACTGTTCCAATAATACGCCGCCCATTAAAATTGCTTATGAAAAGCTGTGCTACGCCTTCATCCATCAACTGGTCAACGCCTTTGGCTAATTGTTTAGATTTAAGTGGATCAGCATTGTCAATGTAGCGAAATAGTTCAGGCGAAAAACTTGGTATTCCTTTAAATTGCATTACTTCTCCTTCGGTAAGCGTATCGCCAATTTTGAAGTTTCCACTATCGTGTAGTCCAACAATATCTCCCGGAAAAGCATTGTCTACAACCATTTTTTTTTCGGCCATAAAAGTACTGGGGCTAGAGAAGCGCACCTGTTTTCCCTGTCGAACGTGTAAATATGCCTTGTTGCGCTCAAATGTGCCTGAGCATATTTTGAAAAAAGCAAGTCGATTGCGATGATTGGGATCCATATTAGCATGAATTTTGAAAACAAAACCTGTAAGTTTTTCTTCAAAAGGGCTTACTGTCCGAGTATTTGTTTGCGTGTTTACAGGGTAGGGGGCTATATCACAAAAGGAGTCTAGTAATTCTTGCACTCCAAAATTGTTGAGAGCTGATCCAAAAAAAACCGGCGCAACACATCCTTGTAGATATGCCTCAGTATCAAAGTTTGGATATACACCGCTAAGAAGATCAATGTCTTCTCGAAGTTTTTCGGAAAATTTGCCAATATGCTCTTCAAGTGTTTTGTCGTTCAAATCCTCAATAATAACAACGTCATTTTCTACCGTTTGTTTATTTGAAGCATCAAACAAGTTTAAGCGTTTTTGATATAGATTATATACGCCCTTGAAAGTAGCCCCCATACTGATCGGAAAAGTTAAAGGAATGGTGCTGATTTGTAACTCTTTTTCAATCTCATCTAGTAAATCAAAGGGATCTTTTCCCTCACGGTCGCATTTATTTACAAATACCATTACCGGAGTATTGCGCATGCGACAAACATTCATCAACTTACGGGTTTGAGTCTCTACCCCTTTTGCCGCGTCAATTACCACAATCGCACTGTCCACAGCGGATAGTGTGCGATAGGTGTCCTCAGCAAAGTCTTCGTGCCCAGGAGTGTCTAATATATTTATCTGTAAGCCCTTATATTCAAACCCCATAACTGAAGTAGCAACGGAGATGCCGCGCTGACGTTCAATCTCCATAAAATCAGAGGTTGCCCCTTTTTTAATTTTATTTGACTTTACAGCTCCTGCGACATGAATAGCTCCGCCAAATAGTAGAAGTTTTTCGGTTAAAGTTGTTTTACCACCATCGGGGTGTGCTATTACAGCAAAGGTACGACGGCGTTCTATTTCTTTGGATAAATCCATATGATACATAATATTAAGGCTGGTAAAGGTAGTGAAATCTTTTAGCCTTTTTGAATAAATATTTGTTAGTTTTGGGGTTAAGCAATAATTTTTGTGCGAGGCAAATAATACGGATTTGATCGTTTATAGGCGGAGCGCAAATGGCGTTGAATAACTGGATTTTGCTCAAGTTCGGGTGTTTGATCGCCATTTAGATATCGTAATAGCACTTGGTCAACTTCTTGATAACTATCCACTTTTAATTGTTCTAAATCACTACTTGTTGTCCCTAAACCATCTGTAGGTGTGGCATCAATACATAATTGCAAGGCCTTTTTTTGAGGATTGCTTAGTTCTCCATTTTCTACTAAATATTGTGATAGTGCATATACCTCAGTTTTCCATAAATTAGCAATCATTCCATAATCACCCACGTCACCATGTAGCGTCCAGTAGCCCAATTCTACCTCTGTTAGGTTATCTGTAGCCAATACTATGCCTGCGTACTTTTGTGCCAAGTTATAAAGGTAAATCATGCGCAAACGTGCCTTAATGTTACCTAGCCTTATTCGCTCACTTAACTCCTTTGTATTTGCCTCATCTCCCTCTTCAATGCAGTCTTTAGTCGTGAGATAGAGTGGGGTGATATTTATGCTCTTAAAATCATCACAAAAAGATATGCCTATTTGTTCGCCTCTATTTTTTTCGTCTTTCTTATTTGTTTCGATATGGATAAATCGCGCGATAAGTGGAATGTTTTGTGCTTTGCAAATAGGAGCAGTTAATGCTGCAACAATGGCAGAGTCTATCCCACCAGAGACTCCTAAAACTAAAGATTTCAAGTGATGCTGTACAATGTACTCTTGTAATTCTTTGCGAATGTTTGCAACAGCATTGGCGGCAGAGAAAGAGGAATTGTCTAAATTTGACATAAGTAAATATGTTGAAATAATACAACGGTTATTTTAACCCTAAGATATGCCCCATTTTTTCTTCTTTAG
>JBOFMS010000092.1:0-16207 GCA_051658505.1 Bacteroidales bacterium | reverse complement strand
CACAATAAGATTGTACGCTTGCTCTGTATGGGGGCTACATGCACCCAAGCTGAGTGTAAGGACTGTTCCGAAGAATGCTTGTTTTATCATAAGCGATGTATTGTACTGGTGGAGAGCATCAAAGATAATAGGTTTTTTTTACAAAATACTCTCCCCTTTTCATTCCTCATAACGCGTTGAGTACATTCTGAGGAGTAAAATCAAGGGGCTTATCCCTCTGTCATTAAAGGCCCTTGCTTTGCAGTCGTGCTTTGGCGTACAGGCTCTTGTAGGCTTGCATGCTCAGAAGTAACTGTTGTGTCTACATTTCAGGCAAAGTATTTGCCCTCAAAGTTTGGCGAGTAGCTATAAATTGCTATGCATCATTGAGTAATGACTCCTTATTATAGGTGTATTGCAAATTTTTTTAAGCGGGGGTTAATCATGCTTTCGGGCACAATTGCCTTAATGGCTTCGGCAAGTATGTTTAGGGCACGCTCTTTAACAAAATCCCTACGTACAACTAAGGATATTTCTCGCACAACACTTGGTTCAACAAGTTCTCTTAGGTTTTTTTGTTGTTGCTCACTCAATAATTCAGAGTGCAATTCGGGAATAATGGTATATCCTCCGTTTTCATCTACAATATTTATGAGTGTGTCGATACTCCCCCCTTGATATACCTTGGATAAAGCCTCTGATGGATTGCAAATGTTGAGTATTTGCCCTCGCAAACAATGTCCCTCTTGCAAAATCCACATCTTGTCAGTGGGCATCTTGCTTGACTCAATTTTTAATTGCTTGTGAATGGACTCTGTGGGCGAAATGTAGGCTATAAACTTTTCGTAATACAGCGGTATCTCAAGCAAATCGGTACGATTAAGCGGGGTGGCAAGTAATGCAACATCAAGCTCGGTGCAGTGTAGTTTGGCGATAATGGCAGAGGTTTGCAACTCACTTATTTGCAAGTCAAATTGTGGGTGGCAGGCACGTATCTTTGCCAAATACTTGGGCACAATATAAGGAGTGATGGTAGGTAGTATGCCCATGTGCATTGCTCCATGCTCTCCGTATTTCTCGGCTTTCACTATCTCACTCACTCCATGGCAAGTATTAAGCGCAATGTAAGCTTGGTCAATAATTTTTCGCCCAATGGGGGTAACATTTATGGGCTGCTTGCTGCGGTCAAAAATAATCACATCAAACTCTGTTTCTAACTTTTGCACCATCGCACTCAGCGTGGGCTGCGTTACACCACAGGCTTCGGCGGCTAAGGTGAAGTTTCTACTCTTATCTATGGCAATAAGGTATTCAAGCTGTTGTAAAGTCATAGATTTTTTTATACGAAATTATACTGTTGCTCTTCTGCCTCCTTTCTAAATGGATAAGAACAAGGCTATTAAAAAGCCATATACCGCACCATAAAAGTGCGCTTCGTGATTTACATTGCCCTCGCCTCGCCTCGCCATGTATGAGGTGTACAGCAAATATAAGCCGCCAAACAAAGCGGCAGGAAGAGGTACTATGGCTAAAAGATAAATTTTGCTCCTTGGCTCAAAAAATATAAATGCAAAGATTATCGCACTCACGGCTCCTGAGGCTCCTAAAGAGGCATAGTGTGGATTATCCTTTTGCTTAACAAGGGTAGATAAACTGGCTACAATTATCCCTCCAAAGTAAAATATCACGTAAAATAGTTCGGAATAATATAAACCCAAGTGTAAGCGTACTTGAAAATGATGCTCTACGCTTGCTCCAAACGAATATAGTACCAGCATATTAACTGCCAAGTGCACATAGTCGGCATGAATAAACCCATGCGTAAGCATTCTATACCAATGCTTGTGGTGTGCTACATCGTATGGCGTAAGCAGCAACTTGCGTCGCCAAAAATCATTGCGCAGCGCAATCGCTGAAACAATACATGTGCAAATAATGATGATAAGCGACATAGGTTTTTTAGTGCATTATTTTGTAAATATATTCTCGTAATAAATCTCCATCAGAAGCCGATGCCCGATTAAGCCCTTTGGCTCGCAGGTCTAACTCGCGCAACAAGCTAATAATCTTAGCGCATTGCGTGGCACTATAACGACGCATGGCGGGCAAATAGGTTTGCTTATATATAAAGGACACTATGCCCAAATGCTCACGAAGTTCGATATCGGTTAGTGGGGCACCTTTACTGCTTAACAACATCTGCGCTGAGAAGAGTTTGCTGAAGGTCAAAAACAGTGTACTTACAATGCCCGTTATGGCAATCACCTTAGGGTTCTTTTCAAAGTACAAAATGATTTGGTTTGCCTTCAAAACATCTTTTGCCAAAACAGCATTGGTTAATTCGTAAGGATTATAATCTTTACTAATACCCGTACAGGCTTCCACTTGCGCTGCGGTAATCGTGTCAGTTCCAACAGGCAATAGCAAGAGTAGTTTGTCTATCTCCTGCTCTATTTTTGCAAGGTCACTCCCCAAAAAGTCGCAGAGCATATTAACTGCGGCAAGGTTGATTTTTTTGTTCTTTTGCTTTACAATCTGATTTATCCAAGCGGGGATTTCATAATCTCGTGCTTCACTTGTTTCCATTACCTCTCCCACTTTTTTTGCCATCGTTGCTACCTTTGAGAGCTTTGCTCCCAAGGCTCCTTTGTGGCAAATCACAAGTATGGTTGATGCAAGTGGCGCATTCAAGTAATGTACTAACAAATCCAACTTTTTTACATCTTGTGCTTCTTTTACAACTACAACTTGGTAATTCCCCATCATTGGATAACGCCTCGCGGTTTCAATTATCCCTTGCACAGTAACGTCTTTGCCATACAAAACAACTTGATTAAATGCACGCTCGGTTTCGGGAAGAATCTCTCTTGCCACAAAATCACTCAACTCATTGATGTAGTACGAGTCTGAACCATAAAGAAGGTAAATTGGCTTATAGATTTTCTGCTGTATAGATAATCTTATCCGCTCAAAGGTATCAACAGTATCAGAGAGTTTCTGCTTTGCCATGATGCTTAATTAGTGTTGAGCAAAGGTACAAACTCAAGTTTAAGAATACAAGGCAATTACCAAATTATGGATTGACAGGTATTTAATTTGAAGAATCCGTTTTTTTATGCTACTTTTGCGAGGTTAAAATTTGCAAGAAACCGTTTTGTTATAAAGATGAAGCCACGCCTCGTCGTCATACTCCTCTCATTATCTGCCCTCTTTATCCTAAGTCAGGCACAGGCTGCCTCTTACTCTAGAGATTATCCAAAAGGATATGATGCAGATATGCAGTACTATTTTAAGAATATGCTCAAACTCGACAAAAGTATGCAAATTGGCTTCGATTTTGGAGGTAACTTTCTTTCGGCAGGAGCACGTACTCCAGAACTTTTCCGAGAGGGGGGACTTAGCCCCTCTGCAAGTCAATTATACTGGGGACTTATGCTCGAAAAGTTTGTTTACAAATTTGCAGCCTCTGTTACTTCAGGAGTATATTTTTCTCGCATTAACACCTATCTGCACGGACGTCCATTTTCAAGTGGCACAGTCTATCTTTTGGTAGATGACAACTCTGAAGAGGCTCGCTATCTGCAATTGCGAAATACCAGTTCGGTATCCTCGTACATAAGCATACCTATTGAGGGAAAATATGAGTTTATTTCCAGTAATAACTTTGGAATGTACGGAAAGCTTGGCGTCTTAGCGAGTTTGAAGGTGAATACACAAACCAGCTATGTATCGTCCTCCACTATTGCAGAGGACAAAATGAAAGTCGAAGAACTCTTAAAAAACAACTCTGCCTTCTTTTCGACTGCAAATGTCAATTTAGGCTTTCGTTTTGGCTCATACGACAGACTTAACTTTCGACTGGAAGTAGGACTTCCTTTTGTGCTCACTAAAAATATGGGCGTATTAGAACTTGGACCGAACACTTTACAAGGCGTTAATTATCGCTTTATGCTCGCCCTTCCCCTTTCGTTTTTTCTTCCCCAGTATAATCAATCATTTAAGTAAATGACAAAAAAATTCCTACTCTACACCTTTGCTGCTCTTATGCTACTAAGCGCATGTAGTAGCGAAGAAGTTTTTTTGGCGCATCATTTTATACCAGATGATGTTGATAGTGAACTACCTAAAGCAACTCAATTAGGCTACAATACAGCAGGAGCATTCTTAAATACCAATTTAGACCTGCATAGAAATACTTGGCTAATCACTCCCCAGTTTGCAACAAATAGTACCATTAGCCTACAGGCAGATGGCATGATACTTGACTTCTCGCTTCGTGGATTCATCTTATCACAAACCACTCCAATACTGTTTGAACTAACACATACCACTAGTATTAAGTCTTTGTTTGGCTTGCAAAGCCTTTCGAGGCAAGAGTTCTCTACAACAGCAGGCAATCTTTTTGTTGACGAAATTCCTGGAGTTTTTGCAACTTACAATAACCCTATTGTAGTAACCAAAGCCTCTATCAAGTTTGATGACTGCAAACGAATCTATATAAAGAGTGAATTTCAAGGCATTTGCGCCCCTGGAACATTTGAAATAGAGGGCATTGCCGCTGACTCTATCGAGGTGCAAATTTATAAAGGTCGCTTTGATATTCTATTTAAGCGATACGACAACAATCAGTTTTACCTATAAAAAAAACGGTTGAAATAATATTCCAACCGTTCAAATCAAAAAAGAAAAATATTTCTTTTTCTACTACTCACGAGGACGTGCAACGTTTACTCGTAAACTGCGACCTGCGATATCTTTGTCGTTTAATGCTTCTATTGCAGCATTACCTTCATTGTCGCTTGACATTTCAACAAAACCGTAGCCTTTAGAGCGTCCCGTAATCTTGTCCATAATAATCTTCGCACTAATTACTTCGCCAAATTCAGCAAAAGCATTTTGCAAGTCTTCTTCTCTCATCGAGTAGGAGATGTTACCTACATAAATCGTCATAAAACAAAAAATAAATAAAGTAAAACAAAAATAATACCGCACAAAGGTAATATTATTTCTATAACCACAATGACAAAACTCAAACAAACCCCTCTTTTTAACAAATTCAAAGATTTTTTGTCCGACAATTCAGTTTTGCTACCTTTGCACTACGTATCCCGAGCCCTGATGAAGTGGTAGCTATTCTTAATGCAGGACAAGACACAAGGCAATACATACATTTCTCTTACACCCCACATCTTTAATTAGTAGCACATGGTCAAAGTATGTAATATCACTAAAAAATTTAGTGACTTAACCGTTCTCAAAGGCATTTCACTTTGTGTAAATAAATCTGAAATTGTCTCTATTGTAGGCACTAGCGGAGCAGGAAAAACCACTCTGCTTGAAATCATGGGAACACTCAGCAGCCCCACCAGTGGAGAGGTTCTAATAAATGGCATAAATGTTTGTAAACTCAATACAACAGAATTAGCAACTATTCGTAATCAACAAATTGGCTTTGTATTTCAATTCCACCATCTACTCCCTGAATTTACAGCATTAGAAAATGTGTGTATCCCTGCATTTATTGCTGGAGTGGATAAGACAAAGGCAGAGAAGCGAGCAAAAGAACTTTTGACATTTCTGAATCTTAGCCATAGGCTACACCACAAGCCATCGCAAATGTCAGGCGGAGAACAACAGCGCGTTGCTATAACTCGTGCGCTTATTAACAAGCCGTCTATTATGCTGGCAGATGAGCCATCGGGCAATCTTGATGCACGCAATAAAGAGGAACTTCATGCCTTACTATTGTTACTACGAAAGGAGTTTGGACAAACAATCATTATTGTTACACACGATGAGTCTTTTGCAAATGCCTGCGACCGAAAAATAGTATTGCACGATGGATTGATTGTATAGTATTTAACAGCATTAACTCACTAAATCACAAAGCCTTCAAAAAGAACAACGCAAATTCCATAAAAAAAATTTGCTGCAAGAAAAAAAAAAAGTAACTTTGCAGCGCAATGCGGAAATAGCTCAGTTGGTAGAGCACAACCTTGCCAAGGTTGGGGTCGCGAGTTCGAGTCTCGTTTTCCGCTCTCCAAAATAAAAGGTAAATCCCGAATACTATGCTCGGGATTTTTACTTTAAATTAGCCCCCTTTGCCTGGGTGGTGGAATAGGTAGACACGCAGGACTTAAAATCCTGTGAGCAGAAATGTTCGTACGGGTTCGATTCCCGTCCCAGGTACAATCTCCCCACTTTTTTCCGCACTCTCAACTTGCGACACCTCTGTTGTCCTATCAGAGCAGTTCGTGCTAGTTTACCCAAAATAATATTCTGATATTTCTTCCATAACAATACGCAAATCGCCTCAATAATCGATAGTGTAAATCGTCTTAAGTTTGCATGCGAACTGTAACAGTCTGGATAAAAATGATTATCTTCGCGAGTTATATACTATAATGATAGTGGCAAGGTATTATACTTTTAACTCAGAAACCCTTTCTTACGAAAAACACAGCCGTCCCTTTACTGCACATTTACGGCGTTTTTTGCTAAGCCTTGTATCTGCAATCGTTCTCGTTACTGCAGCCATATATGTATATTCCCACTTTTTTGTGACTCCTCGCGCAATATTATTGAATAACTACAATGCCAATATGCAAATCAAGTATCAGGTATTGATAAACAAATTGCGCCAAACTGACCGACAACTAAATGACTTGATGTTGCGAGATAATAAAGTCTATCGGTCTATCTTTTCCATAGACATCATACCAACAGAAATAAGAGAACAAGGACTAAGCAATACAAACAAGTATAAAAGCCTGTTGATCAATTCTGAGACATTTGTTGTGGCTGAAGCATTGCTACTAATGGATAAACTGATGAAAAAAGCTTATATCCAATCTGAGTCGTTAGACGAAATTGCAGGTTATGCACGGCAAAAAGAGTTGATGATAAGTTGTATTCCATCTATCCCTCCTGTTAACATATCTGATAGTAGGCTTCGTATTTCAGCCCTCTTTGGACTGCGAATTGACCCAATTTACCGAATGCCAAAAATGCACGAGGGAATAGACTTTGCAGGAGCATTAGGCACTCCTATTTATGCTTCTGGTGATGGACGTGTTACAACTTCTCGCTTTAGTATTCATGGATACGGCAACTTAATTGTAGTTGACCATGGCTTTGGCTATACTACACGTTATGCACATTTAAGTGAATTAAATGTAAAAGAAGGGGATGTTGTAAAGCGAGGACAAATTGTAGGCTTAATGGGAAATACAGGCAAGTCAACAGGATCGCACCTACACTATGAGGTCCTATTGAGAGGAAAGGCAATCAACCCGATTAACTTCTTTAATGATGACCTTACCGTTACTGAGTTTGAAAAAATCATTGATGCCCTTGCAGGACGTACTGCTGGCCTAGCCACTGACTACTAATTTTTTGACATAGATGGCTAAAAAATTCAAATATAATCATGAAACGCTAGACTTTGACGAGGCAAAGCATACCATTTTAGATAAACTTCGCAAAGCGATTCTTTGGATATTTTCAGGAGCTTTATTCGCAGTTGTTTACTATATCTTTTTTTCTCAGTTTTTCAGTACGCCTCAAGAGCGCAAATTGAAGCAAGTAAATAGTATTTTTACCGAAAACTACGCATATATTGAATCGCACTATGAACAATTACAAAAGGTTGTTCAACATCTTGGAGAGCGAGATGCAAATATTTATAGTGCAATATTTGAGTCTGCTCCATCACACTTTATCAAAAACGACACAAACATGATGACTTCCATTGAGGAAGTTTCAAGCATAAATTTGCTATATCAAACAAAAAACCGAATTGACGTTATAGGTAAATCAATTAAACAGCAAACGCAATTTCTTAGTAAGGTTATTCAGCAAAACAATCACAGCAAGGCTCTCTTATATATCCCCTCAATTCAACCTGTAAGCAATCATAACTTTCATCATACTGCGGCAACGTATGGCATGCGCATGCATCCGTTTTACAAGGTGCTGAAAATGCACCATGGAATAGACTTTACCGTGCCAATAGGTACAAATGTATACGCTACCGCTCACGGACATATTGCAAGTATTACAAATGATATGCGAAGCAAGGGATTAACTGTAGTAATTGACCATAAAAATGGCTACAAAACAAGTTATGCGCATCTAAACAATGTAAATGTACGTGTAGGACAAACTGTTACGCGCAAGCAAGTTATTGCCCTTTCTGGTAATACAGGTAGATCTGTCGCTCCACATTTACATTACGAAATTGAACGAAATGGGAAAACTATTAATCCTCTACACTACTTTTTTCAAGATATTAGTGCGAATGAGTATAATCAACTTCTCACTTTGGCATCTAACAAATCTCAATCGCTTGATTAAATAACACAACACCTACCACACAATTGAAATTGTATGCCTTATAAAGAACCTAAAATTGAGAAAATATACTTTCCTATTGGAGAGGTTGCTGCTATGTTTGATGTAAAAACATCTCTCATTCGTTTTTGGGAAAAAGAGTTTGACATTATCAAGCCTCATAAAAACAGCAAAGGCAATCGCCTTTTCACACAAAAAGACATTGATAATCTACGCATTATACATCATTTGGTAAAAGAAGAAGGGCTTACTTTGGAGGGTGCAAGAAAACGCTTAAAGACAGGAAAATCAAGTGAAGATGTAAATCTTGAAATTGTCAAAACCTTACAAAATATCAAGAATATCTTACTAGAGGTAAAAGACGCTCTTTAACTGTTGAAACTGTTTTTCTAAATGAAAGTTGCCGAAGTCATTGCTGCTATTGAAGAATTTGCTCCTGTTTATCTACAAGAGTCGTATGACAATAGTGGATTGTGTGTTGGGAATACACAAAATTCGATCAATAATGTAGTGCTTTGCCTAGATGTTAATGAAAGTACAATTGATTTTGCGCTCCAGAACAATGCAAATCTTATTCTCTCACACCACCCTGTTGTATTTGAAGGACTAAAACAACTTAGGCAGGCAAACTCAACAGAACGAATTGTTGAGCGAGCAATAAAGCATGACATTACTCTTTACTCTGCACATACTAATTTAGACAAAGTATATAATGGAGTGAGTGCGCAAATGAGCGCACGTTTGGAACTACGAGACTGTCAGGTTTTAGCTGCAGAAAAAAATCAACTCGTTAAAATAAGCACCTTTGTGCCTATTGTTTACTCAGAGCAAGTGCGACAAGCCGTATTCTCAGCTGGAGCAGGGCATATAGACAAGTACAGTTGTTGTAGTTTTAACACAAAAGGAGTAGGAACTTTTTGTGCAAGTGAAGGTGCACAACCTTTTGTGGGAGAAATAAACAAACTCCATTCTGAAGTAGAAGAAAAAATAGAGTTTATTGCTCACATATCAATCATAAATGGCGTAATTACTGCGCTTTGCCAAGCACATCCTTACGAGGAGGTGGCTTATGATATTTATCCTCTGCTAAATAAGCAAAAAAATGTTGGGCTAGGCATGATTGGAAATCTATCACAGCCAATGCCTATAGATAATTTTCTCTCTTTTGTTAAAAATACATTTCACCTACCTTTCCTTAAATACTCTAATACAGCACTCAAAAGAGTGCAAAGAATTGCGGTATGTGGAGGTAGTGGAGGCAGTTTATTAAATGATGCTATCAGGTCAAAAGCAGATGTTTACATTACAGGCGACCTAAAGTATCATCAAATGTCTACCCCTGAGAACCAAATGCTTATAATGGATATAGGACACTATGAAAGTGAAATTGCAGTGATTGACATATTTTTTGAAATTATCACAAAAAAAATATCTAACTTTGCGCCTCGCTTACTAAGATATAGTAAAAACATGGTAAATTACTTATAAAGGAATCTTACCACCATTTTTTTTCACACAATGACAAAAAGTAAAATAAACGAGGTTGTAGAAGTTGACACAGAAAGTAAACTGCGCCAACTATACGAACTTCAGAAAATTGACTCTGAAATTGATAGGATCCTAAAATTAAGAGGAGACTTACCATTAGAGGTTCAAGACCTGGAGGATGAGATTGCTCAACTTGAAACTCGTATAGAAAACACGCAGGCTGAAGTTGGAGAAATGGCGAGTATGGCGGCTAAGAAGAAAAATGACATTGAAACCTCAAAGACTCTTATACAAAAATATAAAGAACAGCAGGATAATGTTCGCAACAACCGAGAGTTTGACTCATTGAGTAAAGAGATTGAGTTTCAAACCCTTGAAATTGAGTTAAGCGAAAAGAAGTTAAAGGAATTTACTTTCTTTGCCGAAGAGAAAAAAATGCAGGTAAGTGATATTACTGCACTTCTTGAAGACAAGCAACTTAGTATGGCTGCTAAACGAAAGGAGTTGGAGGACATTACCAATGAAACTAAGCGAGAAGAAGAAGAATTGCGTAAACAAGCAGAAGTTTATAAAGGCAAAATTAATGAACGTCTTTATACCGCTTATGAGCGTCTTCGCTCTAATGCACGCAACGGATTGGCTGTAGTGCCAGTACTTCGTGATGCTTGTGGAGGCTGCTTTAATAAAATACCACCACAGCGTCAAGCGGACATTCAATTAAGCAAAAAAATTATCGTTTGTGAATATTGCGGAAGAATACTTATAAATAATGATATAACAATAGAAGAAGAGAATTAAGCAATTCTGATCTTAAATAACATAAAAAAAAACGCCACCTTTAAAGGTGGCGTTTTTTTTATTCCCACTCTATCGTAGCTGGCGGTTTGCTGCTAATATCGTATACCACTCTATTTACCCCTTTCACTTTATTGATTATCTCATTTGAAATATGAGCCAAAAATTCATAAGGTAAGTGCACCCAGTCAGCCGTCATTCCATCAGTTGAAGTAACAGCGCGCAAAGCGACTGCATTTTCATAAGTACGCTCATCACCCATCACTCCTACTGATTGTATTGGTAATAACACAACCCCTGCCTGCCAAACCTTATCATACAACTGATTATCTCGTAGACCTTGTATGAATATTTGATCTGCGTCTTGCAATACCTGCACCTTTTCAGGTGTAATTTCGCCTAAAATGCGAACTGCTAAACCTGGACCTGGAAATGGATGGCGTGCAATGAGAGCAGCATCTATTCCTAACTCTCTCCCAACACGGCGCACCTCATCTTTAAATAATAAGCGTAGAGGTTCAATCACTTTTAAGTTCATCTTTTCAGGTAAGCCCCCCACATTATGATGCGACTTAATAACTGTACCTGTAATTGATAAAGATTCAATAATGTCAGGATAAATAGTACCTTGCGCCAACCACTTAACATGTAGCAATTTATGTGCCTCTTCATCAAATACATCAATAAAACCTTTGCCAATAATTTTGCGTTTTTGTTCAGGGTCAGTAACACCCTTAAGTGCTGTGTAAAATCGCTCTCGGGCATCAATTCCTATAACATTTAAGCCCATATTTTCATAACCCTTAAGGACATCCTCAAATTCATTCTTTCGCAACAATCCATTATCCACAAAGATGCATTCCAAGTTTCGTCCAATAGCCTTATTAAGCAAAACCGCAACTACGGTAGAGTCTACTCCTCCAGAAAGCGCAAGGACAACTTTATCATTGCCTAGTTGTGCTTGAAGTTCTTCAATGGTTGTTTGAATAAACGAGGTAGGCGTCCATGTTTGCTTACAGCCACAAATACGAATAAAGTTTTGCAGTAAAGTAGTGCCATCAAGTGAGTGTGAAACCTCTGGGTGGAACTGTACACCCCAGGTTAATTCGTTTTGAATTTTATAAGCTGCATTAACCACCTCTTTAGTTGATGCAATAAGTTCAAAGTTAGTTGGCAATTCGGTAATTGTATCACCGTGCGACATCCATATTTGCGAATCATTAGCAATGCCCTGCAAAAGAGCATCTGAAGCGATATTTTGCAAGTGTGCGCGCCCATATTCTCGCTGTCCAGCAGCTTCAACTTTTCCACCAAATTCTTGTACCATAAGTTGAGCCCCATAGCAAATGCCTAGTACAGGGATACGCCCCTTAAAAGCAGATAAAGCAGTTGTGAATGCACTCTTGTCATATACCGAGAATGGACTCCCTGAGAGGATAACTCCCTTAATTGTTTCATCATTTTCAGGAAACTTATTATAAGGTAATATCTCGCAATAAGTATTAAGTTCGCGTACACGACGGCCAATCAATTGGGTAGTTTGCGAACCAAAATCAAGAATAATTATTTTATCTTCCACAGTAGTATTTGCTAAGTTGATATGACGCAAAGTTAGTTATTTTTGATACTCAAGAGTTATATCAACTCTATTCTTTTGTAGTTTTATTGATTTGCCTTTCATACCTTTGTTCGTCAAAATTTATTATTCATAATAAAATGTTAAAGAAAATTCTTTTTTCCGTTTCCGCATTTGCATCTTTAGTTAAAATAAGCCACACTATCTTTGCTTTGCCATTTGCTTTTATTGGATTTTATTTAGGCGTTAAAACAATTGGCATAATGGATTGGAGCATTTTAGGCAAAATATTATTATGTATGTTCTTTGCTCGCAATGCCGCAATGAGTTTTAATCGCTATATTGACCGTAAGTTTGATGCAAAAAATACACGCACCGCTCAGCGTGAAATTCCTTTAGGTATTATCTCTGCCCAAAGTGCATTTATCTTCTGTATCACGAATGCAGTTCTATTGATTCTTACTACATTTTTCATTAACTCCCTTTGCTTTTGGCTCTCGCCAATAGCCCTATTGATTGTCTTATTTTATAGTTACACAAAGCGTTTTACGGCTTTATGCCACCTCATTTTAGGAATAGGACTTGCCTTAGCCCCCATTGGAGCATACATTGCAACTACTGGAGCATTCGCCATTACTCCCCTACTTTTTTCATTGTTAGTCTTGCTATGGTGCGCAGGTTTTGATATCCTATATTCCTTACCAGACGAGAACTTTGACATATCACAAAAACTCCATTCTATCCCCTCTGTACTTGGACGCAAAAAGGCATTATTCATATCTCGTAGCCTACATACAGGATGTTTTATACTGTGCTTATTGATAGGAATTTATACAATTTTATCACCTCTATACTTTGTAGGAGTTGGAGTGTTTGGACTATGCCTACTATATCAACAAAGGCGTGTAAAAGAAAATGATATAAGTAAAATTAGTACGCAATTTGTAATTATCAATGGATTTGCAAGTATTGCATTCGCCACTTTCTGTATCTTTTCTATTATTCTCCTATAAAAATTCTTTTGAACTAGGTTATTTTATCTTAAAACATAGTAGATGCGGTGTTTTTAGAGTACTTTTGTTGCTGCAATTTTTCACACGTTAAATCATTAAAAAAAAGAAAATGAAAAAATTATTATTCGTATCCTTAGTCGCACTAATGGGTGCCTGCTGCTGCCCAAAAGGTGGTGTTGAAGTAGATAAACTTATTGCAAGCCCTGCAGAATTTGCTGGACAAGAAGTTGAATTTACAGGAACTGCTGCAAAAACTCCTTGCGGAGATTCAACCAAAATAGCAGTTTATGGTACAGATAGCAGCAAATTTATTGCTGTTCAACTAGGAGAAGGCGTTTCATGCTGCAAAAAAGCATGTGGCAAAGCAATTACTGTAAAAGGAACTGTAACTGAAGTTGCTGCTTGTGATGGTTCTGCTACAAAAATGTATATCGTTGTTGCATCAAGCATTGAAAAAGCAAAATGCTGCAAAGATAAGGGTACTTGCACGAAAGACTCAGCATCTTGCTGCAAAAAAGATAAAAAAACTTGCGATAAAGATTCAGCATCTTGCTGCACGAAAGACAAAAAGGCTTGTGATAAAGATGCAGAATCTTGCGACAAATCAAAAAAGGCTGATAGCAAAAAGTAAAACAGCATTAATTCTTTTACTTAAAGAAAGGGGCATTCTAAAAGAGAGTGCCCCTTTCTTTTGTCATATTTAGTTTCAAAGGATAGGAACATTTTTTTCTTGTTAGTTTTGCAAAACTCAAAAAATGAACTACCTTTGTGCCACTTAAAAACCACGGTGCCATAGCTCAGTTGGTAGAGCAAAGGACTGAAAATCCTTGTGTCCCTAGTTCGATTCTTGGTGGCACCACTTTAAGCAGAAACCCTAAAAGAAATTTTAGGGTTTTTTTTATAACTATATATGCAGAGGATTTATTGAAAAAGTTGCCACCAAATTAGTCAACTCAATAAAGTCGGACACACTCAACCGCTCAGGACGAAGGTCAAGCATTTGATGTTCAAGTTTTACACCGCCCAATAAAGGCTTTAGTGAATTGCGAAGAGTTTTACGCCTTTGGTTAAAGGTCGTTTTCACTACTTGCTTAAACAGTTTTTCATCGCAGTCTAAGTTCTGCACCTCATTGCGCACTAAGCGCACTACTGCTGATTTAACCTTTGGAGGTGGAGAAAATACATTTTCGTTTACTGTAAAGAGATACTCTATACGGTAATAACTTTGCAAGAGTACACTTAAAATACCGTAAGTTTTACTACCTGGAGGAGCAGCAATACGCTCTGCAACCTCTTTTTGCAGCATTCCAACTACCTCAGGCACTAAGTCTTTATTTTCTAACACCTTGAAAAATATTTGCGAAGATATATTGTAAGGAAAGTTACCTATAACACAAAACTTATCGGCAAATAACGTGCGTAAGTCAATTCGTAAAAAATCGCCAAAAATAAGTTGAGGCGTTAATTGTGGATAGGTTTTCTTGAGATACTCCACTGACTCTACATCTACCTCTATCGCGTGTAAATCAATATCGGCACATTGTAGTAAAAACTGCGTTAATACCCCTGTTCCAGGTCCTACTTCAAGCACAGACTTAGTGTCACTACACTTAAGGCTTTGTACAATACTCTGTGCAATACTCAAATCAGTAAGAAAATGTTGCCCCAAATGTTTTTTTGCCCTAACGTATTGCATAGTTTTGTATAGAATGTAAGGCAAAGGTAGATATTTAGCATGGTTATTTTGTAACTTTGTCGGCTTCAAAAATCTTTTTATGCAAAATCTTTCGTTTAGTATCATAAACCTCGGCTGCAAACTAAACTTTGCCGAAGCCTCTACTATTGCTCGGCATTTAAGCAAATTAGGTTTTAGCCCTGCCAAATCACAAGCCGATGCAGACATTTGCATTATTAACACCTGTGCAGTAACTGAAAACTCCGAAAAAAAATGCAGACAAACTATTCGCAAGGTTGCTAAAGAATCAAATTCCATTATATGTGCAACAGGCTGCTATACTTCTCTCAACAATCTACTTAAGGAGCAAATGCCAGAACTGCATATTGTTGCAGAAAAAAGTTTAGTGGTAAAGAAAATTCAAGCCTATCTAAACAAAACGGAATGTACAAGTGCTCCCGATATTTTTTTTGAGGCACATTCCTCTGGAGATAGAACTCGTACTTTTTTGAAGATACAAGACGGCTGTGATTATCATTGTTCATACTGCACTGTGCCATTGGCACGAGGTGCAAGCCGAAGTAATAGCATTGAAAGAGTTATTAAACAAGCAAAAGAGGTCATTAGAGAAGGCACAAAAGAAATTGTACTAACTGGTGTAAACATTGGTGATTTTGGACGCACGACGGGTGAAACATTTTTACAATTATTACAAGCATTGAGCAAAATAGAGGGCATTGAGCGCTACCGCATCTCCTCTATTGAGCCAAATTTATTAACTGACGAGATAATTAACTTTGTTGCAAGAATGCCTCAATTTTTGCCCCACTTCCACATTCCTCTACAATCACCCAACAATCGCATTCTAGGTTTAATGAGTCGCAGATATACTTGTGAGTTTTTTGCAAAAAAAATTGATACAATCCGTCAGAAAATACCACTTGCCTTTATTGGCATTGATATAATTGTGGGGTTTCCGACTGAAACAGACGAGGAGTTTGAGGAAGGTATCCAATTTTTAGAGGCACTACAGCCCGCCTATCTACACGTTTTCCCTTACTCACAACGCCCAAACACCATTGCAGCAAACATGCCACAGATACATAGCAAGATTATTACTGAGCGTACCAAAAGACTAAGCAACTTATGTGAACAATTTCATCTATCATTTTTAAAGAAAAATATAGGGCGCACCGAAAAAGTGCTTTTTGAAAGTTCAAAAAAGAAAAACTTAATGTTTGGCTTTACTAAAAACTATGTAAA
Organism: Bacteroidales bacterium; assembly: GCA_051658505.1. Taxonomy (GTDB): domain Bacteria; phylum Bacteroidota; class Bacteroidia; order Bacteroidales; family UBA932; genus JAITMY01. The sequence goes on along the minus strand of JBOFMS010000092.1, from coordinate 66 downwards.
AGTTGGAGTGCCTTACACTCCTCAACTTGCGAATAAAATTGCGAAGGTAAAACTACTTGAGGCTCT
>JBOFMS010000091.1:0-3765 GCA_051658505.1 Bacteroidales bacterium | reverse complement strand
TGAACTACATTTTTGAGTTTTTGATGCACATAAGGTTAGTCTGTGCATACCTCACCTACGGTTTTACCCCATTTTGCTAAATCATTTACGTTGGGAATCACCGAGATGCCTAAGTTTGTTAACTCATACTCTACCTTGGGTGGAACTACTGGGTAAATTGTTCGCTTTATAAGTCCAGCTTTTTCTAAATCTCGTACCGCTTGGGTAAATATTTTATTTGATATGCCTAATATACGCTGTTGCAAATCGCTTGAGCGTACGGCTCCAAATTGTAAATGAAATAGAATCATTGCCTTCCATTTTCCGCCAATTACCTCAATGGCAAGAGCCAGCGAACAATAATATACGTCTCCATTGAAAATATATTTGTTGGTATCCTTTTGATAATCCATATTATACACCCTTTGGTTACTATATCACGTTTTGGTAAGGTCTTGCAAATGTATATACACCACACTACATTTGCAAGCATATCACACATTTAATCAATGGCAAGTTTTATGAACATAACAAAACATCTTCTTCAACTCATCACCTGTTGTTTGTTTTTGATGGCAATTGCTATCAATAAAGAGCAACGCTTGTTTAATGTTCCGATTACGGAGTTTTTTACCTCATCAGATGAGGCTGTTAACACTTGGACAACTGCCGATGGTTATCGTGTAATAAGCACTCAGCATATTGCTAAGGATATTTTTGGCTATGGGGGGAACCTTCCACTACATATTTATTTAAAGAATGAAAAAATTGAAAGGATTGAGGTGCAAAAAAACTCCGAAACACCAGAGTTTCTATCCTCAGTACTTCGTTCAGATATGCTTTCCTCGTGGAGTGGACTTCGGCTAGCAGATGTACCCCACAAACCTGTTGATGCAGTGGCTGGCGCAACCATGTCCTCATCTGCCATCATAGAATCAGTACAGCGAGCAGCACAATTTGCTACACATACTACTATAGATGGCACTCACTTTAATTGGAGAGATGTACGAATGTGGTTTGTTATTATTGTGATACTATGTGCTATGATACTACCACTGTACTACAAAAACAAGTATTACAGACCGCTTCAACTTCTCCTCAATGTTATCGTTCTAGGCTTTTGGAGTGGCAGTTTTATCTCCCTATCGCTGTTGGTTAATTTCTTTGCCAATGGTATCAATGTATGGCTCTCGCTTGTACCCTTACTATTACTAACCTCGGCCTTTATATTTCCACTATTGGGTAAAAAAAGTCACTATTGCAATTGGATTTGCCCAATGGGTTCGTGTCAAGAACTTCTTGGTAAATCCATCAAATACAAATTAAAAATAGGTAGTCCCAGCCTCAAATATTTAGACTACTTTAGAGAAGGCTTATGGATTAGTTTTATGGCTGTAATGTGGATTGGCATTGGCTTTGAGGCAATGGACTACGAACTATTTTCAGTGTTTATATTTAAGCACGCCTCTATTTATATGCTTGTGGTAGGCGGTGTTTTTGCACTTTTGTCATGTGTAGTACAGCGTCCATATTGCAGATTTGTGTGCCCAACGGGATCACTCTTAAAGTTTTCGCAACAAAATAAATAATAAAGAAATGAATACATCAAAAATTCTTAATCTTGTTTTAGCACTCTGCCTAGTTGTGGTTTTAGTAAAATGGCAAACCCATAAAGGCAGTACATTGCCCAATGATAGTGTTGCCAAAGTTAATACTCCCAAAACCTTGCTAGATAACACTTATATAGGCTCATTAAAACTTAAAAATAGATTTGTGCGTGCCTCCGTAGGCGATGTTACCCAACAAGGCACACTTAACAAACAACAAACTCTATCGCTTTACACTCAACTTGCCCAAGGTGGTGTAGGTACTATTTTAACAGGCTATACAATTGTAGATGAGGCAGAGAAGAATCAAAACATCTTTGCTATGTACAACGATAGTTTTATTAAGGACTATGCTGACTTAGCCCAAAAAGTAAAGCAAAATGGTGCCAATATTCTTATGCAATTAGTGCATCTTGGCTCAAGTTATCACAGCAAGCAAGCACCCACCCACACAGTACTGGGGGCAAGTGCTGTGCCAAATATCAAAACAGGCATTACCCCTAAGGAGATGACACAGGGCGAAATAAAGGCAATGGTTGATAAATTTGCCTCCGCAGCCTTACGAGCCAAAAAAGCAGGCTTTGATGGCGTTGAAATTCACGCCTGCCATAACTATCTACTACATCAATTTGCCACAACTCACTATAATCGGCGTAGTGATGCGTATGGAGGGAGTCTTGAAAACAGATATCGGCTTACGGTAGAGGTGTATGAGGCAATACGCAAGGCTGTGGGTAATGACTTTCAAGTGTGGATTAAGATACAAAGTCAAGATGGTTTTGATGGAGGAGTAAGCAATGAAGACTGTCTTTACCTATGTAAAACCTTAGCTCAAAAAGGCATTGATGCAATTGAAGTAAGTGGTAACTTTTGGGATTTTCGAGGTAACAAAGCATTTTTTAAAGAGATAGCAGCAAAAATTAGTGATGAAACAAAAACTCCTGTAATTGTTACAGGTGGCAATCGAGATTTTGAAGAAATGGAAAAAATGCTCAACGAAACAAATATTGAATACCTTGGCTTAGCACGTCCACTCATTCAAAACCCAAATATTATAAACCAATATATTCAGTCAAGATAATTGTTTTGAGTTTTTGACGTCAAAACAATTGAACCAAAAACAATTTACTGTTGCCTTGATTTGCCACATATCTAAATAATACCTTTGATATGTGTGATTTATCAGTTCATCTTAAAGTTTATAGTGTTTCTTTGGAGATATTCTTTACCTTTAGAACCAACTTAAAAACCATTTAATTATGAAAAACCATTTCAAACTTATTGTCATAGCACTTATGGCAAGCACACTTTCGAGTTGTAGCACAACCGATGGAGTTACAGCTGATTCGGCAGAAAAAATTATCCTAAACAATATTATGACACGTACAAGCATACGTCAATATGAGGATAAAGCCATTGATGATGAAAAAATAGAAACAATGTTACGTGCAGCAATGGCAGCACCCTCTGCTGGTAACAAACAACCCTGGAAGTTTATTGTGATAAAAAACAAAGAAACACTACAAGCGATTTCAAACAATTTTCGTCCTATTAAGATGGCAGCCTCTGCTCCCCTTGCCATTGTGGTATGTGGTGATTTAGAAAACACCTTTGCTGGTGACGGCATTGGATATTGGATTCAAGACGCATCGGCGGCTACCGAAAATATCCTTTTAGCCGCTCATGGCATGGGATTAGGTGCAGTATGGTGTGGCGTTTATCCAATTTCGGAACGTGTTGAAGTTCTCAAAAAACTACTGAACCTTCCAGCAAACATTGTTCCACTAAACGTGGTTCCTATTGGTTATGCTGCCGAGCAACCCACAGTAAAAAACAAATGGGATCCAACCCATATTCATTACGAAAAGTGGAGTAAGTAAGCATTCGCCCCTTAAAAAGAAAAACGCCCTGTAGTAAAAATACAGGGCGTTTTGCTTTTTAAGGATACTCTTTAGAACAAGAATCCAAGAGAGAGAGAAAATACTCTATCTTTAGATCTACTACTGGTTAAATCTCTTAACCCAAAATTTTGGCGAGCCATTATCTGTATTCTGCCAAATACCTCACAACCTGCACCCAATCCCATACCATAGTTAAACTTGCTAATATCCTCAATATGTCCACCGCTTGCATCAGGCACTATGGTTGCCATATCATTAAATCTATAACTAAGATAAGG
>JBOFMS010000090.1:0-3376 GCA_051658505.1 Bacteroidales bacterium | reverse complement strand
AACAATACTTGAAAAATGGGACAAAAAAAACACCTTTGCACAATCACTCGAATTGCGCAAAGGCAAACCATCATTTGTATTTTATGAAGGTCCCCCTTCTGCAAACGGAATGCCAGGCATACATCACGTTATGGCACGTTGCATTAAAGATATTTTTTGTAGATATAAAACCCAAAAAGGCTTTTTGGTTAATCGCAAAGCAGGTTGGGACACTCACGGACTTCCAGTAGAACTTAGCGTAGAAAAAATGTTAGGCATTACCAAAGAAGACATAGGCAAAAAAGTCTCAGTCGATGAATACAATGCAGCCTGTCGTACCGAAGTAATGAAATACACCAAAGAATGGGAAAATCTGACCCAACAAATGGGCTATTGGGTCGATATGCAAAACCCCTATGTTACCTACGACAATCGCTATATCGAGAGCCTATGGCATTTACTCAAGCAACTATATAACAAACAACTCCTTTATAAAGGATACACCATACAACCCTATTCACCCGCAGCAGGCACAGGCTTAAGCACACACGAACTAAATCAACCAGGATGCTACCGTGATGTAAAAGACACCACTTGCGTAGCAATGTTCAAATTACAGCGCAACACTACCTCCGAAGCATTATTTACCAAAGTCACCACACAAAACATTTTTGTCTTAGCATGGACAACCACCCCATGGACACTACCATCAAACACAGCACTTTGTGTCGGCAGTAAAATACAATACGTTCTTGTAAACACTTTTAATCCCTATTCAGGCGAAAAAATATCAGTAATACTTGCCAAAGATTTATTAAGCAAACATTTTTCTGCCGAAGGCGATACCCTACCCATAGATACATACAAAGTAGGCGACAAACAAATACCCTATCGCATACTACAAGAATACACAGGCACACAATTCGAAGGGCTATCTTACGAGCAGTTAATACCTTGGATAAAGCCCAATGGCGATGTTTTCCGTATCATCACAGGCGACTTCGTTACTACCGAAGACGGCACAGGCATTGTTCACATAGCCCCCACCTTTGGCGCAGATGATGACCGAGTAGCAAAGCAAAATAACATTGCCCCACTTATACTACTTGATAAGCAAGGCAATCAACAACCTATGGTCGATAAAACAGGAAAATTCTTCAAAACAAACGACCTAGATACCGACTTTGTAAAAACCGCCATCAATATTGACCTATACAAAGACTTTGCAGGACGATACGTTAAAAACGCCTATGATATCAACGCCTCAGAAAATGACACCACCCTTGATGTAGACTTATGCGTAATGCTCAAACAACAAGGACTTGCCTTTAAGATAGAAAAACACACACACTCTTATCCTCATTGTTGGCGCACCGACAAACCTGTTTTATACTATCCCCTTGACAGTTGGTTTATAAAAACCACAGCTTGTAAAGAACGCATGGTTGAACTAAACAAAACCATTAGTTGGAAACCCGAAAGTACAGGAACAGGACGCTTTGGCAAATGGTTAGAAGACTTAAAAGATTGGAATTTATCACGCAGTAGATATTGGGGCACCCCCCTACCCATTTGGCGTAGTGAAGATGGCACAGAAGAAAAATGTATTGGCTCAATAAAAGAACTTTTACAAGAAATTGAGAAATCGATAGCAGCAGGCTTCATGCAATCAAATCCATACAAAACCTTTATTGCAGACGATTTAAGTAAAGAAAACTACCAAAAAATAGACCTACACCGTCCTTATGTAGATAACATTATACTTGTTTCAGACAGTAGAAAACCAATGAAACGAGAATTAGACCTTATAGACGTTTGGTTTGATAGTGGAGCGATGCCCTTCGCCCAAGTTTTTTATCCAAATGTCGAACAAGCAGATTTTGCACAAAACTTCCCCGCAGATTTTATTGCCGAAGGCGTTGATCAAACACGAGGCTGGTTCTTTACCCTACACGCCATTGCTACGATGATAAGTGATAGTGTAGCATTCAAAAACGTCATTTCAAATGGATTAGTCTTAGATAAAAATGGCAATAAAATGAGCAAACGCTTAGGCAATGCCGTTGACCCATTTAAAGTCATGGACGAATACGGAGCCGACGCCCTTCGTTGGTATATGATGACCAACTCACAACCTTGGGACAACCTAAAATTTGACATTGAAGGAATAGACGAAGTACGCCGAAAATTCTTTGGCACACTCTACAACACTTACTCATTCTTTGCCCTATATGCCAATGTCGACAAGTTTCAAGGCACAGAAACACAAGTCCCCATTGACACACGCCCCGAAATAGACAAATGGATTATTTCGATGCTACACTCGCTCATCAAAAACGTAGAGCAAGCCTATGAAGAATACGAACCCACCCGTGCAGGTCGCCTAATACAAGACTTTGTATGCGACCACTTAAGCAATTGGTATGTACGTCTTAATCGGAAACGCTTTTGGGGAGGAAAAATGGACAATGATAAATTAGCCGCCTATCAAACACTTCATGAATGCTTAGCTACTATAAGTTTATTAGCAGCCCCGATAGCCCCCTTCATTACCGAGCAAATTTTCGAAGACATTCATACTGCAACCGAAGATAAACTATCGGTGCATTTAAGCAATTTCCCTACATTTAACACAAGTTTTATCAACAAAAACTTAGAAGACAAAATGCAGGTAGCACAACAAGTAACCTCAATGATACTTGCCCTACGCCGTAAAGCAGATATTAAAGTACGCCAACCTCTATTAAAGGCAATTATTCCTATTGTCGACAAACAGCTTTTTGAACTATTTACAGAAGACATTAAAAACATTATCCGAACAGAAACCAATGTAAAAAACATTGAATTGGTAACAGATGACGCCAATGTTGTGAACAAAAAAGCAAAAGCAAACTTCAAAACTTTAGGCGCAAAATGCGGCAAAAACATGAAAGAAGTTGCAGCCAAGGTTTTATCTTTTACAAGTACAGAAATCAATACTTTAGAAAAAGAGAATGAATATGCAATTACACTTATCTCTGGCGAAAAAATCAAACTTATCAAAGAAGATATTGAGATTTTAACCGAAGATATTGCAGGTTCACTTAGTCTTAGTGAAAACGGCATAACACTTGCCCTTGACATTACATTAACCGAAGAGTTAAAACTCGAGGGAATTGCTCGTGAATTAGTTAATCGCATTCAAAATCTCCGCAAAGACAGTGGTTTTGAGGTAACAGACCGCATCAATATTTACTTGCAAAGCAATGTTAGAATTGATGATGCCGTTAAAGCATTTGATGACTATATTAAGGCACAAGTACTTGCCAATATAATAAGTATAGATACACACGTTGCTGAAAACAGCACTCAAATAGATGTAAATGAAATTCTTGTGCAAATAAAAGTAGAAAAAGTG
>JBOFMS010000089.1:0-11020 GCA_051658505.1 Bacteroidales bacterium | reverse complement strand
AACCCTCCGTTGCTTGCCCCAATAAACCGCTCGTTGTTAGCAATGCGGCTCTTCATATAGTAAGTACTGATACCATATCGCTATACACAAGCAATTATATACCTGTTTCTTTTGATGCAAATAATGTGCTTCCAACCTCCTCACTTGCTGGGGTGATAGCCTTCGGGGATAGTTTTAGATGAAAGTGGAAAGCGTATCAGTGAAAAAACGGCAGAAGGACAACTAACCTCTGATAGTTTAAGGGAACTCCCTGCTGGCTTTTATATCTTTTTAGTTAAAACAGATAGAGGAATTATAGTCAAGCGAGCAATGAAAATAAATTAAGATACCGTTCAATTATTGGAAGAAAACATAGGCTATTTATTTTCAATGCCTCAATAGTAAAGTAATCTGTATCAATTTGAAAGTAAGATGGTAAACCAAAAAGGTAATTTATGAGAAAAGAAAAGCATGTAAAATGCTGTATTGTTTGATTTTTCGAATCCATTTATATACAAAGAAAAAGCCCGCAACATCTTGAAAAATGCTACGGGCTAAAGTGATCCAGCTGGGGCTCGAACCCAGGACCCCATCCTTAAAAGGGATGTGCTCTACCGACTGAGCTACTGAATCCTTGGAAAAGGACTGCAAAGGTAAGTGTTTTTTTTTTTTACACAAATATTTGCGAAAAAAAGTTACTACCTTTGCCCGAACTATGAGTACAGCCTGCATAAAGAAAAAAAAAGACCCACTTCTTAGTGATGCAAGCCTCATTCAACGTGCTTGCGCTGAAGACCAACAGGCATTTAGAGTGCTTATGGAGCGTTATCACCCAGGCATTTTCAAGTATGTTAGCAAGAAAATAACCAATGCTTCAGATGCAGAGGATATTATCCAACATACTTTCTCAAAGGCTTTTGAAAATATAACTTCATACTCTTCAGGCTACGCATTTAGCACATGGCTGTATAGTATTGCAAATAACTGTTGCATTGATTTTTTTCGAAAGAAAAAAAACAGCCTCATATCTATTGACCAGTTAATTGAGGAAGATAACTTTAATGTACACTCCCCACTACTTAACCCTGAGGACGACTTAATTGCAAAGCAAAATGCAGATACCATAGCCCAATGGCTAACGATGCTCAAACCACAGTACAGACAAGCGTTACAACTGCGCTATATAAGTGGCTATACGTATGATGAAATTTCAGTTACCCTAAACATTCCCATAGGTACAGTTAAGACCTTACTATTTCGAGCAAAAGAAAAAATGCTAAAATTAGCAGTAAATAAATTTCTATCTTAAAAAATGGAGATTATTACAAAGTATTTTCCCGACTTAACTGATCTGCAACAAAAGCAAATACTAAGTTTGCAAGAGTTATACTCTTATTGGAATCAGCAAATTAACGTCATCTCTCGCAAGGATATTGAGCATTTATATGAACGACATGTACTACACTCGCTATCACTTGCCAAAGCACTACAGCCTGTTGCCAATACAAAATTCCTAGATGTTGGTACTGGCGGAGGATTTCCAGGCATTCCTCTAGCAATCCTATTCCCTCAATGTCAATTTCATTTGGTTGACTCTATTGGCAAAAAAGTTAAAGTGGCACAAGAGGTTGCAAATTCACTAAATCTACAAAATATCAGGTTCACACATTCTCGTGCAGAGGAAATAAAGGATACATATGACTTTGTAATAAGCCGAGCAGTAACAGAACTTTCGATCTTTGTAAATTGGATATGGAAAAATGTTTCTCCGACACAAAAAAACTCCATTAAAAATGGAGTTTTATACCTCAAAGGTGGTGATTTAACGAAAGAACTACAGTTGTTTAAGCATTACAAAATTATCGATTTATCTGATTTTTTCGATGAAGATTTTTTTTCCACAAAAAAAATCGTGCACCTTACTTCTATAAAGCGATAAAAGGTCAAACAGTCCTTCCTTCAAGTCTTAATTAAATACTTTTCGGAGTCTATCCATAAAATTTCGCTCTGAAGCATCTGGATTAGGCTGAAAATTTTGAGCAGAAGATAGTTTTTCGAGAATTTTACGCTGTTCTTTATCTACGTTTTTAGGCACCCAAACATTGACGTACACTAACAAATCTCCTCGTCCATAGCCATTAACCGAAGGCAGCCCCTTACCTGCAAGTCGCAAGATTGTACCTGGTTGTGTACCTGCCTTTATTGCAATCTTTGCTCTTGCATCTACCGTAGGCACTTCAACAGAAGCACCAAGTGTTGCTTCTGTAAAACTAACGAATAGATTATGCACTAAATTATTTCCATCTCTTATTAAGTCCTCTCGAGTTTCCTCTTCGATTATTACTAATAAGTCTCCATTTTGACCTCCTCGTTTTGCAGCATTCCCTTTGCCACTTATACTAAGTTGCATGCCATCTGAAACTCCTGCTGGGATATTAAAAGAGACCTCTTGCTCACTCTTCATAGTGCCATCTCCATGGCATTTAGTGCAAGTTGCAGTAATCATAGTACCTTCACCATGACACTTGGGGCAGACCGCGGAGGTTTGCATACGCCCCAACATAGTATTAACAGTTTGCACTACTTGCCCTGAGCCAGAGCAAGTGCTACAAGTAGCCACACTATTTCTGTCCTTTGCTCCTGTTCCACCGCAAGTATCACAAGACACGAGTTTTTTGATTTTAAGTTTTTTGCTTACTCCATGAGCAATTTCACTAAGGGAGAGTTTTACTCGAATCCGAATATCAGAGCCATAGTTTGTTGATCGTGCACGACTTCCACCAAAGCCATTAAAGCCAAAACCTCCACCAAAAGCATTGCCAAATATATCGCCAAAATTGGAAAAGATGTCGTCCATAGAAAAACCTCCGCCACCACCATGACCGCCTGCACCACCTACCCCAGCATGACCAAATTGGTCATAACGCTGACGCTTTTGAGGAGTACTGAGTACATCATAGGCTTCTGCTGCCTCCTTAAATTTTTCTTCAGCCTCTTTATTATTAGGGTTTTTATCTGGGTGATATGCAATCGCTTTTTTGCGATATGCTTTTTTTATTTCATCAGCACTCGCACTTTTCTCAACCCCTAATACTTGGTAGTAATCTCTTTTTGACATAATTGCAAATTTGTTTATTGTAACTTACTCTCCTACTACCACCTTAGCGTAGCGAATTACCTTTTCATGTAATCTATACCCTTTTTGAACGGTGTCTAATATTTTATTTTTTAGACTTTCCTCTGGAGCGGGAAATTTGGTAACCGCATCATGTAAATCTGTATCAAAGTCGCTGCCAGCCTCTGCATCTATTGGCTTTAAGCCCTTAGTGTCTAAGTAGTCTGCAAGTTTTTGATGAATTAATTTTGTTCCTTCTCTCAGTGCGTCTACCTCAGTAGCAGATTCAGAAGCGATGATTGCTCGCTCAAAATCATCAAGTACCGGCAAAATCCCTTCAATGGTGTCTTGACTAGCTGTCATAATCAAGTCCAAACGCTCACGTGCAGTTCGCTTCCTAAAGTTGTCAAACTCGGCAACCAAGCGCACATATTTATCTTGCACTTGAATCAATTGCTCCTCAATAGTTAAATCCTTTGCAGCACTTTGCTCCTCTTTTTTTCCTGCTCCCACACAATCCCCACTTTGCTTGCTTTCTGGCATGTCATTTTTACAGTCGCAAGACTCTTGACTGACACACTCTTGCTTCTTTTTGAATTCTTTTTCCTTACTCATATTATTTCAAATCTGTTATTTATTAGTATTTTCATTTGAATCAAATGCTGCAATTTGAAAATTTCAAACCACACAAGTAATAGGCATACAAATTCTTTGCCAAAAGATTGCAGGCTGCCATTTTGTCGCACCACGACTCACTCTCTTGAGAAAATAGGCATACAAGAAAAATAAATATCACAACATATACACTAATTCGTTAAACAATACAATTAAAAGCGCAATCTTTCCTTGCAAATTTGCTATCTTTGAGCCCTATTTTTTAGCCACAGCATGACGGAAAAGACTTTTACCCTTCAAGACGTAGAACCTCTAAATTTTTATGGCGTCAACAATAGCCATGTAAATGCACTCACAGCACACTTTCCAAAATTAAAGATAGTCGTGCGGGGTGAAGAGATAAAGGTGCAGGGTAGTGGTGCAAATATAAAAGAATTCGAGGGGGTATTGAAAGCATTAACCGAGTATTGTCATAAGCGAGGGCAATTATCAGTAGAAATGGTCAATGAGGTATGCTTGGGTGCAAACCCTCAAGAAGAGGCAAGTCAGCATATTATACTTTATGGAAACAATGGCGCCTTGATTAAGGCACGCACGCCTCGACAACAACAATTGGTAGAGCAGTATGACAAGTGCGACCTTTTATTTGCTGTAGGACCTGCAGGATCAGGCAAAACTTATACGGCTATTGCACTAGCAGTCCGAGCACTCAAACTGCGGCAAGTGCGCAAAATCATACTCACACGCCCAGCGATTGAGGCTGGCGAACGATTGGGATTTTTACCTGGAGATATGAAGGAAAAACTTGACCCATATTTACAACCCTTGTATGATGCACTACACGATATGATTCCTGCAAAAAAACTGGAGGGATATATGGAGGAGGGCATAATACAAATTGCTCCCCTTGCGTTTATGCGTGGGCGCACTCTAGACAACGCATTTGTAATACTCGACGAGGCGCAAAACACTACTCTTCCACAAATGAAAATGTTTTTAACTCGCATGGGAAAGGAGGCAAAGTTTATTGTAACAGGAGATGTAACGCAAATCGACTTGCCTCGTAAAAGCGATTCTGGATTGCAAAAAAGCATTGATTTATTAGAAAATATTAAGGATATTGCTTACGTAAAGTTCAATAATAAGGATATAATTCGGCACCCTTTGGTAAGCAAAATTGTAAACATATTCGATAGAGCATCTTTATAAATATACACTTTACCTATTTTATTCTATACCGCTATGACAACTGCAATTACCGCTACCCAATTCGACTTCCCTAAGCAAACTCACTTCTATAAAGGAAAAGTGCGTGATGTGTATACCATCAATGAAGATTTACTGGTAATGATAGCCACCGACCGCATCTCTGCCTTTGATGTGGTACTGCCTAAAGGCATACCTTACAAGGGACAGATGCTAAATCAAATTGCAGCAAAGTTTTTAGATGCTACTGCCGATATATGCCCAAGTTGGAAAATAGCCTCCCCAGACCCTATGGTAACCGTGGGCTACAAGTGTGCGCCATTTGCTATAGAGATGATTGTACGAGGATACTTATGTGGTAGTGCATGGCGAGCCTACCAAAAAGGAATACGTCAAATATGTGGGGTGCAACTACCTGAAGGGATGCGTGAAAATCAAAAATTTCCTACACCCATCATTACCCCTACGACCAAGGCTGAGTTAGGATTGCATGATGAAGATATTTCTAAGGACGAAATCCTAGCACAAGGGATTGTAAGTGTTGAGGATTATGCTACCCTTGAAAAATACACCCTCGCCCTTTTTGCTCGTGGCACTGAGATTGCGGCGCAGCGAGGACTTATCTTAGTAGACACCAAGTATGAGTTTGGCAAGCGGAACGACAAAATTTATTTAATAGACGAAATTCACACTCCCGACTCCTCACGTTATTTTTATGCCAAAGGTTATGAACAACGCTTCAACAAGGGAGAGGCACAAAAACAATTATCAAAAGAATTTGTGCGTGAGTGGCTAATGAAAAATGGCTTTCAAGGCAAGGAAGGACAAAGCATACCAGCCATGACTGATACAATAGTAGAAGGTATTAGCCAACGCTATGCAGAGTTATTTGAAAACATAGTAGGCGAAAAATTTCAAGGAGCAGACTACTCCGACAATGCTTATGAACGCATTGAGCAAAATGTCAATAATTTATTGAACCGCCTACTCTAACCCTTACTCTACGTATGCGCTTATCTGAACTCACTAATGGGCAACAAGCCGTCATTTGCAAAGTCATCGGACGAGATGCATTCCGCCATCGTATTACCGAAATGGGCTTTGTAAAGGGAAAGGTTATAGAAGTAGTAAAAAATGCTCCTTTGAAGGACCCTATTGAGTATAGCATTATGGGCTATTCCGTGTCATTACGCCGTAATGAGGCGAGTTTAATAGAAGTAAGCACCGAATTAGAATTATTGCAAGCCCTACCCTTTGACACTCCTCCAATTACCTTAATAGATAATGAGAGCAAAGTTATCCCCAAGGCAGGAAATGTGATCAATGTAGCCTTTGTAGGAAATCCAAATACTGGTAAAACCTCTCTATTCAACTGCCTATCGGGTACACATGAGCATGTTGGCAATTACTCTGGGGTAACTGTAGAGTTGAAAAAAGCAGAGGTGAAGATAGATGGCTATATACTTCGCCTAGTAGATTTGCCAGGCACTTACTCACTTACAGCATACTCACCCGAAGAGCGATATGTGCGACAATACATTGCGACTGAAATGCCCGATGTTATTGTAAACGTACTAGATGCAACGAATCTTGAGCGCAACCTTTATCTTACCACGCAGTTGATAGATATGGACATGCGTACAATTATTGCACTCAATATGTTTGATGAATTACAGCAGCATAACGACTCGCTCAATCATCAACAACTTGAACGAATGCTAGCAATGCCCATAGTGCCAACAGTAGGTTCAAGGGGAAAAGGATTGCCTGAGTTAATCCAAACTATCATTCACTCCTTTACAGGTCAAACGCCTGTGCAAGTGCAAATGCGCCATCACCATATTCACATCAACTATGGAAGAGATTTAGAGCAGCACATCACTACTATACAAAACTTAATTCGCACACCAGAGAATGCTGCTCTTACAGACTTATACTCTTCTCGCTTTTTGAGTATCAAACTTTTAGAGGAAGATGAAATTGCAAAAACATTAGTTTACCAAGAGTGCGCCAACAGTCAAGAAATTTTAGGCTATAGTAAAAAAGCCATAATAGAGATAGAGGAGGAATTTAGAGAAAATAGCGAAACTGTAATCTCTGATGCTCGCTACGGATTCATTGCTGGAGCTTTGCGAGAGACCTTTACCTCTGGCAAAAAAGAGCGACATCGTATCACTAAAAGTATCGACCGCATATTGACCAACAAATATTTAGGATTCCCCATATTTTTGTTTTTCATGTGGTTCATGTTTGTCGCTACATTTACCTTAGGCAACTACCCTGTGGAGTGGATTAACGGCGGCATTGAAAATTTATCTGCACTGCTAAACGAACTTATCCCCGACAGTATACTTAAAGACTTACTCCTTGATGGAGTGATAAGTGGTGTGGGGGCAGTAATCGCATTTTTGCCCAATATTTTGATTTTATTCTTCTTCATTTCACTGTTAGAAGATACTGGCTACATGGCTCGCGCTGTTTTTATTACCGACAAACTCATGCACGGCATTGGCTTACATGGCAAATCGTTCATTCCCCTCGTTATGGGATTTGGCTGCAATGTGCCTGCCATTATGGCAACTCGCACGATAGAGAACCGCGCACAGCGAATGCTCACAATGTTACTCGTACCTTTTATGTCGTGCAGTGCAAGACTGCCCGTTTACATTCTGTTGATTGGAGCATTTTTCCCTGCCTATGCTGGCAGTATGCTTTTTGGGATTTACATGATAGGCTTAGCATTTGCTATTTTTACAGGCTTGATATGCAGCAAATTTATTTTTAAAGAAAAGGGACAACCATTTGTGATGGAATTGCCCCCCTATCGCCTACCAACACTAAAAAGCGCATTGCATCATATGTGGCACAAGGGTTCACAATATCTTCAAAAAATGAGTGGAGTGATTTTGATTGGAGCGGTAATAATTTGGGCATTAAGTACCTTTCCTCGCTCATCTGAAAGTATGCGCTTGGCTGAAGAAAATGCCACAGAGGATTACACAAAGCTAATGGCAGAGGCTGATAGCAGTCAATATGACGACTTAACGTTAAACTTCGAGAGAGCAAAGCACAGCCTACGTCAAGAGCATTCGTACCTTGGGCAATTAGGAAAAATAGTAGAACCAGCAATGCAACCCTTGGGCTTTGATTGGAAAATGAGTGTAAGCCTGCTTACTGGAGTCATTGCAAAGGAAACAGTCATAAGTACACTTAGTGTAGTCTATGGTGCACCCAGTAGTAACGAGGAAAATACCCCCGCCTTGATTGAAAATCTCAAAAAAGAGTACTATACACATGGAGAAAAAGTTGGTCAGGCAGTATTTACCACAGCATCAACACTATCATTCCTTATTTTTATACTTTTGTATATTCCTTGTTTGGCAACTATTGCTGTGATGCAACGTGAGTCAGGCAATATGCGATTTACAGTACTTAGCGTTCTGTATACTATATTTGTAGCATGGGGCGCATCATTTATTATTTATCATATTGCACTATATTTTAATTAACTTTATCTTCTCATTTATTTTTAATTCACTATGAAAAAAAATCTCTTTCTTATTTTAGTTTGCGCATTAAGCGTATGGACTGCAAATGCAGCCAAGTCCTACAAAATAGAAGTACAGTTCAAGGGCTTGTCAAACACAACAGTACAACTAGGGTACTTTGTTGCTGAACAAAACTTTATTATAGATACTGTAAGGCTTAATAAATCAGGAAAAGGCCTATTTAGCAAGAACTTTACTCTACCACGAGGGTCCTACTTTGTGCTCTTGCCAAATCGCAACTATGTTGAATTTCTTATCAGCGACAAGCAATCGTTCAAAATAAAAGCAGACTATAAAGATGTACGCGAAACCCTTGAGTTTGTTGGTTCGCCAGAAAATCAAGCCTTTACCCAATACCAAAGTGTAATGCGGACTCACATAGAAACAAGTACGAATATTCGCAAGCAAATGCAATACAATGCACGTCACACAAAAGATTCTACCAAGTTTTTTCAAGAGCAAATTCAACAAAATGAACTGCAAGTTAATCGCTATATAGATGGATTAGCCAATACTTACCGTAACGGATTTTTAGGCACAATCCTCAATGCAAATCGCATACCAGCAATCCCTAATATCCGACACATAAAAAGTGAGGCAACTAAAGATTCAATTCGCACAGCATACTTCTCTCGCTACTTTGACAGAGTAAATATTACCGATGAAGGACTAATTCGTACAAAATTTTTCACACCTTCACTTGATTTCTTTTTTAAGCAACTCATTCCACAACAGCCTGATACCATTATTAGACATGCTGATAGACTAATAAAACGTAGCGAAAGCAATCCCGCTATGTTTCGCCATTTGGTTGACTACTTTTTGCAAGCTTATCAAATTAGTGAGAATATAAACAACGAACCTATATTTATGCACCTTGCTGACAAATACTACCTAACTGAACGTGCAACATGGGTAAGTAAAGAGGCTAAAGAAAAACTGCGTGAAACGGTTGAAAAATTCCGACTAATTGTAGTTGGTGCAATAGCTCCAGATTTTAGAATGATGACTTCAGAAAACAAACGCATTTCATTACATGAAACTCCTTCAGACTGGACATTCTTAGTATTTTTTGACCCGAATCACCCACAGTGCCAAAAGGAATTAAAAGAGTTATGGCAATTCTACAATGCAAACCAACAAAAAGGCGTGCAAGTAATTGCTATGTATACTCTATATAAACGTAATGAGTGGCAAGCATTTTTGGATTTAAACCAATATACTTGGATAAATACTTGGGATGGATTAGAAGGCAAAGATGCCAATGGGAATAATACAATCTACTCTATGGGTTCAAACTACTACACCACATACAATGTAAAACGTGCACCAACCATTTACTTACTCGATAAGAATAAAAAAATTGTTGCGAGAAACTTGAGTGTAAACGAACTAAGTGGAATAGTTACTAACTCCCTCAGAAAATAAAACAATATAGAACTGCATTTAAGAGTGCTACTATACTTATAAATCCCTCCAATTGAAGGGATTTGTACTATAAACGTGAGGGTAGATTTTTGAAAAGAGTCTACTCCCACGTTTTCGCAATATAGTCAAGTACTGCAAAAACTTCATCAGGGTTAGTGGCGGTTACTAATTTGAGGCGAGTCTCTTTGAAGTTGGATAAAGCCCGAAAATAGGACGCAAAATGGCGACGCATTTCCAATATTGCCGTCATTCCTTTTTTATACTCTAGGGATTTTGCAAAGTGTAGTTTTGCAATCGCTACTCGTTGTTTTACCGAGGGGCCAGGCAGCAACTCTCCCTGCTCTAAATAATGCTTAATTTCTTCAAAAATCCAAGGATGTCCATAGGTTGCACGCCCCACCATGATGGCATCTATCCCAAAGTTATGAAAAGCACTTTTAGCATCTTGCGCACTTTTTATATCTCCATTACCAATAATCGGAATCCGCATTCGAGGGTTACGCTTCACCTCTCCAATCAAAGTCCAGTCTGCTTCACCTTTATACATTTGACAGCGTGTACGCCCATGAATTGTAAGAGCACTTATCCCCACATCTTGCAGCCTCTCTGCAATCTCAACCACATTCTTCGTTTCATTGTCCCAGCCTAAGCGAGTTTTTACGGTTACAGGTAAGTTTACAGCATCCACAATCTGTCTTGTCATCTCTACCATTTTAGACACATCTCGCATCATGCCCGAACCCGCCCCTCGATTCACGATTTTCTTCATAGGGCAGCCAAAGTTGATGTCGATTAAGTCAGGCTTTGCCTGCTCTGCAATACGTGCTGCCTCAACCATTGCATCGGTTAAATGCCCATACAATTGAATACCAACAGGGCGTTCGTGTTCATAGATTTTGAGACGCTCCAAGGTTTTACCTGCATCACGAATCAAACCATCACTTGACACAAACTCTGTATACACCATTGCTGCTCCAAAGTGCTTACACATAAAACGGAAGGAAGGATCTGTAACCTCGTCCATAGGAGCAAGAAAGGCAGGCTGATGACCAAAATCAATATGAGCGATCTTCACTTGGATGTAGTATTGCGCTTAGAGCTTTTCCCCATACGCTAAATCACCCGCATC
>JBOFMS010000088.1:0-4349 GCA_051658505.1 Bacteroidales bacterium | reverse complement strand
TATCAAATTGATAGGCGTTGTTCATGTAAAGGGGCGGGGCTGTTGCGCCTGTTGCATCGGGTTGATAGCCTGCGTGTACTTGTAGGCTGTCGAAGTGAAGTGTTTTTTTACTCATGCGTGATGATTTTAATGTGTGTGTGATGAAGGGAGGTGAGAGATTGAGGGGCGGGGGGGGTATCGTTTTGTTATCTATTTCGAAAGTAGATGTCTGCAATCTTCTTGCTCCACATTTCGTAGCCTTTTGGGGAGAGGTGAATGAGGTCTTTGGCATAATAGTCAAGATTAAGCCGTTCTCGTCGTTGGGTAAACCATTCCGAAGCATCTACAAACTCTACTCCATCGGGTAGGGCTGCCTCTTTCAAGATTTTTCGCAAGGCATTTGAGCTTGCAATTCTTTTGTATGGCAGCATTCCAAAGAGGGTTATTTTTGCTTCGGCAAACTGTGCTCGTGCTTGCTGTACAATCAACAAAATACCTTCGGCAATCTCTTCGGTCGAACTCTCATCATTGCAGTTGTTTACTCCAATGCTTATAAATACGTGTTGTGGATTTGCTGCTTCGTAATTATTGTTGCGCATACGCCAAAGCAAGTTTTCTATTTTGTCGCCCGATATACCCGCATTTATCCACCGTACAGTATCGCCTAAGGCTTTTGTAAGGGGCGATATTCCGTTGTGTTTCACAATTTTTTTTCGGTCTCCTCCCAAACCTTGGGTAATCGAGTTGCCCAGCAAAAGTATCTGGCAAGAGTCTTGTGTAAGATTTGCAATTTCTTCATTCTGCGCCCACCAATCTGTACCCGCTCTCCAACCAATTCCTTGCCTCCATTCATGCCCTGGCACAGGCACTACACAGGTATTGTTTACTTGTTGTGTTGCAGTAAGTATAAAGTTGATGACGCTATTAGGGGCATCGAGTGTATGGGCATTGTAGCTTTCTCGGTTAACGAGGGTCATTTTTCCTCCTGCCTTTTGGATAGAGTCCTTAAATAGGGCTGTATTATCGGCTACAGAGATGGTGTCCATTTGTCCTACCAAATGAATAATAGGTAGGTGCTGCAATATTCGTGCATGGTTAATCGGTGTTTTTTGCCATTCTCTAAGTTCTCTTTTATTCCGAAATTGATAGGCGTTCATCAGTGTTTGAGTGGTTGCAAGATTGCAGTTTCTATGCAAGTTTTTAAGGTTCATAACGGGGGCATCGGCATAAATCGCTGCCACCTTTTCAGGGTTTTGCGCAGCCCAATTGTACACCGCTAATGCTCCATAACTTATTGCCTCTAAAACCACTTTTGGGGCAAATCCAGCAGCCATCATTCGTGCATAAAAATCATCAAACATTTGTACTGCCTTGGGCGAGCCAAAAAGATTTTCGGCAGGACAGTAGGCAATGTGAAAGCCTCGCTCCAAAAGGGCAATATCTACCTCTGGTTTATGTCCCCAAAAACTTGTGCGAGCAACCCACTGCGAGGCTCCTTTGGGGGCAACACGTGGCACTACAATTTTGTATCCCCCACCCCAATCATACATTTTGTAGGCATGAAAGTTTGAAATGTTTGATTTGATAGCTACTACCCCCTCAGCAAGACTATCCTTGCGTGGCGAGCATGCAATAATTGGAGCAATGCGCTCAACAATTCGGGCTGCTCCACTTTCACTTGGGTGCAGTGAGTCGGGCATCAAATAGGCATTAAACTTTGCTCTAAAGATGGGATAAAGGTCAATTAACTCAAGGTCGTTTTCAAAGGCAAGTTGCTTTATGGCAGGGATAATGTGCTTTTGATAGGCCGTATCTGCTCCCGCAAATGGACCTTGTTGCAAATAGCAGCGAATCGGCGTCATCAGTATAATGCGAGGCTTCGAGGCAAGTGCTTTATAAGAGTTGATAAGGCTTTGATAGTTTTTTTTGTAAGTACTATCAAACTTTGCTTTATTAAAATTACCTGCATTGATTGTTCCCAATTTAATCAATACAATATTGGGTTTGTAATTTAATGAGGCTTGAAACTCTTTGGTTTTGCGATAAGGTCTATCGCCCAATGCGAGTAAGGTGTGTGCCCCTATGGCAAAGTTATTTACCTGATAATTTGCCCCCAATGCCGTTTGTAATTGTGCAGGGTAAGAGTTTTCGTTACAATTACGTACGCCTGCACCATAGGTAATACTATTGCCCACAGTAGCAATGCGAATAGGCGTTTGTGCTTGTGCCAACAAAGGAAAGAGAAGAATACAAAGAAGAATTTTCTTACTCATATAGTATAGAGTAGCAAGACTTAAGATTGATAAAGCGCAGATGATAAATATCTTTCGCCCGTATCGGGCAATATGGTAACAATAGTACGAGAGGCGTTTTTAGCATCTTGTGCCAATTTGATAGCAGCACAGGCAGCGGCTCCCGAAGATATACCCACAAGTAAGCCTTCATGAGCGGTTAACTTTCGAGAGGTAGCCATTGCATCGTCAGCGTTTACCTGCATAATATTATCAACCACTTTAGGGTCGTAGTTTTGAGGGATAAATCCCGCTCCAATACCTTGAATTTTATGGGGGGCAGGCTTGCCTCCACTAAGCACTGGCGACTCAGCAGGTTCAACCGCAACAATCTGTATGTTTTTATTGTACTCTTTAAGCCTTTTGCCCACTCCACTCACTGTGCCACCAGTACCAACGCCTGCTACAAAAATGTCGATTTTGCCGTCTGTATCTCTCCATATTTCTTCAGCCGTAGTGCTGTAGTGTGTTAGAGGGTTTGCAGCATTTGAAAATTGTTGCAAAATAATACTTTGAGGGTTTTGAGCGTGTAGTTCTTCTGCCTTTTTAATAGCCCCTTTCATACCTTCAGCGGCAGGGGTAAGCACCAGATGAGCACCTAAGGCTTGCAACAAACTTCGACGCTCAAGGCTCATTGTTTCGGGCATAGTAAGGCTTATTTGATAGCCTTTTATTGCCGATACAAATGCTAAACCAATACCCGTGTTTCCACTTGTTGGCTCAATAATTACATGTCCTTTTTTTAATGCTCCACTTGCTTCGGCAGCCTCTATCATGGCAAGTGCAATGCGGTCTTTTATGCTGCCAAGGGGATTAAAGTACTCTAATTTAAGTAAAAGTTGTGCTTGTAAATTGTGGCTATGCGCTATGCCATTTGCCTCCAAAAGTGGGGTGTTGCCCACTAAGTCAATAAGAGACTTTGCTATTTTTGCCATAGTATGTGTTAAATTTCGACTGAACGCGAACAAAGATAGACAAAACCAACTATTATCTCAAATTAAAAGTATATTTGCGCCATGGAAAAATTTATAATGCACAAAAGCCTACCGCTACGGTTTGCAAGCCAGGGCGACAAACTCAATAATGGCACTGCCATAGTATTGCTACACGGTTATTTAGAAACGCTTGAGGTATGGAGCGAGTTTGCAAAGTCGCTTGCCAAATTACACTTTACAGTTAGTGTTGACTTATTGGGGCATGGACTCAGCGGCTCAAACCCCAATGAAAACTCTATGGAGCAAATGTCTGATGCTGTGCATGAGGTATGCAAGCATCTTAATCTAAACAAGGTGCTGCTGGTGGGGCATTCTATGGGTGGATATGTGGCACTTGCCTTTGCTAAAAAGTATGAGGCACTCACAGCGGCAGTATGCTTGTTTCACTCTACTCCGCATGCCGACAGCGATGAAAAACGCCTTCAACGTGACCGTGAAATTGAGATTTTACGCCAAGGAAAAAAAGAATTGCTTGCGCAACAAAGTATCCCCCTCATGTTTGCCAAAGAGAACCGCAGCAATGCCTACGAAGCAATTGCCGATATTGAAATGGGTGCGCTTTTGGCAGATGATGAAGGTACAATTGCTTGCTTGCAGGGCATGAAAAACAGGGAGGATATGAATGCCTTTTTAAGCCAATTCACCAAACCTCTTTTGATGATTTTTGGAGCAAACGACCAACACATATCGCCTGAAGTGGCTGAAAAGTTACAAGCAGATTTTCCTCAAGCACAATGCCTAATATTAGAAAACTCAGGACATATTGGCTTTATCGAAGAGGCTGAAAAGGCTGCCGAAAGCCTTGTGGAATTTGCCTCAAAATCGCTTAACTAAAGCGTAAGGTTTTACTGGGATTAATGCGTGCAATAAGCAATGACGGCAACACCAACATGGCTACAATGGCGCAGAGGGCTCCCACATTTAAGAGCAAAATGTATAGGGGGTTAAGCAAAATAGGCACTTCAGACAGATAATAGGTATTGGGGTCAAGCGAAACAATGCCAAACAACTGCTGCAATACACAAGCACCAATGCCCAAAACATTGCCCCAAAATATACCCTGCCCCGCAATAAATGCCGATTG
>JBOFMS010000087.1:0-10178 GCA_051658505.1 Bacteroidales bacterium | reverse complement strand
ACTTGGCTCTGTTTTTACCACTATTACCCTTGTAGTAATTCTTTTTGAAGGCGGCACAACACTTAGTATTGCTACACTAAAGTCGGCATGGAAAAGCACAATGACACTTTCCCTTGCAGGTTTTTTTGCATCAGTTTCAATAGTGGCGACTATTGTATACTTTGCCTTAGATTTTTCAATTATTAGTTCCATTACCATGGGCGGAGTTTTGGGTGGTACATCATCTGCTGTAGTTATTCCCTTTGTTAAGCAATTAAAACTTGGTGAAGATTCCAAAACTTCACTCATTTTAGAGTCTGCTCTAACCGATGTATTATGTATCGTACTTGCCTTAGCTTGCGTGCAAGTATTTTTGCAAGGCGAACTTAATCTTGGTACAATGTTTGGTTCTGTTATCTCCTCATTTAGTTTAGCAGCACTCATGGGAATACTCGGAGCTATGCTTTGGTCACGTGCAATTAGTTTTATCCGCCGTATTCAATACTCCATATTTACAACACCCGCCTTTGTTTTTGTAATTTATGGAATTGCAGAATTGCTTGGCTTTAATGGAGCAATTGCAGCACTTGCATTTGGAATTGCAATGGCAAATATTGACACATTTAAGGGCTTTATTTTCAAAAAAATCATGGGTGGTGAGGGTCATAAATTAAATGATATTGAACTCATCTTTCTACAAGAATTCACTTTCTTACTCAAAACTTTCTTCTTTATCTACATTGGATTATCTATCTTATTTAGCAATATTCAAGCTACAGCTATGGGGGCAATTATTACAGTTGTACTTTATGCGGTTCGCCTATTTGTTGCCAAATATGCCTCACCTGTAAATGCAAGTTTATTTGACAAATCGGTCATCTCAATGATGACACCAAAGGGATTAGCTGCTGCCGTATTGGCAAATATCCCAGAATTGGCAGGTTTTCCAGAAGGAACTATGATTAAAAATATAACCTACTCTGTTGTTTTATTTACTATCTTATTTACATCAATACTTATTATTATCAATAATAAATCTGATAAGTTACAAGCATTTTACAGCGTGTTTTTTGGAAAAAACCGTAAGCTTGTAGGACAAGATAGCAATAGCACTCCCACCACAAATGGCATAGAATAAAAATTTCATCTTAAATTATGAGTATAGAGCAAGAACAATTAGCTATAATTGAAGAATTTAGCGTTTTTACTGAATGGCTAGATAAGTATGCTTATCTAATAGAACTGGGTAAAACACTTGCTCCTTATGAGGAAAAACACAAAGTGGAACAGAACTTAATAGAGGGCTGCCAAAGCAGAGTGTGGTTAAATGCTAACTTGATAGATGGAAAGATTGTGTACTCTGCTGATAGTGATGCTATTATTACAAAGGGCATAGTTGCATTATTGATACGTGCTTTTTCAGGCTATACTCCTACAGAGATTTTGACTGCAAATTTTAATTTTATTGAACAAATCGGGCTACGTGAAAATCTTTCGCCTATACGCGCTAATGGCTTATTGAATATGATAAAGCAAATGAAACTCTACGCTATTGCCTTCTCGGCACAACAAGAAAAAAGAGATTAAAATAATGAAGAGGTTTCTTATATTTTTTTTCTTAATATGTCTGTTTGCAAACCTTAGTTTGGCAAATAGTTACAAGTTTTTTAAAGAAGTTGAAATTTCCTTAGATACAAGTGCTTATACGTTAACTCAAAATAGTTTTCAGCATCAACGCAAGCAAAAAATTGGCATTGAGTATAACAATCGTTACTCTGTGGCAGATTTGCGATTTTTCTTGAAAGGAAATAAAAATATTGAATGCCTACATTTACTATCATCTGCAAATTATACAGTTTTAGACTCTCTTATTTTTATTGAGACTGAAAATTGCTATCGAGGCTCTATTCTATTTGCCGACCTTAATACAAGTTCGCAAATATCTATCCTACTAAGTGCAAACCTAGATACAAGTTTGGCAAAATGTGTAAATCTAGAACTTCCTATATTTCCCTACACAAAAACATGGGCACGAATTTTTCCTAGTAATGACATCGTGTTTTTAGGAGAGGAAAAGGCATTTGAGATTGAAACCAATAATCCCGAAAACATAAAAATCAGTAGCGACTGGAAGACTGTAAATGGTGTGGATTATCGTATTACTCAGCGCAATGGACGATTATTGCTTTTGCTACAAGCTCGTGAAGTTGGAATCAAAAATCTAGAGATTCAACTTGAAACAACATCTCCGCTCCTTGAAAATGGAGAGCTTACCTACCTCTGTCCACTTGTACTTCCTGCTTTTACTATAAAAGCAAGTAGGCTTCACTTTCTTAATTTTGACAAAAAAGAAATAACCTACGAAGATGTAACACGTCAACAAGGTGTACTGATTAATGTCAATAATCACAGAAAACTACAACTAAACAGAACATATCGCATTGAAAATCAAGAGGGTTTTGGAGGAATGTTAGTGGGAGAATTAGCTACCCTAAAAGATTTATCCAATGATAAAATACTCTGTAAATTCACTCCTTTTAATCTACACCGTCAAAATGCAGGATATTTGTACGTTAAATATAATGATGCACCTATATTTATGTGTAACATTGATATAACTCCAAAAACGACCATTAGCAACATTTGGGTACTACACGAGGGAAGCGATTGGGTAAATAGCGTAAAAGTTAATCCAGGAGAGGTAATAGATGTGGTAATAGAGGGTGAGGCCTTACACAAAGCTCGCTTTAGTTGGCAAGACGCTGTAGACATTACCTCTGATACTATTAACCAAACAGAAAAGCGACGGATTTTCAAACTGCGGATTCCGATGACTATCAACAAGCGTGTTGTTGCCTTACTTAACAATGGGCAACCAACAGGCAAGCAATTAGTGGTAAATGAATATCAAAACCCTCGTCCATTTGATTTTATTACACTTAACTACGGCAAAAATTCAGCAATACAACTTAACAAAATCAACGATTTTATAATCTCTCGTGAGAATTTAACCAACTTCTCTTTTTCATTTAATCGCTCTGAAATTGATGAAAGAACTAAACTTTACGGTAAACAATTCTTAGATATTGACGTTAGAATACTTGGGAAAAAGGGAGAGATTATGGAATTGCGTTCTCTAAAAAGTCAAGTCGTTTGTCCTGATGAAACATCACAACGTGGGGCCTTCTACAAAGATAAACAGTGTATGGTTGAAGATCTTAACCTTAATCGCATTTTGAGTAATAAAACCAACTCGCTTGAGAATTTTGGAAAGGTGCAACTTGAAGTTCGCCACTCATCAGATAAATACAGTGAGCCTATCATTGAAAAACGTGTTGAGGTTATTTATCAACCTGCGGTTATATTTGACATTGATCTTTCACTGCCGGCTGGTATGATGATTCAAAACTTAGGGCAAACTAGTAGTGAAAAAACTGCACTTGAGGATTATAATAAGGAAGTTGAGGTTTGGAAAGATGTTTTTCAGGAATGGGTAGATGCGGGAGGAGATCCATCAACAAAACCAGGTTATCCTCAACGTCCAAAAAAATCATCGTTTACCGATAACCTTGGAGGGATTAGTATTGCACTCATTGCTCAATTTAGTTTTCCAGATGCAGAAAAACCGGGGAAATTAAAACCTTTTCGAGCAGGAGCAGGATTTCTGTTCATCAACACTTTTAATTTTAGTGATGATGCCAAACGCGATTTAGCACTTGTAGTACTTGGAAGTATTTACCCATTAGGGAATCGTCGCATGTTCAATGTGCCTATTCACATTGGTTTTGGTTATAAGTTTCAAGACAAAATTCCCTTTGTGATGATAAGTCCAGGTATCAGCGTTAGTTTTTAGAACATACTCCTTACCTTTTCCAGTCCCATTTTCAAGGCATCAATCTCTTGTAGAGTGTTGTAAAATGCAAATGATGCACGCACCATACCTGTGGTTTTAAATCGCTGCATAATAGGTTCTGCACAAAGTGTACCTGTGCGCACAGCAATGCCCATTTTGTCTAATATTTGCCCTACATCTAAGTGGTGGATTCCATCAAGATTAAACGAAACAATTGGACTTTTGCTTGCAGCAGTTCCATAAATTCTTAATCCCTTAATCGAACTCAACTGTTCGTTGGCATACCGTAAAAGTTCATTTTCCTTATCCCGCAACTCGTTATGCACAAGCGATTCAATAAAATCAATCGCTGTACCTAAACCAATTGCACCAATATAGTTCGCAGTGCCAGCCTCAAATTTATAAGGTAGATCTGCATAAGTAGTCTTGCTAAAGTTTACCATTTTTACCATATCTCCACCACCCTGATAAGGCGGCATTTCATGTAAAAGGCTTTCTTTTGCATACAGCACACCAACACCCGTAGGCGCATACATTTTGTGTCCCGAAAAGGCATAAAAATCACAGCCGATTTTTTGCACATCAAGACTACCATGTGGTACCGCTTGCGCTCCATCAATTAAAACATAAGCCCCTGCCGAGTGTGCCATTTGGGAAATACGTTCAACATCATTTACTGTGCCTAATACGTTAGAAACATGGGCAACTGCAACTAACTTTGTCTTGTCAGAAAGGAGTTTTGTAAATTGCTCTAAGTCCAACTCTCCATTTATTAAAAAGGGGATAATTTTGAGAATTGCTCCCTTGCGCTCACACAACATCTGCCAAGCAACAATATTACTGTGATGTTCTAACTCTGAAATAATAATTTCATCACCATCCTGTATATATCGCTCACCAAATGAAAAAGCTACCAAATTGATGCTTGCCGTAGTGCCTGCCGTAAAAATCACCTCGTGCAAATGCTCTGCATTAATATACGCTTGTATTTTTTTACGACTCTCTTCGTAGCGCAGTGTGCATTGCTCTGCCATAGTGTGTACACCTCTGTGAATATTAGCATTACATTGTGTATATAATTCATTTATGGTGTCGATAACGCATTGTGGTTTTTGCATTGTGGCAGCATTATCTAGGTATATTAAAGGCTTACCATTGATTATTTGAGATAATATGGGGAAGTGTGTGCGTATATTTTCGAGAATAATCATAAGTACAATAGAGTTCGTCCATGTATTTTTAATGGAGATTTGAAGGAGATACAAAGGTAATCATGTTTTCCAAAAACTTTTGTGTGTAAATGAAAAGGATAGAATTTACTCCAAACTCTTTTTATAGTACTCCTTATCGTTTTGTGGTTGGAATAGTGTTAAATTGAGAAAAAAGTTTCGATATCTACAAATAGCTTAAAGACAATATATACAGATACATTAAAATTGTTTTTGTCTCTCTTAAGCAAGTTTTAATCTCAAATACAACACAAAAAAGTAAAATATTTTATATTAAATAATATGTATTTTACCATACGCTTATTTCATCAATAAAAAACCAACATGGATAACCTACTCCATAATGCCAAGATGGACATATTTTAGTTCCCTCAATAGATACTTTGATAAACTGAACCTCTGATGTCTTATCATGTGTAATTATTGCTGGTATAAACTTTACAGGTACTGATTGATCCTCTTCAAAATTAACCTGACCAAAATGAGTATACGTTTTTCCATCTTTTGAAATTTGGTATTCTACGGACTTTGGCAATAAAATCCATTGCCCTAATTGATGTAAAAAGTCAGTTTCAATAGTTTGAACACTCTTTATTTCACCCATATCAAGTATAAATGAGGCATCTACCCCCTCCCAACCAGTCCAACTATCTGTAAATGAAGCCCCTCCAAACAATCCGTCTGTTAGAGTTGTTTCTCCCACTACTTTGTATCGTCCAGTAGGCTCAACTTCCCAAACTACCTTTGCCCCATAGGCTAAATTAAGTTTATTGGAGGGAAGATAGCGAGAACGGTAAAGTTGACAGTATTCAACTGGAGAGTTATTACGTTCATTTAAGGTTTTTACTCCAAATTTGGCAACATATTTTTCAAAGATATTAAGTGTATTTTTAACTTCCTCAATATCTTTCTTGGTTTTTGTTCTTGCAATTTCCAATTCAGAATAAAGTAGAGGTAAGCGTGCCATTCTTACTCTGTTAAGTAAACTACTATCACTCTTTACTGCCTGCTCGGCTCTATCAAATAATTGATTATAGTATTTACGACTTTTATCATTGAGCATGCCATTTGAATGTGACACAGGTGAATCATATATCCATAACCGTTGATTACTAGCAAGCAAGCCGCCTTCAAGCATTTTTAAATACGAAAATAGATATTTTGCAGATTCGCCGTAATAGCGTGTCATAAATTGCCAAATTAAACTATCCACATCTTGTTTAGGATTCCACATTAATTTGCTTACTACATAAGTACGTAACTCTGAAAACTCGCCACCGTAAGAACCTCCTATTTGAGAAAAGTGCATTACTACATTATTTTTGAGAAAGAGTTCTATGTTTGGTTGCAAGATTTTGAAATTTGGGAATGGTGCTACCATATTGTCAAAATTAATGCCATAATCCCATACAAAGATATTATTAGAGATAGCACTCCAACCTTTCATTGCCTCTACAAATGCTTGCCCTGAGATATTATCGGTTAAAGGAACTTCTCTTTCACAATCAATGTCGCAAAGCATAATATTGACATTTGGCAAAGGCTTTATATGTTTTGGCGGAGACATAGTAAATAGATAAGCTAATGTCGAAAATTCTTTATCTGGAAATCGCTCTGCCAACTTATTCAGAAAATGGATATAATTGCCGACTGGAGATTCTTCGGATTGATTAACTTTTTCACACTTTTCGCACCTACAGTAGGTATGATTACTGTCGTTTTGACTAATTGATATTAAGGATTGTTTAGGGTTTGCCTTGAATATTGAATCTACTTTTTTGGCAACTATTTCAAAAAGTTGATCATTAGTTAAACACCACTGACTTGCCTTACCTGGGCGACGTATTCCATTGATAACAGAATAAAATTCTGGGTGCTTTTCGCCATATTCAGAGGCTGGTAACAATGAGTTAAAAGTATGTACCCAGTGATTTCCTGCAAAAACCTCATTGGGCTCTTCAAGACGCATCCACATTTTATAAATTGAGTCTTGATGCATTCCATAACCTTGACTTTGTCGGTATCTAAAAGCAGGGTTTTGTTCAAGATAAGTTTCAGGCACCACAATGGTTGTTTTTTTGTCTACATGATAAACGTTAGCCGCTAGGCAATCAGCATTAAGCAATTGTTCGAGTAGGGTTACTACACCATAAATTACTCCTTTATCTTTACCCTTTATAGATAGAACTCCTTTATTTGTTGTAATTTCAAACCCATCCTCAGTAATACTTTTTGGAGCAACACCTCCAATTACAATATCTCCTTTTTGAGAGAGTTTATTGCGAATAATAGGTAATTCTGCCCCACTTGACATTTTAATATATAGTCGCATTAAATTTGCTGCACTATTTGTGCTTGCAGCTGTGTCAGCAAGTACTATTCTCGCTTTGGGTTTTCCTTTTCCTACAAGTATAATATTTTGCGCAAAACTACTACAGAAAAGAAATAAAGCAAAGACAGATGAGAGAAAATGTTTCATAGTGTAATTTTTTAATTCAAATAGGTATAATAGAACTTTTTCTTCTCATAATTGAATCTGTCAAAACCATACAAGAATTGCTACTCGTAAGTAAATACGCTCTAATATCCATTTATAATCCAATACGTTAAAACAATGAACAAAAATCTATGACATATAATATTGTTTGTTGATGCTTTGAGTAAACTAGATATCATTAAGTCCTTAATCGATTAAAATTTCTCCAACAAATAAAAATGCTTTTTCACCAGAACTATAATGCCACTTTGGTAAAGTACACGGTACTGCCTTTACTCTTACATAGCGTGTTAATATTGGAGCAAACTCTATCAAATGAGTACTTAATAATATAGTTCTTTCGCTTGCCTTAGGGAGTTCTTTTTTTGCAATCTCCTTAAAAGTACGATTGTCCTGTGAAATTTCTACGGTAATTGATTTTGCATCAAAAATATAATTCTCAGTATCCACCAAGGTCTCAAGTCTGAGATTTGAAATTGTTGTTGCCTCCTTAAGGTCAATCGTTGCCTCAAGAGGATTATCATAAAAACCAAGCCACTTTCCAGAACTAAATATTGTTTTTCCAAGCAATCCATCAACTAAAAGCACTCCGCCATTGTAGGTGTATTTAGGATGTGGCAACTTATTTAGCCTAATTGGCTTTAGTGCCGCCTTATGGTTTTTCATTGCAAAAGTATTAACCTTCGATCTCCAGCCACTCTTCGCAACTGTGACTGCCTTGACAATTTGGTTAGGAGTTATAGCAAAAGGCACTTTGTAAAGATTTGATTGCAATGTTGGCTCACTTCCATCTAACGAATAGTAAATACTTGCACTACCTAAAGTGGCAAGGCTAATATCTACTGTTCCAGTTTCCATATTGGGATTAGTTGTAAGTCCAACCTCCATTAAGTGCTTTGCAGTATTCCAGTTTTCTCGCTCATAAATTGCAAATAAATTTGTTAAGCGTTTTAAAAAATCTGTCCAGTTCTTTTTCTCTGGAGCAGTCCATGCAATTTCTGACAGTGCTGCCAAACGAGGCAATAACATATAATCACGATTTGCCTCTGTTTTCAAATACTCTGTCCATAGATTTGCTTGAACTCCAAGAATCCTTTTTTGCTCTTTTTCAGTTAACTCATTCAATGCAGGATCAAAACTATAAACCTTTTCAGTACTTACATATCCTCCAATTTGATAAAATGGCTCTGCATCAATATCCATAGTTTGATAATAGTCAAAATAGAGATGTGAGTTAGGAGTCATTATCACATTATTGCCAAGTTTTGCGGCCTTTATACCCCCTTCTACTCCTCGCCATGACATTACGGTAGCAGTTTTTGATAAGCCACCCTCTAAAATCTCGTCCCAACCAATGATTTTGCGCCCTTTATCTGCAAGATACTTTTCCACTCGCTTTATTATATACGATTGAAGATACTCTTCGGCGGTATGCTCCTTATCGCTCTTAATATTAAGTGCTTTAATTTTTGCTTGACAATAAGAGCATTCTTTCCAACATTTTTTTGGACACTCATCTCCGCCAATATGTATATATTCCGAGGGGAAAAGTTCGACAATTTCCGAAAGTACATCTTCTAAAAAAGTCATAGTTGTTTCACGCCCTGCGCAAAGCACCTCATCTGCAATTCCCCAACGTCTTCTAACCTCATAATCCTCGCCAGTGCAGCCCAACTCTGGATACGCTGCCAACGCCGCTACCATGTGTCCTGGCAAATCAATTTCAGGGATAATCGTAATAAATCGCTCTGCGGCATACGCCACAACTTCCTTAATCTCCTCTTGTGTATAAAATCCACTTATAGACACATCATCATAATCATCATTAGTACCTGAAATAATTGAGTTTGGTCTATATGAGCCAATCTCAGTCAATTTTGGATACTTCTTAATCTCAATTCTCCAACCTTGATCGTCTGTTAAATGCCAATGGAGGCGATTAAGATTGTGTAACGCCATAATATCAATGCGTTTTTTAACCTCTTCTAAACTTGAGAAATGACGAGCAACATCATACATCATACCGCGATATGCAAATCGTGGAAAATCTATAATCTCAGCAACAGGGAAGGTAATATGATGATTTTTGGCAACTGCAGGCATTGACTTGCGTAGGAATTGGCAGGCGTAAAAAACTCCCGCACCTGACGCCCCCTCTACCTCAATGGATAGGCTATCAATACGGATACAGTACGCCTCTTTATTACTGTGCTTATAAGTATCTTTAAGTATGATGCAATTTGCTGCGTTTTGTGGGTTATAATCCTCTATTTTCAACTTCAAGCCCGTTGATGCTTTAATATATTCTCTCAAAAAAAATGCATTTTTTGCTAAAATATCATTCTCTTTTGAGTAAACAATTCTGACCTCTTCGTTCAGTGTAAATACCTTTCCGTCCATAGCAATAATGCTATTGGGCAAAGGAATAATGTCATAGTTTGCCTCTGTAACACTACTTGTGCAAGCCGAAAAAACGATACTTGCAAATAAAAGAATAAATGATTTTTTCATTTTGAAATCTTACTTAGTTAACTTAAATAATGAAACTTCTGATTGGTAAAGATAAAATTTTCTTTTTTATATATTACAACAAAGTGGTTAATTTTACACATGTAAGCGA
>JBOFMS010000086.1:0-8360 GCA_051658505.1 Bacteroidales bacterium | reverse complement strand
TCCAAAAATGAGGTGCGAGCATTTTTGATAAGTAATGTAAGGATTTTGATATCAATACTGTCAATATATACTGTTTTTTCTCCCATAGACTTTCAAATTTTACAAAGATAATCATTTTGCAAATAGACTTGGTATATTTGATGAAAGAAAGACGAATGTTATCAATAGAACTGTCTTGCAATTAGATGAAAAGAGTGAAATATTTATATTACAGTGATCTTAAAAGTAAGTTTCAGTATTACCTATGATGTCGCTAAGTAGATTGTTGGCTAAGCGACTTGCTCCAATGCGAAAGAGTTCAGGTGTTAACCATTCCTCTCCAAGTATGTACTTTACAATCGCATAGTACAATACTGCATCGGCAGTAGTAACTATACCACCTGCAGGCTTAAAGCCAACTTTTGTTCCTGTTTTTTTGTATAAGTCTTTTATCGCTTGACACATAACTATGGCAGCTTGCGGTGTTGCTGCAGGCTCCATCTTGCCTGTTGAAGTTTTTATAAAGTCTGCACCAGCCTCCATACTCATCAAACTAGCAGTGCGTACATGAGTGAGCGTAGGCAATGCTCCCGACTCAAGAATAACCTTCAGGTGCGCCTTTTTGCTCAAACTATCCTTGATTTGTGTCACTTCGTCAAATGTGGTTTGGTAGTCATCATCTAAAAAGCGACTAAGTGAAATGACAATGTCAATTTCGTCTGCTCCATTTTCTGCCGCCATTACACACTCTTCAATTTTTACACTTAAATATGTTTGCGAAGTAGGAAATCCTGCTCCAACAGCAGCAATTTTTACTTGGTCATTTTTTAGGGTTTGTCTGACAATATTTACCAAACTTGGGTAAACACAAATAGCTGCTACATTAGGAATATTGGTGTAGTGTGTGGAAAAGTGATTGATTGTTTCGGCAAATTGTTTTCCTCGCTCCAAAGTATCTGTTGCGTTAAGGGTGGTATAGTCAATTACTGAAAGGCATTTTTTGTACACCTCAGCGCAGTGTAATTGTTTTGCTTCATTTACTATTTTTGCTAACAATTCCTCGATGCTTGCATCATTTACTTCCGTAATATAGTTTTCAAAGAGGTTATTCATAGTTTTTTTACTTTTGAGATTATCCATACTATTTTCTATACGTAAAGAGGTATTGTATTTCAGAGCAGAATCTTATTATTCTTTATTTTTTGTATCTATCCAAATAGTTATAGGACCATCATTGATTAAGCCTACTTGCATATCTTCTCCAAATGTTCCAGTTTTTACAGGTTTTTGGAAGTTTTTATTGATTAATTGAATGAAGGTTTCGTATAGTGGTTCTGCTATTTCTGGCGGAGCAGAACGAATGTAGGAAGGGCGATTACCTTTTTTTGTTTGTGCGTATAATGTAAATTGACTTACCACAAGGATTTCTCCATTTACCTCTCCTATTGATAAATTCATCACGCCTTGTGTATCATCAAAAATGCGCAAATTCAATAGTTTATTTGCAGCCCAACTTAAGTCTTCAAGAGTGTCTTGTGCCTCAAAACCCACTAAGGTTAACAAACCTTTATTGATTTTTGCGGTGCAGTTTTCATCTATACTTATACTAGCTTGCATTACACGCTGAAGAACTAATCTCATAAAAATTTATTTTAGGAATAGATAACTGCAAGTCTTGTCTATTATAGACAATGCTGCTGTATCCACTCTTTGGCATTAATAAATGCCTCTATCCAAGGTGTTATCTCGTGCTTTTTGTTGGGCATAGGCACATATGCACAAGTCCAAGGGTAGATGGCGCGCTCCAAGTGTGGCATCATGGCAAGATGTCGCCCATTTGCAGAGCAGATTCCTGCCACTGCTTCTGCTGATCCATTGGGGTTGGCAGGATATTGATTGTATACATACTGCATGGCAATTTGATAATTCCCTACTTGTGGTAAATCAAATTTCCCCTCGCCATGTGCAATCCAAACTCCTAACTTGCAGCCTTGTAGTCCTTGTAGCATAATAGCGTTGTTTTGTGGAATGTATACGCTAACAAAGTTGCTTTCAAATTTATGCGAATCGTTGTGGAGCATACGGACTTTTTGCTTATTACTAGAGTCGAGTAAGCCCAACTCTACCATTAACTGACAGCCATTGCAAATGCCCAAACTCAAAGTGTCTGGGCGAGCATAAAAATTTTCTAATGCTAATTTCGCTTTTGGATTGTATAGGAATGCTCCTGCCCAGCCTTTGGCAGAGCCGAGTACGTCGGAGTTTGAAAATCCACCAACAAACACAATTATATTAACTTCTTCTAAGGTTTCACGTCCGCTGATGAGGTCAGTCATATGTACATCCTTTACGTCAAAACCTGCTAAATGCAGAGCCCAAGCGGTTTCACGTTCGCATTGTGATCCTTTTTCGCGTATAATAGCAGCCCTTATTCCTGTTCTTTCTGTACGAAGAGGATTGATGTTGTACGAGGCTAATTGTCCTGTAAATTGTTGATTGTATAGGATTTGCAAAGGTTGCTTTGCATAATTCTCATAGCGTTCTTTTGCTTTTTGCTTTCCGCTTTGGCTACAATCAAGTAAATATGAAGGCTTATACCACATATCACGCAAGTGGTTAATATCTAATTTGTATTTATGCCCATTGTGAAACAGTCGTAGAGAGCGTGTATTAATTGGGCAACCAATAGACACTGCATCAACACTATACTTGCTAAGTATCTCTTTTACTTGCATCTCATCTTCAACTTGAATTATTAAGGCAGGATTCTCTGCGAAGAGTGCATTGCCTAATTTGCCAAGTGGAGTAAGGTCAACTTCAATCCCACCCTTTGTATTTGCAAAGGTCATTTCAAGTAGTGAAGTAATTAACCCTCCTGCCGACACATCATGTCCTGCTAAAATCAACTCCTTGTCGAGAAGTTCTTGTATTGCCGCAAATGCACGTTTAAAATAATCGGGATTGGTAATATCGGGAGCAGTACCACCAAGTTCTCCTAATACTTGTGCCACACTACTTCCTCCCAGTGTAAGAGGACTTTTTGATAGGTTGATGTACAGAAGTGTACTGTTTTCTTGATTTTGTAACACAGGGGTTACTGCTTTGCGCAGATTGTTTACCTCGCCTACTGTTGAGATAATTACTGTGCCAGGAGCATATACTTTTTTGCCATCAGGATATTTTTGGGTCATTGAAAGAGAGTCTTTTCCTGTCGGGATATTTATCTTGAGGGTTTGTGCAAATTCGCTTGCTGCTTCAACAGCCTTATAAAGGCGAGCATCTTCACCCTTATTCTTGCAAGCCCACATCCAATTGGCACTTAGTGATACGCCTTGCAGTCCCCCTTCGATAGGAACCCATACAAGGTTCGTTAATGCTTCGGCAATGGCTAAGCGAGAACCGACTGCTGCATCAATCAGCCCAGCAATGGGAGCATGCCCAATAGATGTCGCTACACCTTTTATGCCCTGATAATCAAGTGCAACTATTCCTAAGTTGTTAAGTGGCAACTGTAATTCTCCTGCACATTGCTGCATAGCAACTTTTCCACTTACCGAGCGGTCAACCTTATTGGTCAACCAATCTTTACAAGCAACAGACTCTAATTTTAGCACTTCCTCTAATAATCCCTCCCAATCATTATCTACGTCAATTTCCACAGGTTTTTTAGAAGATACCTGCTGTTCATCTTTTAAAATTGTTTTTGGAGGATTTCCAAACATATCATCAAGCAGTAGGTTAATTGGTCGCTCGTGAGTTATGGGGTTGTGCACCATAAACTTTAGGCTGCTATCCGTGCGCCCTATAACGTATAGTGGAGCACGTTCACGCTCTGCAATGCGTTGTAGTAAGGGTAGGTCTTTTTCCTCTATAACTAAGCCTATACGCTCTTGACTTTCATTGCCGACAATTTCCTTTGCACTAAGTGTAGGATCTCCAATCGGAAGTTTACTAAGGTTAATTTCGCCACCAGTAGCTTCCAAAAGTTCTGACAGGCAGTTAAGGTGTCCGCCTGCTCCATGGTCATGAATTGAGATAATTGGATTTTTTGCGCTTTCGCAAAGTGCACGAATAGCATTGCATACGCGCTTTTGCATTTCGGGGTTTGAGCGTTGCACAGCATTGAGTTCAATGCCGCTTGTAAATTCTCCAGTTGCCACGCTGCTTACTGCGCCACCACCCATACCAATGCGATAGTTGTCGCCTCCAAGTAGTACTACAACATTGTTTTCTTTTGGTGTATCTTTTAGGCTATCTTCACTTTTTGCATATCCTATACCGCCAGCCTGCATAATTACTTTGTCATAACCATACATTTTACCCTCAATCTCTTGCTCAAAGGTAAGTAGCGAACCACAAATAAGAGGTTGTCCAAACTTATTGCCAAAATCACTTGCCCCATTTGATGCTTTTACTAAAATGTCACTCGGTGTTTGATATAGCCATTTACGAGGTTTGGTGTGTTGTTCTGTATTTTTTCCATCTTTGTCAATTCGAGGGTAGGCAGTCATATATACGGCAGTTCCTGCAAGCGGAATAGAGCCTTTTCCTCCTGCCATACGGTCGCGAATTTCGCCTCCAGAGCCTGTTGCTGCGCCATTAAATGGTTCTACTGTAGTGGGAAAGTTGTGAGTTTCTGCTTTGAGTGAAATTACAGACTTGATTTTTTGTATTTCAAAAAAATCTGCGACATCTTTATTTGTTGGCGCAAATTGCTGCACTTCTGTTCCTTCAATAAAAGCACAATTATCTTTGTAGGCACTTACTACACGATTGGGATTGACTTGTGTGGTTTTTTTTATAAGTGCAAAAAGTGTTGAGGGCATTTCTTTGCCATCTATAATAAATGTGCCGTTGAAAATTTTATGCCGGCAATGTTCAGAGTTTACTTGCGAAAATCCAAAAATTTCGCTGTCTGTAAGTGTGCGATTTAATTTTTCGCTCAGTTGTTCTAAATACTCTATCTCTTGCTCGCTAAGTGCAAGGCCCTCCTCTTTGTTATACTTTGCAATATCGGAAATATTTAAAATTGGTTCAGGAGTACGTGTAATATCAAAAATTTCTTGAGTCAAGCCTTTGTAAATGTTTTGCAGCATAGGGTCAAAGGAGGCAGACTCATCTTTGACTGCAAAGAACTCTTCAATGCGCAGAACTCCGCTTATCCCCATATTTTGAGTAATTTCCACCGCATTTGTACTCCAAGGGGTAATCATTTCGGCACGTGGTCCAACAAAGTATGATTTTTGCGATATTGACGTTTCTACAATATATTTTGCCTCAGCAAAAAGCCATTCCAATTTGCTAATACAGTCATTGTTAAAATCTGTTGCTGCACTTACAGCTAAAACGCTTGTTGAGGATTGAAAAAATAAAATCATAGACGATAGGAGAGAGGAATATTAATTAATTATGTGAAATAATACTATTGCGAAAATACAATATTGCTATGCTATTCGCAAATGTTACAATAAAAAAAAGAGGAAAGCCAGTATGGATTTCCTCTTTTTTATTTAGTGAATATTTCCTTAAAAAGAAAGTTCGCTACCTGCTTTAAACTTAGCAACTTTTTTAGCCGCAATTTTGATAGTTGCGCCAGTGCGTGGGTTGCGACCAGTACGAGCACTTCGCTCAGAAACACTAAATGTTCCAAAACCTACAAGAGAAATCTTGTCGCCTTTTTTTAGGCTATCGGTTACAACTTCAGTAAATGCATCAAGAGCGGATTTTGCAGCAACTTTAGTCAAGTTTGCTTTTTCTGCCATTGCATCAATCAATTCAGCTTTGTTCATAATCGTTTGATTTAAAAATTAAAAAAATGATGTTTAAAAAATCTTGCGCAAATGTAAGGTGGTTTCCTTAATTTGCCAAATGTTTTTGTTAGAAAAATACACGTTTTTGACAAAATGCTTGTTTTTTTTCAAAAACCACTTGTGAACCTTCCTTGTTCCACCTTTAGAGGTTTTTGCTTACTTGAGTTGTGCAATTTTTGCCATTGTGTCAAGCATTCTTGCAGCCAAATTATCAGCATTTTTTTGCGTAGTGCTTTCGGCATACACTCTTACAATGGGCTCAGTATTTGATTTTCGTAAATGCACCCATTCTTTTTTTGCCTCAAAGTCAATCTTTACACCATCAACATCGGTAATTCTCTCACCTGTAAATGCCTCTTTTACTTTGCTCAGTATTTTATCAATATTTACGTTTGGCGTAAGCGTAAGTTTATTTTTGGACATAAAATAGGATGGATAACTTGCTCGGAGTGCACTCATTGATTTCCCTTGTTGCACGTAGTGTGATAGAAATAGTGCCACCCCTACTAATGCATCTCGCCCATAGTGTAAGTCAGGATAGATTACTCCTCCATTTCCCTCACCTCCAATAACAGCATTGGTCGCCTTCATTTTTTTTACCACGTTTACCTCTCCAACAGCAGCAGCAGTATAGCAGCCGCCATAATGCTCTGTAACATCTCGTAAGGCACGTGATGAGGAAAGATTTGAACAAGTATTACCTTTATTTGTTTTTAGTACATAATCAGCAATGGCGACTAAAGTATATTCTTCGCCAAACATATTGCCATCTTCACACACCAATGCTAAGCGGTCAACATCAGGGTCAACAACAATCCCCATGTGTGCACTTTCCTTTACTACATATGCAGAGATTTCTGTCAAATGTTCAGCTAAAGGCTCGGGATTATGTGCAAATTGACCGTCTGGAGTACAATGCAACTCTGTAATTTGCACTACGCCTAATGCCCTTAATAACAATGGAATAGCAAGACCTCCAACAGAGTTTACTGCGTCAACTACAACCTTTAAGTTTGCTGCACGAATTGCTTCAGTATTGACTAAGGGCAACTCCAATATCATGTCAATGTGCTGTTGCAAGAATGTAGTGTTCTCTGTTTCAGTACCTAGTCTATCTACTCCAACAAATGATAATTGTTCATTTTCGGCAATTGCTAAAAGTTTTTCTCCATCTGCTGCATTTAGAAATTCACCTTTTGCATTTAGTAACTTTAGAGCATTCCATTGCTTAGGGTTATGGCTTGCTGTGATAATAATTCCACCATGCGCTTGTTTTTCAACCACCGCCATTTCTACCGTAGG
Organism: Bacteroidales bacterium; assembly: GCA_051658505.1. Classification (GTDB taxonomy): domain Bacteria; phylum Bacteroidota; class Bacteroidia; order Bacteroidales; family UBA932; genus JAITMY01. The sequence continues at coordinate 1,269 of JBOFMS010000086.1, read as the reverse complement.
AGTAGTTGCAAGCCCAATATTTAGTACATCAATTCCACAGGATTGGAGGGTTGCAACTAAAATCCTACTAATTATAGGTCCTGATATACGAGCATCACGTCCTACTACAACCTTAAGGTGAATATTTTTATTGCAAGATGGTTGTTCGCTTTGAAGCCATGTGGCATAAGCTGTTGTGAATTTTACAACATCAATAGGGGTAAGATTGTCTCCTACGACACCCCCAATGGTACCTCGAATACCTGAAATAGATTTGATAAGCGACATTTTACTTTAAATTTTAGTTAACTGAAGAAATTATTTTGAATTTGTTGTGGCTCTTTGTATTTGCTTGTCAAGTGTTTGCTGTAAATTTATAGATGGCTTTGTAGAGTGCATTCTATTGAGAAGTGAGGCAATTTTTTTTGCATAGAGAGGGTCTTTTGCCCAAGTCCCAGCCAAGCCAGTTACAGTTCCAGCCCTCCCCTTTGGATTTACATAGTCATAGCGAGGGTCAACAAGAGGCAAAATGAGAGGCGATTTGCTGCCATAAGCTTTGAGGTGCTGTATATGTGCACGTACGCCCGTGCGTGCATCTATAAATTTGTGTCCTGCAGCAGAACTATTCACCGCTCCTAGTCCACAAAAATTATTCATTTCGGGTCGTACAGAGCCTGTAAAGCGTAAAAAGCCAGTTTCTAGTACCATTTGAGCAAAAGCCACATCATGGTTTACGTCCTCATGTGCCGCTTCTTCTATGTATAAATTTGCAATTCGCTGCACTAACTCTGAATCACAAGGGGTTACGCTATTTAAAAAAAACTGGAGCATTTGCCCCTCCGTTAACTTTCCTTTTCCCATTATCGGTGTTGTAATTAGGGAGTCTTGTCCAATAAGAGTCGACCAAATAAAAGTACAGAGAGTAAAGGCAATAAAAATAGGACTGCGCAACATTGTGATATTTATATATTGTGTTGCAAAAATAGAGATTTATTTTTTTACATTTTATTTTTCTAAAAAAGAATTGATGGAGTTCAAAAATAATATCAAGTATTAACTAAAATGGAGTAGTGTATTGTCTTTATTTTTGTAGCCTTGTTGATATATAGTATAGAATAACCAAGAGTAGACCTTCATAGAAGTTCTATTAGTGGGTTGTTAACAAAGTTTAGCTGCATTTGCTAGAAAAACAATAGCTAAAAGTGAATATGGCTCTTGTATGTAAAAAAAAAAGTTTACCTTTGCAGCCCACTTATTGACTTAGTGTTCATAACTTTTATGTTGTGTAGC
>JBOFMS010000085.1:0-6191 GCA_051658505.1 Bacteroidales bacterium | reverse complement strand
ACAACAATGGATTTGATGTTTGCTAAACTCAACGACCCAGAGATATACCGATATGGTGGCAACAAAACTTTAATTTTGAATATGTAGTAATGCCAAAACAAATTACTCCGCTCTGTCGTATCCAAATACTATTGGTTGAGGCAAGTAAAAATGCAGCAGAAATACTGTGCGAAAAATTTAATAAAGTAAAGGGCTCACTTGAAAAAAGTAATGCACTAAACATTGAGTTTGTAAAAGCCCTCTCGCAAGAATCTGCCTTAGAGTATCTTGAAAAAGGCACTGTGCCTAGTTGCAATAAACTATTAAAGGCGGAGTACGGCGATGTGCAGGCGGTGGTGGTAAATTGGGACGTGTGTAAGTCAATGAACTTTGTGGAGCAAATTGTGAAACTTCGGTCTAATATTCACATTTTTATTGTAACCACCGAGCAAAATACCTACGATTTATATAATCCCAACTTGGGAAATGTGCATTTTATTCAAAAAAAGGAGTTGGTCAATAATCATCAATTAGAGTTACAGCGAATATTAAACACTTTTAATGAGCGGCGGCGCACTCCATTTTGGACAGCTTACAAGGAGTATGTGGAGGAGGCAAATTATACTTGGCACACACCTGGTCATGCAGGAGGGCAGAGTTTTAAAAACTCTCCTTACTTGTATCCATTTTATGAGTTTTTTGGCGATAATGTATTCCTTGGGGATCTCTCTGTTTCAGTTGAGCATTTAGGATCATTGCTTGACTCCACAGGTTATGTGGGCATGACGGAGGCAAAAGCAGCACGCACTTTTAATGTACGCAAAACCTTTTTTGTAACCAATGGCTCATCAAACTCCAATAAGATTATACTGCAAACTCTGCTGCGTTCAGGCGATAAGGCAATCGTTGACCGTAACTGCCACAAGTCAGTACACTATTCTCTAATACAAACACATGCCAATCCTATATATATTAATAGTCAGTTCTCTACCAAATATGGAGTTTTTGCCCCACCATCTATTAAAGACATTGAGGAGGCTATCAAGAAAAATCCTGATGTAAAACTAGTAGTATTAACAGGTTGTACTTATGATGGAGTGCTAATCCCCATTCGCCGAGTAGTGAACCTTGTTAAAAAAGCAAATCAAGCAAATGGTACTAACATCAAGGTATTTGTAGATGAGGCTTGGTTTGGTTACTCATCGTTTCATCCCTATTTTAAGGAATATTCTGCAATTCTGTCTGGAGCCGATTATGTTACACATAGTGCACATAAGGTACTTTCTTCCTTTAGCCAAAGTTCATACATTCACGTTAATGATCCCGATTTTGATGAAGATTATTTTCGTGAAATATTTCACCTTTATACTTCCACCTCACCACAGTATCAAATTATTGCCTCGCTAGGTGTATGCTCTATGCAAATGGAGATTGAGGGTTTTAAATTGTTAAGCAAAGCACTAGAGCAAGCACAACGCTTTCGTGATGCAGTGCGCAAGCGATTGTCAAAAATTAAGGTAGTAGAGCTTAGTGACTTTCAAAAGGAGTTTAAGCATCTCAAAACTTATGGCTATGGTAATGATCCACTCAAAGTGCTGCTTGATATATCTGCCCTTAACTGTGAGATAAAAGACGTGCAAACTTATTTGCAAGAGAAAGGCTTTGAGGTAGAAAAAACCACACAAGAAGGGACTATTCTATTCTTGTTTACCATTGGTACATCTACATCTAAAGAGGGTGAGTTATTTTTTGTACTAAGTGAGTTGGAACGAGAGGCTACCCGATTTGATAAAAAAATAAGTAACGATGAATGCCCTGTGCGCATACCAGAGGTAGAAACAGCAGGCTTATCACATTTTTTCTCTGATAGAGAGCGCATAAAAATAGATAATGCCTGTAATCGTATTTCATCATTTATGGTAACACCCTATCCTCCTGGAATTCCAGTTCTTGTACCAGGGCAAACTATTACCAAAGAGCACATTAACTATATTGTGCAACAAATGAAGTACAATCGCACTATTCACGGTTGCGATAATGGCATGATTTATGTTGTAAAAGAAAAATAAGCACAATAGATATTGTAATAAATACATAAGAACAAAAAACTTGTATCTTTACTCCTCAAATAGTACTCTATAGGTTATCTTGAATAGATTTCTAACTTAAAACATAACATAACATGACAGGAAAAGTATTAGTAACAGGTGGCACAGGCTATATTGGCTCGCACACCGTTGTTGAACTGCAAAATGCGGGCTACGAAGTTGTTATTGTAGACAATCTCTCAAACTCCTCCTCCAATGTAGTGGATAAAATTGCTGGGATTACCAATAAAGTTCCTGCTTTTTACAAGTTAGATTGCTTGGATTATGCAGGCTTAGAAAAAGTATTTATTGAGCATAAGAATATTGCAGCAATTATTCATTTTGCAGCAAGCAAGGCAGTCGGCGAGTCAGTACAAAAACCTCTTTTGTACTATCGCAACAACCTTGTTTCATTAGTGAATTTATTAGATTTGATGCCAAAATTTGGGGTTGAGAACTTCGTCTTTTCATCATCATGTACCGTATATGGGCAACCCGATGAGTTGCCAGTAAACGAAAAAGCTCCACGAAAACCAGCAGAGTCGCCTTACGGCAATACCAAGCAAATTTGTGAAGATATTGTTGTTGACACGGTTAAGTCAGGAGCAAAAATCAAAAGTATCTTGCTACGCTACTTTAATCCCATTGGGGCGCACCCAAGTGCCGAAATTGGAGAGTTACCCTTGGGCGTACCTCAAAATCTAATTCCATTTGTTACACAAACAGCAGCAGGTATTCGTGAAAAGTTAAGCGTATTTGGTAGTGATTATGATACTCCCGATGGTTCGTGCATTCGTGATTATATAAATGTGGTTGACCTTGCCAAGGCGCACGTAATTGCAGTGCAACGCTTACTTGAGAACAAAAACAAACAGAGTGTTGAGGTGTTTAATCTTGGTACTGGGCGAGGATTATCAGTGCTTGAAATCATACAAACATTTGAAAAAGTTACAGGTGTAAAATTGAACTATGAAGTTGTTGGTCGCCGTGCAGGAGATATTGAAAAGGTGTGGGCAAACCCTGATTTTGCAAATAATGAACTTGGTTGGACTGCTAAGGAAAGTATTGAGGATACACTTGCTTCGGCATGGAAATGGCAACAAAAACTCTCTAAATAAATCATAGTAAGTAAGATGAACTGTATTTTAATCACTGGAGGCGCAGGCTTTATTGGCTCACACGTGGTGCGCCGAATGGTAAAGAATTACCCTAAATATAAAATTGTTAATCTTGATAAGTTGACTTATGCAGGGAATTTAGAGAATCTAAGCGATATAAAAAATGCACCAAATTACATCTTTGTAAAGGGGGATATTTGCGATACAGTATTACTTGAAAAATTATTTGCAGAGCATAAAATTACAGGAGTAATGCACTTGGCAGCAGAGTCGCACGTTGACCGCTCCATTACTAACCCTATGGAGTTTATCCAAACCAATATTGTGGGAACAGTTACCTTGCTTAACGCTGCTCGTGTAGCATGGAGTGGTAACTTTGAGGGAAAGCGGTTTTACCACATCTCTACCGATGAGGTATATGGTTCACTTGGCGAAACTGGGCTTTTTACCGAAAGTACTCGCTACGAACCACATAGCCCTTACTCGGCATCTAAGGCAAGTTCAGACCATTTGGTGCGAGCTTATCATGACACTTATCAACTGCCTGTGGTAATTACTAATTGTTCTAATAATTATGGTCCAAATCATTTTCCTGAGAAGTTAATTCCCTTGGCGATTCACAACATTAAAACAGGCAAGTCTATTCCCATTTATGGAAAAGGTGAAAATGTGCGTGATTGGCTGTATGTAGAAGACCACGCTGCTGCAATTGACCTCGTATTTCACAAAGGAAAATTAGGCGAAACCTACAATATTGGCGGACATAATGAGTGGAAAAACATTGACCTTATTATGCTGCTATGTAGTGTAATGGATAAAAAACTTCGGCGTGTAGAGGGAACATCTGCAAAGCAAATTACTTATGTTACTGACCGTGCAGGGCATGACCTTCGCTATGCGATTGATGCTTCAAAAATTGCTCAAGAGTTAGGTTGGAAACCAACAGTTACTTTTGAACAAGGTTTAGAAAAAACTGTGGATTGGTATCTATCAAACGATCAATGGCTTACTAATGTGGTAAGTGGAGATTACGCAAAGTATTATGAGGAGCAATATAATAAGTAGTGAGACTTACATATTACATAGTGTTGTGTTAAATAAAAAATCATCGGACTGTCCGATGATTTTTTATAGATTGAAGGAGTATTTATATTCAGTTACTCAAAGATATGTTTTGCATAATTATATTCCTCTTTATCGTAGAGTTTTTTAAGACTACGCATACGTTTAAGAAACTCTTCATAATTTTTTCTATCGTACGACCAACCACTCTCTGCCATTGCTGCTAGACGGGGTAGAGTCATATACTCAATATGCTCAAAGGTTTTGATGTATTCTCTCCACAAATTAGCCTGCACACCCCAAATTGCTTTTTGCTCTTCCTTATGTAATTTATCATAAGGGTTAAACTCATATACGGTTGACACAGGTACATATCCACCAATTGAAAATGGCTCATTTATAGTGTCTTTTGATTGATAATAGTCAAAATAGTAGTTTTTGGTAGGTGTCATAATTACTTGATTGCCAAGTTTTGCGGCATCAATACCTGCCTGTGCACTCAACCATGCCATTATAGTTGCTGTAGGAGTTACGCCTCCATGCAAGATTTCTTCCCAACCAATGATTGAGCGATTTTTGTCTTGTAAATATTGTTCAATTCGGCGTACGAAGTAACTTTGGAGTTCATCTTCATTTTTCAAATTCTCCACCTTCATTCGAGCTTGACAGTGTTCGCATTTTTTCCAGCGAGTTTTAGGACATTCATCTCCACCAATGTGAATATATTTCGACGGAAATAATTCAACGACCTCATCTAATACGTTTTGCAAAAACTCAAAAGTAGTTTCACGTCCTGCGCAATATACATCGTCAAATACTCCCCACGTAGGTGATACTTCATAAGGTCCTCCTGTACAACCTAATTCAGGATAACACGCTAAAGCAGCTAAAGCATGACCTGGTAGTTCTATCTCAGGGATTACCTCTATATGTCGTTCTGTAGCATAGGCAACCACCTCTTTTATTTGCTCCTGTGTGTAAAATAGTCCCTCGCCATAAGGTTTTCCATCATACTTTTTGCTATACAGTGCGTGCCCAATTACGGTTTCTTTGCGGATAGCACCATACTCTGTCAGTTTTGGATATTTTTTAATTTCAATACGCCAACCTTGATCTTCTGTCAAATGCCAATGAAACTTGTTGACTTTGTGTAGGGCAAGTATGTCAATAAAGCGTTTTACATCCTTTACAGGGCTAAAGTGGCGGCATACGTCAAGCATCATACCACGATAGTTAAAGAAGGGTTTATCTTTAATAACCATTTGTGGTATACGAGCTTTGTTTCCAACTTGACTTGTTTGTACTATTATTTGTCGTAATGTTTGTAAAGCGTGTGCCGCTCCTTGAGCAGTTGCCACAGATATTCTAATTTCCATTTGACCTACCTCTATCATATACTCTTCTTGTGCTAAGTCATCACGTTGAATAATATTTATTCCACTTGATTTGTAGCCTTTGCGCACGGTGGGAGCAAAATCAAATAGTTTGTCCATTTGCTCTGCAAAAATTTCGGTAGTTGTTACATAAGCCTTGTCTTTAGGAACATAGATTTTTGTACATCCTTTAAGTATAAATGCTCCGCTATCAGCAATGGTGCATGATATGGGTTTTGGTACAATATTAATTTCCTCTGTGTTTTTGGCATTGTCAACTTCTTTGATACAAGAGCAGAAAAGTGCGATTAGGCTTATCAAAATAAAAAAGTGTTTTTTCATGATTAATAGTTTTATATATAAAAAATTGGTGTGCAATTTACAGTTTTTTTTAATTTTGTTTGACTAGTTGTCGTATTTTTAACGATAATCATCGCTTACATGTGTAAAATTAACCACTTTGTTGTAATATATAAAAAAGAAAATTTTATCTTTACCAATCAGAAGTTTCATTATTTAAGTTAACTAAGTAAGATTTCAAAATGAAAAAATCATTTATTCTTTTATTTGCA
>JBOFMS010000084.1:0-10108 GCA_051658505.1 Bacteroidales bacterium | reverse complement strand
CTACCCATGATCAGCAGCATTACCTACCTACTGATCGTGGGTAAATTCCCCCACGACCTATGGGTGAAAAGTGTGAGGCTTTGGGGTTAAGATTTTTGTTTGCTGAAAGTATAGGTTGCTGTGTTTCTTATTTTATAAGATGCCCGTACAATTAAAAAATGCTACCTTTGCCGCAAATCAAAAATAATCGCTGTATGCGTACTGTTTATACCGTTGTTTTTACCCTGTGTGCGCTTTGTGTTTTTGGACAAAACGTACTGCAAAAGGGGAAAGATGTATGCTTTGATAGCGACATTAAAAGCATTCAACTATGCAAGTCAAATAGTAGCATGACAGACCCTATAATCCAACTACATTCTGATGAAACGCTATCCTTAACCTTTGATGATTTATCGGAGAAAGGACGCAATTTTGTGGGCAAAATCGTACTGTGTGATGCTGATTGGAATGAAAGTAACCTCTTTTCTTCGGAGTATATTATGGGATTTCCAGATTGTTATATCAATACTTGGCAGTCCTCGTTTAACACCCTTGTAAGTTATCTACACTACTCATTGACCTTTCCCAATGAACAGATGCAAATAAAACTATCGGGTAATTATCTATTAAAGATATATGACTCTAATGATGCAGAGCGAGTGCTATTTCAAAAAAGTTTTTCAGTTGTTGAAACCTCTAAAATTGCAATGTCAGTAAACATTCGCACAGCTCCCACAGTCGCAACATCTGCCTGTGCACAACGTCTTGAAATCAGCGTTAGTCACTCGCAAGTTCCGATACGAGATCCACATCGAGAGCTAAAAGTGCGTGTGCAGCAAAATGGATATAATATTGCGAGCATTCAACCACCTACTATCTTATTTACACGACAGTATGTATTGGATTATACTCAACTTGATAAGAATTGGTATCCTGCAGGTAGCGAGTATAGGCATTTTGATATTTCATCGTTAGAGTATAAAACCTTGCGAGTGCGACATATTGAGAATGTAAACAATGTGTTCAATGTATTATTGGAGGAAGATATGATACTAAAGCAATATCTTTCATATAAAGATTTGAATGGGCGATACATTGTACGTAATGAGCGTTATCAAGATAATAGTAATACGGAAAGCGACTATGCAAATGTATTTTTTACCCTTAAAAGTCCAAAGCCCTTAGCAGGTAAGGTGTATGTATTTGGAGAATTGTCAGACTGGCAACTACACAACGACTTTGTAATGCTGTACAATCAAGCACGTGGTGCTTATGAGTTAAGTGTACTGCTTAAACAAGCGTATTATAATTATAAATATGTATATGTAGATGAGAATGGTAAGGTAGATATAGGCAAGTTTGACGCCTGCTCAGTAGATGCCGAAAATACATATGGAGTATTTCTATATCTACGCACTCCTTCTGACCGTCATGACAGGCTCATAAATGTAGCATTTATCAACACGCAACAGGATATCAGTCGATAAATAAATTAAAGCATACCTTATGTGCACAGACAAGGATAAATCTATATTTTATCCTCTACAAGATAAGTGTTTCTGTCAATAGAGTTGCGTGCTATCAACTCACCTAAATAGCCAGACATAAACAACATTGTCCCCATTATCATTGCCGTGAGTCCCATGTAAAAGTAGGGGCTATTGGTAACTAAAGGAGCTGGTAAATTATGATGTGTGCTATATATTTTGTTTACTCCCAAGTAAGCAGCCATTGCCACTCCAAGCAGAAACATAGCGGAGCCTATTAAGCCAAAAAAGTGCATTGGCTTTTTTCCGAATTTAGTGATAAAGATGACTGAAAGTAGGTCTAAAAAGCCATTCATAAATCGCTCCCAGCCAAACTTACTCTCACCATATTTACGGGCTTGATGATGTACGACAGTCTCCCCAATTCTTTTGAATCCAGCTTGTTTGGCAAGTACTGGTATATAGCGATGCATTTCGCCATATACCTCAATGCTTTTTATGACTTTGTTTTTATACGCCTTTAATCCACAGTTGAAGTCATGTAATTTGATGCCTGTAATAAATCGTGCAGTCCCATTAAATAGTTTACTCGGAATAGTTTTTCCGATAGGGTCATAGCGTTTTTTCTTCCACCCCGACACCAAGTCATAGCCATCATGCATTATCTGCTTGTAAAGGGTAGGGATTTCGTCAGGGCTGTCTTGTAAGTCTGCGTCCATCGTAATTACTACGTCTCCTTGCGCTGCTTCAAATCCGCAATATAAAGCAGCCGATTTTCCATAATTGCGCTGTAAGCTAATACCTTGTACTAAATCTTTATACTGTATCCCTAGTTCTTTTGCTACTTTCCACGAGTCATCTGTACTGCCATCATCTATCAAAATAATTTCGGTAGTTAATTGCTCTTTTTGTACAACTTTGTGTATCCATGCCACTAACTCTGGCAATGACTCCTCTTCATTATATAGAGGTACTACTATTGATAAGTCCACTTGATTGATATGTTATGGTAAACTATTCAAAAATTTGTGATGTTAATTTTATTGCTGCTTTAGATTTCCGCACTTTTCATTTAATTCATGCTGAAGGAATGCAATTAAGGAGAAACGATTAACAATGTCCCGAGAGAGTTGAATGAAATTCATGTACAACTCACTTCTACGCATAGATATTTCGTTGAGATTGATATGCTCCAAGAGTTCATTTTGAATTTGGGTGATTAAGTCTGCACTTAACTCTGAACGATTTGATAAATTATGCTCTTGGCTGTTGTGTTGAATTGCGTATTGTTTTAGAAAAACTACAAAATCATCTAAATCCATAATAAGTTTTTGTAGATTGTCGGCAAGTACTCCTTCAAACACATTATGATTGTTGTCAATATGATTATAGGCATTACCTAATACTGCACGTATGCTGTGGCTAATTTCTTTGAAATTAGTAAATATGCGATAATAATAGTAGCGTGCATCACGACTAAGTTTGTCTTGTTGACCTTCAATAGACAAGCGATAGTAGTCGCCTCGCTTTTTTGACACTTCCTCGTGCATCTCCATCGCCTCTGCTTTATTCTTGCGCATCAGTCGAAGACTTTCACTTTGAAAATTCTCCAAGATGTTTCTGTACAAGTCAATAGTTTGAGTAAAATACTGGTCGGCAGCAATATTTACAGTTGTGCAAATAGATTCGCTGTCTGCTTGTGAAAATGTACTGGTTTCTTCTTCGTTTTTGTTCTTTTTGAATATGCGAATGTTACTGCGTAGTAGCACAAAGCCAACTAAGACCATAAGCCCAATAGCGGCAAACTCTCCTCCCACAAATATAAGGTAGGTAGTGACTCCGCAAATAGTAAGTGCACAAAGCGCAGTAACAAACCAACCTCCAATTACTGCCAATACCCCAGAGATACGGTACACGGCACTTTCTCTGTCCCAAGCTCCATCGGCAAATGACGAACCCATTGCCACCATAAAAGTAACGTAGGTAGTGGATAGTGGTAACTTGAGAGAGGTTGCAGAGGCAATCAAAATACTTGCTACGACAAGGTTGATAGAGGCACGTACTTGGTCAAAAGGTAATGCAGATTCTCCTCGCTTTTGAGTAACTTCCTCAGTACGACTATTGATAAAAGAAAACACAGATTGAGGTAAAATTTGATGCAGAAATTTGTTTGCCTTAACCGTACTACGCACAATGGAGCGTGCTAATAGCGATGAACCAAACTGCTCCTTTACTCCTCTGTCACTACTGCTAAGATTGATAGAGGTTTGTACTACACGTTTTGCTTTTTTTGAAAACCACAAAGTCAGCACCATTACCAAACCAGCAAAGAGTAAGTATGCGGTGGGAGTCTTTACAGCTTGGGTAAGTGAGTCCATCAGCATTTCGGCATTTAAGCCTCCTGCAACGTAGTGTGTATAACTATCGTAGGCTGCTAAGGGTACACCCACAAAGTTTACCAAATCATTGCCAGCAAATGCAAATGCAAGAGCAAATGTACCTGTGAGTATAACTAGTTTAAAGATGTTGACTCTAAAAAGTGAAATCAATAATTGAAATAAGGCAGTTAAAGCAACAAATGCGTAGAGAAGAATAGTAAAAGTGTTTTGATTAAGCCACTCAATGTACTCCTTTTTCATAAAGGACGAGCCCTTTGCTCCCTTCATTACTAAAAAATAAAAGATAGCGGTAATGGCTAAGCCGCCAAAGATAGACCCCACATAGCGGTAGGGCTTTTGATATTTGAAGGTAAATATAAGGCGGACAATATATTGAATGATTGCGCCAGCAAGAAAGGCTACGACTACCGAAATAAGGATCGCCGAAATCATTGCCAAAGCCTTTTTGTTATTGATGTAGTCGTTAATTTCTCCTATCAATTCAGGATTTGACCATAGTTTGTATGCAGCTGCTGCAATTGCTCCTCCCAAAAGTTCAAATACAATAGATACAGTTGTGGAAGTAGGCAATCCTAAAGAGTTGAATACATCTAACAGAATAATGTCTGTTACCATTACGGCAAAAAAGATGACAATAATTTCGTTAAAGGTAAACATTGAGGGGTGAAATACTCCACTCCGTGCCACCTCCATCATACCACTTGAAAAGGTTGCACCAAGCAATACGCCTAAACTCGCAACGAGCATAACTACCCGAAAGGGGGCAATGCGTGAACCAATGGCTGAATTAAGAAAGTTAACAGCGTCATTGCTTACACCTACAAAGAGGTCAAATATAGCAAGCGCGCCCAAAAAACATAGAATAACAATAAAGTATTGTTCCATAGTTAGGTACGAGTTTTTTATAAGTGCGAAGATAAACAATAATCTTTCACAGCACAGCAATCGTTAATAAGTTTTCAATGAAAAGAGTGTTGGAGTATAGTTAATAACGTATGTCGTCAAATAAAAGATGTACCTTTGCAGCCAAAAAAAATCACTCTTTACCCTTGTTTCTGTATGGACGCTCTTATCTTCAGTCTTAATAGTTCTTTGCCCATTTTCTTACTTATGGCAGTGGGTTGGTGGATAAAGCGACAAGGGATGCTACCTCCGCAAACGCTTAAATCGATGAATAGCCTTGCCTTTAACGTAGCATTTCCTGCCTTATTGTTTAGTCAAATGGCTGTGGCAGATATTGTTCATATATTTGACCCCATTTTTGTCGCCTATGCAGCAATTGGCACTATATTAATATTTGCACTTACATGGTTGGGGGCTGAGTTAAGTTTTAAGGATAAAACCTCCATTGGAGCATTTGTGCAAGGATCGTTTCGCGGCAATTATGCTATTGTTGGTCTGATGCTTATTGCAAGTGTGTTGGGAGATACAGGAAAGGGTATTTTGCTTACAGCAGTAGTCGTGCCTATTTACAATATTTTTTCGGTAGCCATATTGACCATTCGAGGTAAAGAGATAGAAACAGGTAGTGTAAAACGTGCTGCAAAACAAATTTTGCGTAATCCCCTGCTTATTGGAGTATTAGCAGGTTTACCTTTTGCACTTTTCAAAATCCCACTTTTTACTAGTGAGCACACCAAATTCATCGCCTCATCTATTCAACACTTATCTGCACTTGCCAACCCTTTAGCAATGATAATGCTTGGGGCATCAATTACCAAATCAGGTATGAGTAAGAGCCTAGGAAAGGCGTTTTTAGCAGTAAGTATTAAACTCATCATAAGTCCTTTAGTGTTTGTGAGTATTGCCTATTTGCTTCGCAATGCGCTAGGCTTTACGGGAAGTGATTTATTAGTGTTGTTTGTGCTTTTTGGAGTGCCTACTGCTGTGGCAAGTTACATAATGGCAAGCAATATGAATGCCGATGCTGAACTTGCTGCAAGTATTTTACTGCTTACCTCAGTGTTCTCAATGTTTACACTCACTCTAGGTATTTATATCTTTAAGGCTGCGTGCCTTATTTAGTAGCATATAGTTATAATTGCTTGTTTGTCAAAATATAAATGCTGACAGATTAAAACCACAAAAAAGCACTATCTTTGCAGCCTAGTAAGCGTATGAGTTATCTTCCTGTGTAGTAATCTTCTATTTGTTTTAATAAGCAGTTTTTTGTGATGAAAGATTTTTTGTCAATTCCCGATTGTTCTAAGGACGAACTGCTGTCAGTGCTTGACCGTGCTGCCGAATTTGAGTGCACACCTCCTACGGATTTGCTCCGTAATCAGGTTGTTGCAACTCTTTTTTTTGAACCCTCTACACGTACTCGCTTGAGTTTTGAGACTGCTATAAGTCGTTTAGGCGGTAGTGTTATAGGATTTTCAGATACAACAAACACCAGTATCAGTAAGGGAGAAACCCTAAAGGATACTATTATGATGGTGGCAAACTATGCCGACTTGATTGTGCTGCGTCATCCTTTAGAGGGAGCAGCACGTTATGCATCTGAAATTTCCTGTGTGCCAATTATTAATGCAGGTGATGGAGCAAATCAACACCCTACACAAACTCTGCTTGATTTGTACTCTATTCAAAAAACACAAAGTACCCTTGAAAACCTAACCATTACCATGGTGGGTGATTTAAAATATGGGAGAACAGTACACTCGCTGCTGCAAGCCATGAGTTTATTTAACACGCATTTTGTGTTTATCACTCCACCAGAATTGGAGATGCCACAGGTTTACAAAGACTTATTGCGTAAACGAGGAGTCTCCTTTGAGGAGCATACCGATTTGGAGTCAAACTTGAAGAGTGCAGATATTATATATATGACACGTGTACAGCGGGAGCGATTTTTGGATACTATGGAGTACGAAAAGGTAAAAAACTTGTATGTGCTTAATAACAGTATGCTTGCCAATACAAAGGAAAATGTTAAAGTACTGCACCCTCTGCCTCGTGTTAATGAAATTAGCACCGATGTAGATAATAATCCTAAGGCCTATTATTTTGAACAGGCGGGAAATGGAGTATTTGCTCGTATGGCTGTAATCTGCCACTTGTTAGATAAGTAATAATCAAATACACAGCGTATCTAATGAAGGATGAAAAACAACTGATTGTAAGTGCCATAAAAAATGGCACAGTGATTGATCATATTCCTGCGCATAATTTATTTAAGGTGGTAGATATTTTGAACCTTAATACTTGCCAAACACAGTTAACTATTGGCACTAATTTAGACAGTAAGCATTTAGGAAAAAAGGCAATTATAAAAATTGCAAATCGCTTGTTTGAGGAACAAGAGATAAATCGAATTGCACTAGTTGCTCCACAAGCAAAATTTAATATTATAGAAAACTACAAGGTTATTGCAAAGCATACAGTTGCCATACCGCTACAAATTACCAGTATTGCCAAATGTATGAATCCGCAATGTGTAACCAATAGTGAGACGGTTACCACTCAATTTATGGTAATTACAAAAGGTGAAGAGATTGAACTACAATGCCATTACTGTGAAAAAGTAACCGATCAAGAAAATCTCATAATTATACGTCAGTAATCAATACAAGAGCAACAAAATGCTACAAATTTTTACTTAAACTTGTTTTATGGGTAGCGCAGAAGTAGATTTAGAGCGAGAAGAGTGCCGACATATCTTTGAAGATATGCTTAGCAGTAGTTTACTTTCATTTACAAAAGATGAAAGTGTAATTATGCATAAAGCATTTAACCTTGCCTATGAAGCGCATAAGGGAACTCGGAGAAAATCAGGAGAACTATATATAACTCACCCCATTGCTGTTGCAAAAATTGTATCGCATGAAATTGGGCTTGGCTACAAAGCAATATCTGCGGCTCTATTGCATGATGTAATAGAGGACACAGACTATACCTCAGAGGATATTGAGGGCTTATTTGGCGAAAAAATAGCCTTTTTAGTAACAGGACTTACAAAGTTAGATAGCGTTTTTGACAAGAATGTATCCCTGCAAGCCGAAAACTTCCGAAAGTTACTTTTGGCAATGGCAGATGACATTCGTGTTGTCCTCATAAAACTTGCAGACCGACTACACAATATGCGTACGCTGGGTTCAATGGCTCCTCATAAACAAGAGAAAATTGCCAGTGAAACCATATATTTATACGCTCCTTTAGCACATCGCTTAGGTTTATACAATATAAAAACGGAATTGGAAGACCTTACAATGAAGTTCCAATTTCCCAAAGTGTATCAGGAGTTGCAAGCGGCACTGAGTAATAGTGCGAGCGAGCGAGAAAATTATATCAATGAATTTATTGCTCCCATTCAGCAAAAGTTAGTTGAGCAGGGTTTTTCCTTCGAAATTACTGGGCGAGTAAAGTCCATTTATTCCATTTGGACTAAGATGCAGGCAAAGCAAGTAAGTTTTAATGAGATTTATGACTTATTCGCAGTACGCATTGTATTTAATCCTCAAGTTGGCGTACATGAAAAATTGCAGTGTTGGCAAATTTATTCCTTAATTACTGATATCTACAAACCCAATCATGAGCGATTGCGAGATTGGATAAGCACGCCAAAATCTAATGGCTACGAGGCTTTGCATACGACTGTGATGGGTCCAGCAGGGCGTTGGGTAGAGTTGCAAATACGATCAGGACGTATGAATGAAATTGCAGAACGAGGCTATGCTGCACATTGGCTGTATAAAGAGCGTCCCTCTGCTGTGGCAAATAATGAGAAAGGGCTAGACACAGCATTGGACAGTTGGCTGGCTCGCATACGTGAAATGTTGGCAAATAATGAGCAAAGTGCCACCGATTTCCTAGACCAATTTCGCCTCAATTTATTTGCATCTGAAATTACTGTTTATACGCCTAAAGGAAAAGTCATTAGTTTACCAAATAAGGCAACCGCTCTTGACTTTGCTTATGAGATACATACTGAAGTTGGGAATAAAGCCATTGGAGCAAAAGTCAATCACAAACTTGTTGCACTTAATCACGTATTAAGTAGTGGAGACCAAGTAGAGGTGCTTACGGCGGATAATAAAAAACCTGAAGTTGCTTGCTTGCAATTTGTTATGACATCACGAGCACGCAATCATATTACAACAGCGATAAAGACTGAAACGAAGCGACACTTCCAAAAAGGAAAGCAAGCGGTAGAGGATACCTTAAAAAACTTAGGTTTAACTCCCAATGCAATGCTTTATAAGCGCATCACAAATGCTTATAGAGTAAACAATAAAGAGGAGTTGTTTAGTAAAATTGGAGCTGGGATTTTATCCTCGGAAAAACTGGAAAAGGCGGTAAAAAAACAACGTCGTAATAAGTTTTTACGCTATATGGAGTTGCAATTGTTTGGCACCCGCAAAAGAAACACTCGCTCTGGCACACAATTTACTCCTATTGACAAACGGGCATTTTTGCTTAAAGAAGATACCGATCCTTCGACTCTTACCTATCGTGTAGCCAAATGTTGTCAACCTATACCAGGGGATAATGTAATTGGTTTTTTGCAAGCAAATAATAAAGTGGTAATTCACAAAAAGCATTGTTCAAATGCCTTGAATGAAGCCTCGCATCATGGCAATAAACTTGTAAATACAAAATGGACAGAACATAAAACACTATATTTTTTAGCACGCATCAAGGTTAGTGGCATTGACCGCTTTGGACTTTTGCTAGATTTAGTTAAAGTCGTGTCTGAAGATATGCACATAAATGTACGCACACTCAATGCGCAAAGTGAGAATGGCTTGTTTGAAGATAATCTTGACGTTTACGTTCACAGCACTAAAGACTTGCAAACTCTCATGGCAAAACTTCAAAAGATAAATGGGATAGAAAAGGTAGAGCGTGTTGAAACAGTTGATTAAACCTCAATTCGCTGTACTCGTTCAACGCCCTTAGTCATGCGCAGTTGATAAAGCAAGGCCTCTAATTGTTGAGCATTCTTTATAAGTACTCGAATACTACCCTCCAATTTAGTTTTGTGCTTCTCTAAGGTAAATGCTCTTATACCGCCCACAATATAATTACTTGCAACCTCTGTAATGCGGTGCTGTAATCCCGCCTCATTATTACCTGTAATTTTTATTTGCACTTGAAACAAATTAGTATTTTCTTGCTGTTGCCAATGTGCAGGGATAACTCTATAATCGTATTGCGCTAGTAATCGGTCTGCATTGGGACAGTTTGTGCGATGAATCGTAATACCGCTTCCTATGGTAACAAAGCCAAAAATATCATCTC
>JBOFMS010000083.1:0-17531 GCA_051658505.1 Bacteroidales bacterium | reverse complement strand
CAAAAAACGAAACAAAAAAGGTCAAGACTTTGGAAAAGGTTCTAAAAAAATATTGCTTGGAGGTCTAAAATTCTTAATCTCGCTCGTTCCTCACTCATTCAGTAAGAATTTTTATGCCTCCTTCGCTGCATTTTTTTGTCCCTTTTCCCATGTCGGAGGGTGGTAGGGAGTTAAGCGCAGGTGGTAGGTGCACTGTGTGTATTATCCCCGTAAGGGAAAATGTATTGCGTATAAATAGGGGATTGCGGGTCGGAGCCTGTAATGACGGTGGTGGGTGAGTGGGGCAGTGTCAAAGTGGTGAGAGTGTACAGAGTGTAGGTGGTAGTAGGGTAGCAGGGCAACAAGGGGTGGTAAATCTCTAAGTATAGCACGCTCTCGTGTTCTTATTGACGAAAAATACTAAAATTCAAACTTTCGTCAATAAGATATATCTTTGTGGAAATTATTTCTTATGATTATCAGAGAAAACTATCTACAAAAACTGCGATTACTTCGTGACCAAAATTTAATCAAACTTATTACAGGTGTACGCCGATGCGGAAAATCTACCCTCTTAGCAGAGTTCCAAAATGAATTAGTACAATCGGGAGTAAAGCCTCAAAATATCATTTTCTTTAACTTTGAGGAGCGTGAAAATGTAGAACTTACAGACTGGACGGTTCTTTATGACGAAATTATGGAGAGGGTAAATCCAGATGAGAAGAGTTATATTTTTCTTGATGAGGTACAAATAATTACACATTTTGAGAAACTTGTAGATAGTCTATTCGTTAAAAAGAATATTGACCTTTATATTACGGGTTCAAATGCTTATTTACTATCAAGCGAATTAGCTACATTACTCACAGGGCGATACATTGCTATCAACTTGCATCCATTCTCATTTTTGGAGTATACACTCGCATTTCCAGAGGAAAAGAATGTTGACCGTTTGTTTCGACAGTATATAAACAATAGTGCTTTCCCAGAGGCGGTCAACTTGTCAAAAGTGGCTCCCGAACTTGTTAACGATTATTTACAATCTATCTATGATACCGTTATTGTAAAGGATATTGTAACGAGACATAAACTTAGAAGTTTTAGTAATTTAGAACGTATTATTGAATTTCTGTTTGATTCTATAGGCTCACTTGTTTCTCCAACCAATATTGCAGACCAACTAAATAGAAATTCAGATAAAGCAATTTCACACAATACAATCATAAAATTAATCAAGTACTTAACCGAATCATACATTTTGTATCGTGCGCCACGTTACGATATTAAAGGTAAAGAGGTTTTGTCTACAAATGAAAAGTATTATTTGATTGATTTAGGACTGAAAAATATAAGCACAACAAATAAATATGATGCCAACTTAGGACATAAATTAGAAAATGTAATCTATTTTGAACTTTTACGAAGGGGCGGGAAAGTATTTGTAGGTAAGCAAAATGATAAAGAAGTTGACTTTGTTGTACAGAAAGCAAATAATGAGCGAGAATATTATCAAGTAGCCTACACTATTAGTGATGAAAAAACTTTAAACCGAGAAATTGCCTCATTAAGTATGATAAAAGATAGTTATCCAAAGTTTTTATTGACGCTTGACTACGATTATACCGTAATTGATGGAATACAGAAAATTAATGCAATTGATTGGCTGTTGGGAAAATAATGCAGACTCGTTGCAGAGTGTTCACTGTGAACTACCCTTTTAATTATCATTCGTCATTGCAGCGCACTCATTGTGCAATGTGCTTCTCCCTTTTTTACACCTCATTGCGGGCTCAAGTTGCAATCTCCCCCCACTACGGAGAACCCTTGCCCATAGTCCTCATGTGCTTGCTTATTCTTTAGCCCTCGCCTCGGAGCACTGTATGTATTATCCCCGTAAGGGAAAGTGTATTGCGTATAAATAGGGGATTGCGGGTCGTAGCCCGCAAGGACGGTGGTGGTAGGGTAGTGGTAGAGTGGGGTGGTGCCAAAGGGAAAGAGTGCGCAGAGTGTAGGCAGCAGGGTAGTGTTAGCAATGAACTGTTTGCTTGAGGGAAGCATCATCATCCTCTTGTTATTTTGAGCGTTTTTTGTTCAAATGCTTGTAATCAATCTGTCAAAAAAACTATACTTTTGCAATCGTTAAATTACACAATCATCTAACAAAATAATAAATACTATGTTTTCAGGAATAGTAGAAAGTATTGGTACAGTAACCGCTCTTGAACGTGATAAAGAAAACTTGCACATAAGCCTTAACTGTCCATTTGCTAAGGAATTAAAAATAGACCAAAGCATTGCACACAACGGAGTTTGCCTTACGGTAGTGCGCTTTGATGAAAAGGGATATACGGTTACCGCTATTTTGGAAACGCTGCAAAAGTCGAATCTTGGGTTGCTTAAAATCGGTGATGAGGTAAACCTTGAACGAAGTATGAAAATCGACGGATTGCTTGATGGGCATTTGGTACAAGGGCATGTTGACCAAACTGCTACTTGCACCGAGGTGAAAGAGGCTGACGGTAGTTGGTACTTCTCTTTTGAGTATAATGCTGATGCTGGTAACATTACTGTTGAAAAGGGCTCTATTACGGTAAATGGAGTGAGCCTTACGGTGGTAAATTCGCAACTTAATACCTTTCAAGTTGCAATTATTCCCTACACCTATGAGTACACCAACTTTCATGCCATACAAAAGGGAACAGTGGTAAACTTAGAATTTGATATTGTAGGAAAATACATCACTAAATTAGCCAAACTGTATTTGAATAAGGCAGACTAAAGCTGCTTACTCCTCGCTTCTACTCACTACTACACTATGTCCACAGCTCTATTTCACGCTCTTATTGTAGGTCCTATTCATAGCCGCAGATTGGGAAAATCTTTAGGGATTAACCTACTGCCTACACATAGCAAGTGGTGTAACTTTAATTGCATCTACTGTGAGTGTGGTTGGAATGAGGCAAATCCCTTTCGGCACGAGGCACTATGTACCCCAGAGCAAGTGCAGCAGGCTCTTGAACTGAAGTTGCAACAATTGCACGAGGCGCAGGACTTACCTGATGCAATTACGTTTTCAGGAAACGGTGAGCCAACCATGCACCCGCAATTCTCATCAATGGTAGATATTGCGCTGGCATTACGCAATAAATATGCGCCTTTGGCACGAGTGTGTGTACTCAGCAATGCTACTTTGTTGTACAAAAAAGAGGTGGTTGAGGCACTTCAAAAAGTGGATTTGGCAATACTAAAGTTAGATGCAGCCCTTGAAAGTACTGTGCAAGCAATAAACTTGCCACAGGGCAAATTCTCCCTTGCACAAAGCCTTGAAAATATGCGTCAACTGGGTGAAAAGTTGATTGTTCAAACCTTGTTCTTGAGGGGTGAGGTAGAGGGAAAAAGCGTAGATAACACTACCGACGAGGAGTTAAGCGCATGGCTCAAGGTGATTGCGCAACTTCGACCTAAAGAAGTAATGCTATATAGCATTGAGCGTGATACCCCCGCAAAAAATCTTCAGCAAGTAAATAAGGCAGACTTAGTACAAATTGCTCAACGAGTGAAACAACTCGGAATTACTGCCTCGGTGTACGCAAACCATTAGAAGAAGAATGCAAAGCGAAAGGTGGGTATAAGATTATTTCTGTCAACATGCAGTAAATCCCACAACGCAGTAACGCCTACACGAAATCTGCCCTTGCCCACATAACCTCCAAAGCCAACAGGTATTTGATGGTAATCTCCTGTACCTTTTATCCCCGATGATTTAAGGGTGGTTTGGTAGCGTAAATAATCATATTCTGCATGCAAATGTAAGGGTAAAACAGGAATGTCAAAGCGAGTGAAGGCACCTGCTCCATAACCATGTTGCTTAAATGTGCTACTGCTTTCATAGGCATAAAATAACTGTACTCCTACAGATAATGGCTTCAAGATACGATAGCCGACCAAGGGCAAAAGGCTAATATTGGTACTCTCGCTCTTGTTTGAGTAGTTGAGCCCGATGCCCCCTCCAAAGTAAACTTTTTTATAATCATCGGTAGCAGCCCCACATATAAGAGAGGTGAAACTTGCAAGTAGAGCGGTAAGAAGTAGTCTTTTCATAGAAAAATTAAAATAAGGCAGCAAAGATAAGATGTTTTTAGAAAAGTCTTGCATCGGGACAATGCAAAAGTGTAATCTTGAAAAACTTCCTTATTTTGACTCAACTGCACGTCAATCTATAAAAAACACAAAGATTGATGCAGCATAAGCCGCCTTTTACTGAAATGTATTTCCTTTGCTGACTTCTTCTATTGTAAGATTGGCAGGGGAACTATATTCTGTATTAGCAGAGGTGCCTGCATGAGCATATTTTACGACATAAAACTTCTCGCCTTGGCGGTAGGTTTTTACTTTTATCTTGAATATGCTTTCCTCTTTGTCTGATAAATCGATAGAGGGTAAGTAAAACGAAACAATGCCTCGTGCACCATATTGCTCTATGTCGCTCCGTGCATTGTGACGCAACTCTAGATAAACAGTATCTGATGATGCTGGGGTAAGCGTGGTGTTATCCACCAAGTTAATATAGTGAATCACGCCATTGTTGCTTGTATTATAACCAAAAATAATGTTGAGATAGTCGCTTCCTACCCAAATATCCTCAACCTCAAGTTTGTCGTTCCCAATACTATCTGCATTTTGGGCATTAAGTTCAATGATTCCTTTGGTAAGGATGTGCGATATGCCATTGACTCTTACAAAGTGGTCATAATCGCCAACTTGGTCGCTTAGTAGGGTGTAGTTTACCATTGCTCGCTGGTTATTCTTAGGACGATAGAAAAAATTCTGTGACGCTACCCAAAGTTTACTCCCATTATCTCGCTGTAAATAATAATCATCGCCCTCTAAGCCATCAGTCTTAATTGTGGCTATGGATAACCAATACTTGTCCAAAGAGTAGCCATCGTCGTCTTTGCATGAAGTTATCACAATTGATGATAGTGTCACCGCCGACAACATAAATAGAAATCTCATTCTTTTCATAACGCAATAGTGTTTTTAAGATTGTCAATGCTAATGTTTTATTGTCGAAATAAAACGAGGTGCAAGATAAAGCCTCAGTCTATGAAAGTCAATCCAAAAAGTGTTAATAATGTTTAATGATACGATATAAAGAATCTCGCTCTACAGGTTTAAAGCCTGCTTGTCGTACCATGTTGCATAGTTCCTCAACTGACATTGTGGGGCTTTTGTCTTCAACTCCAGCCAAAGAGTAGATTTTGGTGCTGTCTCCGATAGTGCCATCAATATCATCTGCTCCAAACGATAAGGCAAGTTGCGCTAACTCCTTACCTAGCATTACCCAGTACGCTTTTAGGTGAGGGATATTGTCTAAAAAGATGCGACATATTGCCATGTTTCGTAAATCTTCTATTGCCGAAACCTCGCTCAAGTGAGAAAGGGCATTGTTGCCATTGCGAAATTTGAGGGGGATAAAGGCGTTAAAGCCATTTGTTTTATCTTGCAACTGCCGTAGTTTTGATAGATGCTCTACTCTATGCTCATAGTTTTCAACGTGTCCATAGAGCATTGTTGCATTCGAGGGGATACCCATTTCATGCGCTGATTTATGTACGCTTAGCCAACTTTCGCTATTTATTTTGTCGCCACAAACTTGCTTGCGAACATCGTCATTCAATATCTCTGCACCACCACCAGGCAAGGAGTCTAATCCTAACTGCTTTAGACAAAGCAATACCTCTTTAACCGTTTGTTTACTTTGCTGTGCCATTTTGCACAACTCTTCAGCCGTAAAAGCCTTGATATGTATACTTGGAAAGCGTTTGTGTATGCCCCCTATTAAGTCTTGATAATATGTAAAATCTTTGTTCGGGTGAACGCCTCCTACAATGTGTATTTCGTTAAACTCTCGCTCTCGGAGTTCATCTAACTTCTGAAACACTTCCTCAATAGACCAATCCCAACTTCCGCTCTCGCCTTCTGTGCGCCTATATGAACAAAATTTACAGCGATTTACACAGATATTAGTCGGCTCTAAATGTATGTTGCGATTAAAAAATACATTCTCGCTATTGATGCGCACACGCACCACTCTTGCTAATATTCCTAATTCAGGGAGTGATGCTTTTTGATATAACAATAAGCACTCATGTTCGTTAATCCGCTCGCCTTGTATTACTTTTTGGGCGATAGCCTGTAGGTCGGAGGAAAGAAGTTTTTCAATCTGCATAAGATGTAAAATAGCAAGGTGAGAAATGAATGGCAAAGGTAATGTTTTTACCCTTGAACTTCGGTTGATGTGCTTTCAATTATTTCTTTTTGCAGAGAATGGCATGAGCCGTGTCAAGTAGTTATTTGTGCTTCTGTAGTGGGATTTTGCACAAATACAAAAAAATATTACCTTTGCACGCCTTGTGGACTAAGTATGGAGAAATTAAAAAAATACAGCATCCCGTATGCGGAACTTGCACTTGGCAAGCATTGCTTCGAGATGCAGATTGCTGGAGAGTTCTTTGCGCAATTTGAATTCTCTGAAATTACTGATGGGGAGTTGACTGTGAGGATTGACGCAGAGCGAACGAGCGACTTTTTACGCCTTGTGCTATATATTCAGGGGACTGTTCATGTTCAGTGTGATAGATGCTTAGATGACTATGAGGAGGCGATTGATGTAAGCCAGTCGGTATTGATAAGTGAATGTGTGGAGGAGAAGGAGGCTGCGGATACATCTTTGGATTTTGAAAAAGAGGAAGTGATTTACTTGTCTCCAATGGAACGTGAGGTGGACTTAGCGCATTTTATTTATGAAACAATTTGTCTAAACTTGCCCCTGCAACGTTTACATTATGATGATGAAAACGGAAATAGTACTTGTAATAAGTTAATGCTTGAAAAGTTACAGTCGCTTCAGCCTTCAAAAGAAGAACACTCGAAAGAGATATGGAGCAAACTGAATCAGTTGAAAAAATAAATATTTAATTAAAAACATATCACAAAATGGCACATCCCAAGTCAAGAATCTCAAAACAACGTCGTAATAAACGCAGAACGCATTACAAAGCAGTTGCTCCAACACTTGCAACTTGTTCAAACTGTGGTTCTGCTACTCTTTTTCACCGTGTTTGCCCTGAGTGTGGATTTTATCGTGGAAAATTAGTGATGGACAAAGGTGCTACGGCATAACAACTATAAAAAGATAAAAAACTCAAACCCATGAGAATAGGTATTGATGTAATGGGTGGTGACCATGCCCCTGAAACAGTAGTTAAAGGTGTTGCGTTAGCCCATAAAGAACTTGCAAAGGATACACGATTAGTACTTTTTGGGGATAAAGAAATAACCGAAAAAATCTTCAATGGATTAGGCTTTGATGCCTCACAGGTGGATATCGTGCATACTAGCGAAGTGTTAGAAATGAGCGATCACCCAACGAAGGGATTTCAACAAAAGCCAGACTCAAGTATTGCTGTTGGTTTTCGAGCACTTGCTCAAAAAGAAATTGATGGTTTTGCAAGTGCAGGCAGTACTGGTGCAATGCTTGTGGGAACAATGTATTCAATTAAAGCAATTGAAGGCATTGTGCGTCCTTGCATTCCTACCTACATTCCACAACTCAATGGAGGAATAACTCTGCTGGTAGATGCAGGCTTAAATGCAGATTGTAAGCCAGAGATGCTATATCAATTTGGACTTTTAGGCTCAATCTTCGCCAAAAATGTTTTGAATGTTAAGGAACCATCTGTTGCATTGCTTAGTAATGGCTCAGAGGAGAAGAAAGGGAACCTCCTTACGCAGGAAGCACACGCTTTGATGAAGGACTCAAAGGACTTTAAGTTTCAGGGGAATGTTGAGGGAAATAAACTTTTCTCATCTTCATCTGATGTAATTGTGTGTGATGGTTTTGTTGGTAATATCGTACTAAAGCAAGCTGAGGCAATGTATGTTATTAGCAAAAAACAAGGAATGGAGAGTGAGTTTTTTAATCGCTTCAATTATGAACTGTACGGAGGAACTCCTGTATTAGGAGTTAACTCAACGGTAATCATTGGGCATGGACACTCAAGTGCAAATGCCATTAAAGCAATGATTCTACAGACAGAAAATGTTATAAACGCAGAATTGGTTTCAAAGTTCAAACAAGCACTAAATAATACCTAATGTCAAAAATCGTTGCTGCAATTACAGGAGTAGGGGGATATGTTCCAGAATATATTCTTACGAATGAGGAACTTAGTCGCATGGTAGATACTAGCGATGAGTGGATAATGTCGCACATGGGGATTAAAGAGCGTCGCATTCTTAAAGGAGAAGGGCGAGCAACCTCAGATATGGCAGTTGAAGCAGTAAAGGACTTGTTTGCAAAGACCAATTGTAAGCCCGAAGAAGTTGATATGCTTATTTGGTGCGGCGTGACCCCCGATATGCCTTTCCCATCTACTGCGAACATTATTAGTGATAAGTTGGGGGTAACGAACGCTTGTGGTTATGATATAAATGCGGCCTGTTCGAGTTTTTTATATGGCTTAGTTACCGCCTCAAAATTTGTGGAGTCTGGTACTCACAAAAAGGTGATTGTAATTGGAGCCGACAAAATGTCGTCGGTTGTAGATTATACAGACCGCACTACCTGCCCGATTTTTGGAGATGGAGCTGCAGCAGTTCTGTTAGAACCAAGTGCTGATGAATGTGGAATACAAGATGCGATAATGCGTGTTGATGGTTCGGGACGCAAACATTTGTTTTTATCTGCTGGAGGTTCGCAATTACCTGCTACACTTGATACAGTTATCAAACGACAACATTATATTTATCAAGAGGGGCAACCCGTATTTAAGGCTGCTGTTACCAACATGAGTGATACGGCTGTGGAAATGATGGAGAAGCATAATCTCAAGGGAGAGGATGTTGCTTGGTTTATTCCTCATCAAGCCAATATGCGTATTATTGATGCTTGTGCACGGCGCATGGAGGTAACTAAGGATAAGGTCATGATAAATATTGAAAAGTACGGCAATACAACTGCGGCGACTATTCCGCTTTGCCTTTGGGATTATGAAAAAAAACTCAAAAAGGGCGACAAGTTGATTATGGCAACTTTTGGGGCAGGCTTTACATGGGGTGCAGTGTATCTTACATGGGCATACGATCCTAAGTAAATCTACTTAACTAAGTTGAGGCCTCATAGTTCAAGGGATAGAACGAAAGTTTCCTAAACTTTAAATACAGGTTCGAGTCCTGTTGAGGCTACACAGTTGATTTGAATATCAAGAGGTATTGTTATAGAAATTGGGACTAAATTGGGGACTAAATACAACCGATTTAGTCTTTATTTTTATTCAGATATATCAATTAAAGGGGATTGTAATTTTATTTAAGGGATAGAAACTATGAAGAATTTTACTAGAGCATTTTGGGTTGCCAACAGCGTTGAACTTCTTGAACGATTAGCATACTATGCTGTATTTATCGTTATTACAATTTACCTGTCTAATGTCTGGGGATTTACTGATATTGAAGCAGGTATTATCTCAGGTGTTTTTTCGGCAATGCTTTATTTGCTGCCTACCTTTGTGGGGGCTTATGCTGATAAAATAGGCTTTCGTGCAGGTATTATTCTTGCATTTTCGCTGTTGACATTAGGATATTTGGGACTGGGCGTGCTGCCAACTTTACTTCAAGGTGCAGGGTTAGTATCTTATGGAATGACTACGGAGTATAGTGGTTTGACCGATAGTGCCTTGCAGTGGTCTATTGCTCCTATTTTAGTGTTGATTGTTATTGGTGGTGCATTTATTAAAGCGGTAATTTCAGGAACGGTCGCACGTGAGACTACTTCGGCAACACGTGCCCAGGGATATTCCGTCTTTTATATGATGGTAAATATTGGAGCGTTTATGGGGAAAACTGTGGTTGACCCATTGCGCAAAAGCATGGGAGATGAGGGCTTGGTTTATCTCAATTTATTCTCTGCGGCAATGACTTTAATTGCTCTTATTGCAGTATTCTTTCTTTATAAATCTTCTAAAGTAGAGGGAAAAGGAAAGTCGCTAAAAGAACTTTGGAATGGCTTGGTGAAAGTGCTTAGTAATGGAAAACTATTGGCCCTGACTTTAATTATTAGTGGATTTTGGATGATACAGAGCCAAATGTATGCAACGATGCCAAAGTATGTTATCCGTATGATTGGTGAGGAAGCCTCTCCAGGATGGTATGCAAATGTTAATCCTTTGGTTGTGTTTTTGGTAGTTAATTTTGTTACCTCATTTATGAGAAAACGCTCTGCACTTGCGTCTATGCGTATAGGTATGCTAATTATCCCTTTTTCGGCATTGGTAATGTCGTTTGGCTCGCAGGTTGGGAGTAGTTATATTCTAGGTTTACACCCAGTTGCCTTTATGATGATTGTGGGTATTGCCTTGCAGGCTTTAGCAGAATGCTTTATCTCGCCTCGATTCTTAGAGTATTTCTCATTGCAATCGCCTAAAGGAGAGGAGGGGCTTTATCTTGGTTTTAGTCATTTACATTCATTTTTCTCCTATTTGTTTGCTTTTGGATTATCGGGGTTTTTACTTGAAAAGTATTGTCCAGACCCAAAGGGATTTTCGTCTGAACTTGACTATGTGCAAGCAACAGCAAACGCACATTATATATGGTATGTGTTTGTTGGAATTGGCTTAATTTCTGTAGTTGCCTTGATGATTTTTGGTATAGTAACACGTAAGGATAAAATGGCAAAGTCATAAAGCCTATTTTTAATTAGGCACTATGACTTTGCTTCGTTAATTTATAATGAGTAACTCTTAGTACTCAAATGTGCCATAAGTGCTTTCTATTGTAAGTTTTTTGTGGCTGTATTTCTCTACTCTTCCTACAATTTTTGCTTCTACATTAAAGAGTTTTGCAATATTTATTATCTCTTGAGCATATTGCGGTTGAAGGTATATTTCTAAGCGATGTCCCATATTAAAGACTTTGTACATTTCATGCCAAGGAGTTTTGCTTTGTTCCTGAATTAATGAGAACAAAGGCGGAGTGGGGAATAGATTGTTTTTTATTATGTGTAGATTTTCTACAAAATGTAGAATTTTCGTTTGTGCACCTCCCGAACAATGTACCATACCGTGAATATGAGGGTGAAGTTGTTCTAGCAATTGTTTTACAATAGGGGCATAGGTACGAGTTGGTGAAAGCACCAGTTTGCCAGCATCTAAAGGTGTAGAGGTTGCATCTGTTAATGAGGACTTTCCACTATATACTAGATTGTTATCAATACCATCATCAAAGGTTTCAGGATATTTTTCAGCAATGTACTTTGCAAATACATCGTGTCTAGCAGAGGTTAAGCCATTACTCCCCATGCCTCCGTTATACTCTTTTTCATAAGTTGATTGCCCAAATGAGGATAATCCTACAATTACATCGCCTTCAGCAATTTTCTGATTGTCGATAACCTCTGTTCGCTTCAAACGAGCAACTACCGTACTATCCACAATTACAGTACGCACAATATCGCCAACATCTGCGGTTTCTCCACCTGTTAGGTGAATGTTAATACCATTTTTGCGTAGTTCATCACAAACCTCCTCAGTTCCCTCAATAATTGCTTTTATTACCTCAGCAGGTATCAATCGCTTGTTGCGTCCTATGGTAGATGATAGCAAAATCTGATTAGTCGCACCTACGCAAATCAAATCATCAATATTCATAATGACTGCATCTTGCGCTATTCCTCGCCACACACTTAGGTCGCCAGTTTCACGCCAGTAAGCGTATGCCAACGATGATTTTGTGCCCGCTCCATCTGCGTGCATTACAACACAGTGTTCAGGGCTATTGCCTAAATAGTCGGGTACTATTTTACAAAATGCCTTTGGAAAAATACCTTTATCTAAGTGTTTTATTGCTTTATGAACATCTTCTTTTGAGGCCGAAACACCTCGCATTGCATAACGCTCCATTTGTATGAGTTTTTATAATTAAGATTTATGGTGCTCCCGAAATAACTCGAAACTCTGTACGTCGATTAAGCTGGTCAACAATTGCTTCCTCCTCGCCTGCCCGTATATTATGGCGCATAAAGTCCACACTTAATACATCGCCCTCCTTCAAAAACTTGTATTGTGCAGCAATTGATTTTTTAACAACACGAGGGCTTGCAGCACCATAACCTTTCGCTTGCAAGCGTTCTGCCGAAATACCCTTCGCCACGAGATAGTTTACTACAGATTGGGCACGCTTGTATGATACATTTACGTTTACTAACGAGTCGCCTCGACTATCAGAGTGTGAGGCTATTTCAATAATGATACTGGGATTATCATTTAGTGTTTCGGCTAATTGGTCAAGTGCAGGCTCGGATTCGGCACGTAACGTCCACTTTCCAAAGTCATATAGAATATTATCTAATTCAATTGCCTTGGAGGTTGACAGCAAAGAGAACTCTTCTCGAAAAGTGGTAATGTCTTCGTGATCTTTAGTTGAAAACTGTAGTTTTTTATTAAAATATCCAGGTTTGGTGACAATTGCTAAGTAGTCAGTTTCGGGAAGTAGGGGAATAGATAGTTTTCCAGAAGTACCTGTTTTATAAATTTTCACTTCGCCTGCACTATTTATCAGTTTCACATTGGCATCATCTAAGGATTGATGTTCTTCAGACTCTTTTACTGATACAGCAAGGAGAAATTTCTCCTCAGGGAGTACAAAGCGATAAATGTCATCGCCACCACGTGTTTTTTTAGGAATTCTTCGGCGAGATGCAAAATAACCCGCTTCATTTTCTATCTCAAAGGTAATTGCAAAATCATCAGCCGCAGAGTTGATTGGCAATCCCATATTCTCAACCTTCCATCCTTTAGCAGTTCTATCTGCCTTATAAATATCTAATCCTCCATAGCTAGGGTGTCCATTTGAGGAGAAATATAATGAGCCATTGTTTCGAATAAATGGATACATCTCATTCCCTGTAGTGTTAATTTCGTTCCCGATATTTACTGCCTCTCCCCATCCCTCTCCAAAACTAGTGGCAACCCAAATGTCAAAACCTCCGTATCCCCCTGGCATATCCGACACAAAAAAAAGCTCTTGTTCGTCATCAGATAGTGAGGGGTGTGCAAAGTTTGAAATAGTGTCTCCAAGTACTACTTCATCTGCTTCCATCCATTCATCATTTTCATCTAATGTGCTGACATATATCTTGCAGCCAGGCTTTTTGCCTGTGGTATGACAGCGTGTAAAGTACATTGTACGCATATTGCGAGTGAAAGTACATGTGCCTTCGTCGTGCTTTGTATTGACTCTTCCTGCAATGGGTAGCACCTTGTCCCATCTTCCATTGCGCCTTTGTATTGTAAAGAATATGTCTGAGGATTTTTCTCCTGTTATAATATTTTTTTTTCGTCCCTTTGCTATATTACGATTAGAGGAGAAGTAAATAAGGGAGTAGTCATCATCGGCAAATGTAGCGGCAAACTCATCTTTGTTAGAGTTAAAAAGTCGCATAGGAGAGATAATGTAGCGAGTTGCTTTTACCGATGTGTCTCGCAACTGTGAGCAAGCTTCGGAAAGTTGTTGAGCGGAGGTATCTAAAGGCACTAACTCTAAATAGCGGTCATAAGTTTTGCTTGCTTCTGCATACTTTTCATTTGCTTGCTGTGCTTTGGCTAATCCAAGTAGCATTTCTGGAGTAGGATTATTATTGCGTTGTAGCGCACGCTCGTACATTGTTTCTGCTTGACGATTATTGCCAACTAATCGAAATGACTCTGCTATACGAAAATACACATCGGGTTGTTGAGCGCGTTTGAGTTTTGGTAAAACTTTTTGATAGCGTTCTGCTGCACGCGTATAGGCTTCTTGCTTTAGGGACTTATTTGCACGTGCTAACTGTTGTGATACCGTGCAGGAGGAGGACACAAAAAGTAAAATTATGTAAGATAAAAGGAAGAGTCGTTGTAATATCTTCATTATTACCAATAAAAATGCAAGAGATGGGTGCGAAGGTACAAATAATATGGGTATGCTCCTACTCTTTTGAGGACTGCAATTCTAATAGGTATTTTAGAATGTCGTGAGGTAGAATTTTTTTCATGCAGACGCAAGCCCTTGTATCATGCAGACAAATTTTCTTGCAATTTCTGTCATTATTTACAAAAATCTTGGTTTTGTGTCCCAAAGGAGCCCATCGAGCAGGGTGTATTGGCTTAATGGGGGGGAACAGACCAATTGCATGTATGCCTAATGCAGCTCCAATATGCAAAGGACCTGTACCTGCGGCAAGGATTGCATCGGTTTGAGATAAAAAAGAGATAAATTCTTCTAAAGACTGCTTTCCCGTAAGATTTACAACTTTATCTTCAAATGGACCTAATAGTGTTTGGCGTATTATGTCGCCTTCTGTTGCTGTTCCTGTAATAAAAATCTTAAAAAGATTGGGAGGTAGTAAGCGAATTAATTCAGCAAAATTATTAAGTCCCCATTCTCGTCCACTCCCATTTGATTTGGGATGTAGTACTATATTAAATTTTTGTTTGTCAATTATAGAAAATGACTTT
Organism: Bacteroidales bacterium; assembly: GCA_051658505.1. Taxonomy (GTDB): domain Bacteria; phylum Bacteroidota; class Bacteroidia; order Bacteroidales; family UBA932; genus JAITMY01. The sequence continues at coordinate 3,000 of JBOFMS010000083.1, read as the reverse complement.
TGGGGAACTTCAAATCTTTGAAAAGATAAGACTTCTGCAAGCGTGTAGTCGGATTTTGCACCTAAGGGGTATGCTAACTTAAAATTTAATTGCGCCTCATGTAATGAGGATTTTCGCCGAGATAATGGAACTAACTTATTACAACTTTTCCAATGATGTATGCGATTTGTCGTGCCAATACGCAGCGGAATATGAGCGTTTTTTGCAAGTCTTGCAATTTGTTTATTGGGGAGTACGTGAATAATTGCATCTAAGTGCAAGTTTTCAAACGCTCTTGTTTGTTCTTCAAAGGATAGTTTTTCGATAGCGTCCATATTAATAAATTCATCAATATGGGGGCAGCACGCTACCACACTTTGGGTGTATGTTCTACCAAGAAAGATAAGTTGGCAATTGGAATGTAAACTTTTGAGTAGTCCCGCGAATGGCAGGGTTAGTATAACATCACCAATGGCATCAGTGCGGCTAATCGCAATTCGCTTAATTGACATATTTTTTTTGCGATATTTTTTTGGTGTATTTTTCAAATTCAATCCACTTTGGAAAAGCAAAGACTCCTAAATATATCCAAAAAAGCATAATCATTGACTGACTTTTTGCACAATATGTGTCAGCCATTAGCATGATTAAAAAGAACAAGTTAATCGAAAAGATACTTATTGAAAACTTTTTGCTTTTCGCCATAAAATAGAAGGAATATCCAAGTAAGAAAAATAAAAACAATAGCCCAATTATTCCATAATGGTGGAAGAAATAAAAATAGTCATTGTGGTGAAGATATCCTTCATCAATATATGATTGATATCCTCTTTCTTTAAAATACTGATGTAACTTTTTATTGGCATATATTGGACCATCTCCAAATAGATAATAGTCTGGACTATGCTGAATTAATATTTTCCAAATAGTAAGTCGAATTGAAGTTGACCCAGAGTCATGTCCTTCACTTTGGAACGCTTTTATCTCCGTAGTCATTTCATGAAATCTAATTTTCAGAGAATTCGGAAGTAAAAAGCATACCAAACCAACTCCAACACAAAACGTAAGTGGGAGAAGGATTTTTTTTTGAAAAGAAAGGCGTGTAAAGTAATAGCCCAAAATTATTGGTGCAATTAACACAAGTGCTAATATTCCATCTTTATTAAGTGTAAAAAGCAAAAAAAGAAGATTACAGAGAAAGAGCATTAAACTCCAAATGACAAGGCTTTTTTTTGCCCGAAATGTCAATAACAACGATAAAATTGCAGCAATTCCTACATAAAATGTGTAGTTTTTTACAAATGGATTTGCAAATGCAAATTTTCCTTCTCCTATCATAAAGCGTTTACTAAAGACTTGTAGAAAGTATTCTGAAGGGTTCTGAAATAATTTTAAAAATCCATGATAATTATATAAAAGAAAAAATCCTGCAAGAACATTTCCAATAATAAACACAAAAATAATGCGATTAAATTGTTGTTGTGAAATATTTTTTGCCGTAAAAAACGTAAAAAGGGGATATAAGACAAATGCAAAAAGAATGTGTTCAATGGGAGAAAATGTTGGCTTTAGTCCATGCGAGTTTGGTGAAATCGCAAATATAATCACCAATAATAAGCCATATATAGCGAAACTTAGTGTTCCAATAAGATAGACTCTTTCCAAACTTTTCTGCTTAAGAAATAGCAATAAATCTGTTCGAAAATAAAACAGTGAGAAGAGTAGTCCTATTCCCAATATTATTTTTGAGGGATCAACTATCACTGGTGCAATTAGTCCTAGAGATACAATAAAAGAAAAAACTAAAATTGAAAAAATTTTCTCTTTCATTTTTTTAGAAGTATATAGTTTTTTAAGCCTCCAATTGTTTGTCGATTTCCCAAGAGTTTTTCAATAAATCCAACAATGCGATATTTTAATCCAAACAACTTTCCTTTTCTGGATTTTGTGCCACCATAGCGCAAAAGATGTTTCCAGTTGCATTGTTTTACTCTATGCTCCATTACAGATGGGTGTTTTTTCTTAAATAAAGGGAACTGTAATAGATTGCCATAGTCGTAATAGTTTTGTTCTACCTCTCGTTTTTCTTCATGATAAACATTATGCATATCCACCATTTTTTTTACCATTGCACGAGGGTCTCTCGACCATCCATAATGAAATATCTCAGCATCACAAATACGTTTAACCCTCAACTTGTGAGTCCCTTTTTTTTGTGAATAGTTGATGTAGTCAAAATTTGGGATTTTTCTAAATGATTGAGCATCTCGCCATGAATGAATCTCTGGTAAATTACGAACAATGCGAATTTCTAGTGGATAGCCAAAATGCAGTTTGTCAATATAATGCTCATAGTCTCCATAAATGTGAACATACTCTAATAGAAGCCCCTCTACCTTTGCGTTGTGTAACTCTTTTTCGCAAGTTTGACGAATAATAGGAATCGCATTTTCATGTAGGACCTCATCTGCTTGAATATATACACACCAATCTCCAGTACACGCTTTGAGAGCAATATCTGTTTGAGATGCATATACATTGCCATGCAGAGGGTATTTTTCGGTATCCCAGACTGTTTCAATAATCTTGACTTTTGGAGAGTCTATGCTCTTTACAATATCCGCAGTGTTATCCTCACTTTTGCCTAATACTATAATCATCTCATCTACCAATGGAAGCAATGATTGAATCGACTCTAGGGCAGGGAAATCTAATTGAACAGCATTCTTGACTATTGTAAATCCACTAATTTTCACAGATTGGTTATTTATAATTGTCTAACGAAAAAAGAGTCTATAATATTAGAATAATTAAGCCAAGTGGAGTTTTTGTTCCACTTGGCTTAATTATTAGTTATGATAAAAATCTACACCAATGACTTTACCAAATCCTCTCGTTTGCCAGGTAGCATATCCATTGGCGCAATCTCTGGCATAGTGTAGCAACCAGGACGTTGCTTTACTACAGCACGAGCACACGACACTAAAATTTGTGCTGTAAGTGCTGGATTATTTATGCTCA
>JBOFMS010000082.1:0-11154 GCA_051658505.1 Bacteroidales bacterium | reverse complement strand
GCAATTTGCGAACAATTGAAGCCAAAAAAAGGATATAGCAATCCTAATAAAGTCAAGCCAATCATCAACCGTGGAGAAATAAGTTGCGAAACAGTAATTTGACTGACTTCTTGCGTGCCAAAAAAAAGCACTAAAGCATAGAGCAGCACACACAAAAGATAAAAGTAAGCGACGTATTTTGTCGCACGAATAAGGTATAATTTTAATTTCATAGTTTTTAGTTTTCTAAAAAATGTAAATATAGGCAAGATGCAATTTTCACTGTGTCAAAATAATTATACTTATAGAGGGCTCAACAACTTCAATGCCTCCTCCTCAATAACCTTTGCAAAGTGTCTATGTTCTAATTGGTGAACTTTTTCGGCAATAGATTCTGGCGTATCGTGCAACTCAAGTTTACAACTTGCTTGAAAAATAATATGCCCTTTGTCATACTCCTCATTAACATAGTGAATTGTTATTCCTGTCTCCTCTTCCTCATTCTTCTTTACAGCCTTGTGCACATTATTGCCATACATGCCCTTGCCTCCATATTTTGGGAGCAGTGCAGGGTGAATATTGATAATCCTTTTATCATAAGCGTGCACAATGTCCTTTGGCATCAGCCACAAAAAACCTGCGAGTACAATCATTGTTATATTGTGTGCTTTTAGTATTTGCAATACCTCTCCATTGGTCAAATCTGTGCGAGAAAAAACAACACTTGGCACATTGTATTTTTGAACTCGATGCAACACATGTGCATTTGAGTTATTACACAGCAATAAACTCACTTGTATGCCACTATTTGCGCCACTGAAATGCTGAATAATCTGCTCTGCATTGCTGCCTGAGCCTGAAGCGAAAATCGCCAAGTTTGTCATTGTCAAATACTTAACGTCAACCACGAATAAAAAACTTACTCAAAAGTACGAAAAAATACGGAATAAATTTATACCTTTGCTGCCCATTGAAATTCTGGATGCAAGCAGACTTTTGTTTACATTCGTTTTTTAGTTGAATAAAAGAACATTTAAGCAACCATTTTTTATTAATTAAAACAAAAAAAATTATGGCAGATGTAGCAGCGAAAGTAAAAGCAATTATTGTTGACAAACTTGGTGTTGACGAGGCAGAAATTACTCCCTCAGCAAGTTTTACCAACGATTTGGGAGCTGACTCTCTTGACACGGTAGAACTTATTATGGAGTTTGAAAAGGAGTTTAGTATTTCAATCTCTGACGAAGATGCTGAGAAGATTGGCACCGTTGGTGATGCTGTTTCTTATATCGAAGGAGCAACAAAGTAAAATACCCAACGTTTTTTACCTGCAAACATAGTCAAATAGTAAGTTATGGAACTCAAAAGAGTAGTTGTTACGGGACTTGGGACAATCAATCCTCTCGGGAATTCTGCCAGTGAATATTTTGACAATATTCTTAAAGGTGTGAGTGGTGCAGGCCCTATTACTCGTTTTGACGCATCTCAGTTTAAAACAAAGTTTGCATGTGAGATTAAAAATTTTGACATTACACAATACTCTGATGCCATAGATAGAAAAGAGGCTAAGAGAGTTGATCCCTATACGCAGTATGCAATGATTGCTGCGCATGAGGTCGTTAAGGACTCTGGCTTAGATTTATCTACACTTGACATGGACGAAATTGGAGTAGTGTGGGCGTCAGGAATTGGGGGTATTCGTACTTTCTTTGAAGAGGTCAAGGGCTTTGCTGAGGGAGGTTGTATTCCTCGCTTTAGCCCTTTCTTTGTTCCTAAAATGATTGCAGATATTGCCGCAGGGCATATCTCAATGAAATATGGATTTCGTGGTCCAAATTATGCCACGGTGTCAGCTTGTGCATCGTCTACCCATGCCATGATTGATGCGTTTAACCTCATTCGTTTAGGAAAAGCAACGCTTATCCTAACAGGTGGTTCAGAAGCTCCAATCAATGAGGCGGCAATGGGCGGATTTAATTCGGCGCAGGCTTTGTCTACAAATAATGAAAATCCACAAACTGCCTCACGTCCGTTTGACCAAACTCGTGATGGATTTGTAATGGGCGAAGGTGCTGCAGGCTTAATGTTTGAGGAATACGAACATGCTAAAGCACGTGGCGCAAAAATTTACGCAGAAATTGTAGGTGGTGCAATGACCGCAGATGCTTATCACCTTACCGCTCCGCATCCTGAAGGATTGGGTGCTGCAAGTGTAATGCGCAAAACGCTTCAAGATGCAGAAATGCAGGCTGAGGAGGTAGATTATATCAATGTACATGGCACTTCTACTCCTGTAGGAGATATTGCCGAGATTAAGGCGGTAGAAAAAGTCTTTGGAGAACATGCTTATAGAATGAATATCAGTTCAACAAAGTCAATGACTGGACACTTACTTGGTGCAACTGGAGCAATAGAGGCTTTGGCTTGTATTTGTGCTATTCAACGTAGTGCAATTCCTCCAACTATAAACAATCAAACCCTTGATCCAGCATTTGACCCTCGATTAAACCTTACACTCAATAAAATGCAAGAGCGTACAGTAAATGCTGCTATGAGTAATACCTTTGGTTTTGGAGGACATAATGCCTCAGTGTTGTTTCGCAAAGTGCAGTAAAATCTCAACTAGTTTTCTCGTATATTCAAAGACATTTAGGTGTCTTTGTTCTTTTTTTGCAGAACATGATAGTAAGCTCTATTCAAATTCGCTTTAATGATATTGATGGTTTTGGTCATGTTAATAATGCAGTATATTGGAGTTATTTCGACCTTGGACGTGTTGACTGCTTTACTCAATTGTTTGGTAAGGATTTCTTTTCCGTCAATGAAACACTTGTATTAGTCCATGTAGAGGCTGATTATAAAATTCAAACTTTACTGCAAGATACTATTGAGGTACATACCAGTATTACTGGAATTGGAAACAAGAGTATCAAAATGCATCAGGATGTAGTAAATGTAGCAACTGGCAATATTCATGTTGTAAGTAGTTCCATTGTTTCGGGATTTAACAAATCTTTAGTACAGTCAATTCCAATAAAAGAAGAATGGAGAGAAAATATAAAAAAGGTCTTTCCTAATATCTAATTCTCTTTTCTTTTTTCTAGCACTTATTACTACTTAGATCATGATGCACAAGATTTTAGAGGATAGAAGTTTACTTGTGAAAAGTTCAGCAACCTACGGGGGATATTTAGGTGCAACTCTTATAGTGCTTGCTGTTATCGAGTATTTGATAGGTACCTCTGAATTAGTTGGACTTTTAAATTATTTTGTTTTTGTAGGAGGCATTTTGCAGTTTAGTACTATCTACCGAGATAGAATACTAGGAGGTAGTATGCAGTACAAGCAGGCATTGCGCTTTGGTACGCTATTGTGTGTATTTGCAGCGATACTCATGGGAGCATATACGGCTGTTTTATATACAATAATTAATCCCGAAATTTTCGAAGAAAGTATAGCCGCAACAGCGCAGCAATTAGTGAGTAATGGAGTATATTCTGAGCATGAAGTTGCGAGTGCACTTGAGTTAGTGGGGCACATGAGTAGCCCAATTAACTTTATGTTTGCAAGCATTCTTGGTTATACAGGGCTCGGTTTTTTTGTGTCTCTATTTACTGCATTCTTTGTGCAAAAGGCAAGATAGTGTAATCTTTTATATTGCCTTTGTGCTTTCTACGTAGCAAATAAAGGCCTCGCACACAAACTTCATTCCTCCTGTAGTGGGATAGTCTCCTGAAAAATACCAATCACCTAAGTGAGCAGGGCAGGCTTTGTGTAGTCCATCTAAGGACTGAAATACAAGTTGCACCTCAGCCTTAGTATTGGGAGGAGTTAGCATTTGTGCTATTTTGCAGGCGATTTCTTCTTCCGAAAACGCATTGTAGATTTCCTTTACTGGATTTTCTATTTGACTTTTGGGACGCTTCAACTCTTCCTTACAACGCTCATATACTTGTTGTATCAATGCTAATTTTCCATTCTCTTTAAGTAACGCTATTGCTGCACGAAAGGCAATAAACTCATTCATACTTGACATTGCAATACCATAGCAATCAGGATAACGTACTTGAGGTGATGAGGATACAATCACTATTTTTGTAGGTTGTAGCCTGTCTAAGATGCCGATAATACTTTGTTGGAGCGTAGTGCCTCGCACAATACTATCATCGATTATAACGAGTTTATCTTTATTGGGTTTGATGATGCCATAAGTTACATCATATACGTGTGCGGCTAAATCATTTCGTGTTTTATTTTGCGCAATAAATGTACGGAGTTTTACATCTTTAATTGCAACTTTTTCTGCGCGAATACGAAGTGATAGAATATCATTTAAGTCCTCTACACTAAGGGTGTTGAGAGATGCCTGAATGCGCTTAATCTTTTCATGATTCAGATAATCGTTCAAGCCATCTAAAAGTCCATAAAATGCAATTTCGGCGGTGTTTGGAATGAATGAAAAGACAGTATTTTCAATGTCATAATCTATCTTTTTAAGAATATGTGGCGTAAGTTGCTCTCCCAATTGTTTACGTTCCCGATAAATGTCAGCATCACTCCCTCGCGAGAAATATATGCGTTCAAATGAGCAAGCTTGTTTTTCGGTAGGTTCAATAATTTGCTGCAACTCCAATTTGCCACTTTGTTTGATAAGCATTGCTTGACCTGCGGGAAGTTCTGAAACTTGGTCTACCATCAAGTTCATTACCGTTTGTATTACGGGGCGTTCTGAGGCAACTACAATAATTTCATCATCGTGATAATAAAAACAGGGACGTAGTCCAGCAGGGTCGCGTACTACAAAGGCATCTCCATTGCCCAGCATTCCTGCAATTACATAGCCACCGTCCCATGTAGGAGCAGTTTGTTGCAAAATGTGGCACAAGTCAATCTCTTGATTGATACGTTGATTGAGTTCTGGGCGTATAAATCCTTGCTCCTTAAAGAGATTATATTTTTTTTGCACTTCACAATCAAGGTAGTGTCCCAATTCCTCAAGCAGCAAAAAGGTGTCGCCATGATGACGAGGGTGTTGTCCTTTGCTTACAAGTTGTTTAAAGAGTTCATCGGTATTAGTAAGGTTAAAATTTCCAGCCAACATTAGATTGCGTACTTGCCAGTTGTTGCGCCGTAAGAATGGGTGTGCATATTTAATACCCGATTTACCTGTAGTGCCATAGCGCAGATGCCCTAAAAATAGAGATGCTCCCCCCCAACTTTTGAGCCATTTATCAGGATTTTGTTCAATATCTTCAGGATGTAACTTTGCAATATGTTCAAATAAATCTTTGATTGCACTTACCCCTAACTTTCGGTCTCTAAAGATATACTCTTCGCCAGCAGTAGCATTAAAATTGATGACTCCAATACCTGCAGCCTCTTGTCCTCGATTATGCTGCTTTTCCATTAGCAGATAGAGTTTATTATGCGCATATTGCCAAGTGCCGTACTTTTGGTGGTAGTACTCAAGTGGCTTAAGCAAACGTATCATCGCAATACCGCACTCGTGTGGGATTTGTTCACTCATAGCTTTTTAATAATGATTGAAGTGGGTTAGGCTACAAAGGTATGTTTTATTTCTTTACTTTTGCAGACACGCTTTATCCTTTTACCTATGAATACTTGTTTTGTAAAGAGCAGTCAATTTGTATCGCAATGTCCACAAGACGGATTGCCTGAATACGCCTTTATTGGGCGATCAAATGTTGGTAAATCCTCGCTCATCAATATGCTTACAGGCAATACCAAATTGAGTAAAGTGTCGGGTACACCTGGTAAAACAAGACTTATCAATCACTTTATTGTAGACGACAAGTGGTATTTAGTAGACTTGCCTGGGTATGGATTTGCACGCACATCGAAAAAAGAGAGGGAGAAGCTTGCCGACATAATCAATGCCTATATAAGCAAGCGTGAATCACTAACTGTGTTATTTGTACTGCTTGATTTACGCCTAAAACCTCAGCAAATTGACCTTGAATTCATTGACACTTTAGGAGAAAAAGGTGTTCCATTTGCCTTAGTATTTACCAAGGCTGACAAACTTTCACGCATTGTACAGCACGCCAACTTAACGAACTATAAAACTCTTTTGAGCAAAACATGGGACGAGTTACCCACCATCTTTGTAACCTCATCAGAGCGTAAAATGGGAGGCGATGAAATACTTGCTTACGTTGCTCAAATAAATAGCAGTTTACCTCCACGAACTATACCTCATCAAGATGAGTTTGAAGCAAACTCTTAACTAAGGCAGTAACCTCGTGATATGCAAAGCCTCGTGACACACCAAAGCGCAGCAACTTAGCATACACCTCAGCTTTTGAAGTGGGTTTTATACTTCGGAGTTTTTTAGCAAGCAGTTGTTCCAAATTCTCTTTCAGCATATCACTATCAATTTGGCTGATGGCGGTGCGTATTATATCCGTAGATATACGCTTGGCTTGCAAATGCACTTGTATTTTTTGTGCCCCCCATTTGGATAGTTGTGATTTCTCGCGAGTATAAGCACAGGCATAGCGCAAGTCATCAATCCATTTTTCAGCAATTAGTTGTTGTAGGATTTTAGTTGCCTCTGTAGGGTCAATACGCCATGTAATTAGTTTTTGTTGTGCGGCGTATGAGCAGGTTTCGCGTAGTGAGCAAGAGCGTTGCAGTCTTGCTAAGGCTTGTGCTGGAGTAATATTTCGCTGAGATTTTGACATTGAAAAAACACGCTCTAATTAAGACAAGTTAGAATGCCTCTGTCATATTAAAGTATATCAAGGTTTGCCTTTCAAGTGGACTATAACCTACATCAAGGCGAAAGTTCATGCGAGGTTGCACCTCTATACGCAAACCCCCACCAAAGTTAGGCAGTACAGCGTCTAATTTTATAGCACTCTGTCCCATTATTCCTGCACCACCCCAAGCAGCAAAGCCCACACGATTAGCCAATCTCTTTATCAATGTAGATTTATCAGTATTTATCATGTGGCGATACTCCAATACTCCAAGAGTGGTTGATTTATCACGATATTGCCCCAAGTAATAACCCCGTAGGTCAAAAGGGGAGCCCACAAAGGGAAGCCGAGTTAAGGGGACATTGCCAAACACGTTTTTGGTATTCACTGTCCACGCTAAGGTACGGCGGTTGCCCACCGAAAAATATTGTCGATAGTCAAATTGTATAGAGCCATAATCCAAACCATTGTTAAAGAAGTTAGGGGCATACCCAAAGCGCAAGTCAAACATTACTCCACGATAAGCGTTAGCGGGCATATCACGAGTATCATAAGATACTGCCATGCCTAAAAACAAGGTAAAAATATCTAAGCCCGAGGCTGTACCTCCTTGTTGTATATAATGAGAGTCATTTGCCACGCCTGTTGATATCTCTGTCATTTTATCGTATGTAAAATCCACCATAGGACCTAAAAAGACATCTGTTTCTGGCAAGCGAAAATAAGCAATAGGGTTAATCTGCAGCATTGAGTTATAGAATGAGGTTGTTTCAGCACCTCGCTCCGTAGAGTTATTACGCTTATATCCCACTCCATAATAATTATCCACCGTATTTTTATACATTACATTCCCCATAAGTCTAAACTTATCGCTATGAAAAAAGAACTGGGGCTTGAATACCAAATTAAATCCCACCTTACTACTAAAGGTCAAGGCAAAGGCAAGTGGCATTACCGAGCGCAGCAAACTTGTATCGGCAGGGTTTGTGCTAAAGGTTAGCAATGAACTACCACCAATCACAAAGCCAAAATCGGGCGTATAGCCAGGTCCACCGAGTATGCTAAAGCGAAAGTTACGAGGCTTTTTTGCAGGAGTTACTGCGCTACTATCCTCTACGATAGTTATCACGCTATCTGTAGGCACAGCAGGTAAATCCTGTGCAACAAGACAGTTAAAGTTAAGTAGCAAAGAAAGGCAAAGAAAATATAAGTACTTCATTGTATATTACTCTTGATAATTAACGGTGTGCATTTAAGTTCAAAGTACTTGCCTTTGGCGAATAAGTTAAGCAAGTCGCTTGCAATTAAGGAAGGCAAAGGTACATTTTTTTTTACTTTAGACCTTGTATCTCGCACCAAGTTCTACTCCTTGAAAGACTTTAGCGAAATATATTTATCTTTGCAGCCATCATAATATTTACCGTTTGAAGATATAATATATGCCACGAATGTCAGAGCGAGTGCTCTATATGCACTCCTCGCCCATACGCAAACTTGTACCCTATGCCGAGGCGGCTAAGCAGGCAGGGCGCAAGGTATATCACCTTAACATTGGGCAGCCCGATATTGCCAGTCCACAAATTGCACTTGATGCCGTTAGAAACTGCACTGCCGTTAGAGTAGAGTATGGGCACTCAGCAGGCAACGAGTCGTATCGTAAAAGTTTGGCAAAGTACTATCAAAACTTAGGCATTAGCGTTCAAACCGAAGACATTTTGATTACAGGAGGAGGCTCAGAGGCAATTCTCTTTGCCTTTATGGCATGCTTTAATCCAGGAGACGAGGTAATTATCCCCGAGCCCTTTTACGCCAACTATTGGGCGTATGCCATTGAAGCAGGAGTTAACGTAAAGCCCATTACCTCGACCATTGAGACCGACTTTGCGCTCCCCCCCATAGATGCCTTTGAGCGTATGATTACGCCCAAAACCAAGGGCATCTTTATTAGCAATCCCAACAACCCTACAGGTAGTTTATATTCAAAGATTGACCTGCAACGCTTGGCGGTACTTGTTCGCAAGTACGACCTTTACTTGTTTTGCGACGAGGTATATCGTGATTTTTGCTATGACGAGCAACAGGTTTACTCTGCCATGCAATTAAAAGGAGTTGACGAGCATATTGTATTGCTCGACTCCGTTTCAAAACGTTACAGTATGTGCGGTGCTCGTGTAGGAGCAATCGTCAGTAGAAACAAAGAATTGATTGCAGCCTCGCTCAAGTTTGGGCAGGCACGCCTATGCCCCCCTTTTTATGGGCAGATAGCAGCAGAAGCAGCCTTATCTACCCCCGCCTCATACTTTGAAGAGGTGCATAAAGAGTACACCGCACGTCGCAACTTTATGGTAGATGCTCTCAACCAGATTGAGGGCGTGTATTGCCCCAAGCCCAAAGGAGCATTCTACGCCATTGCACGCTTGCCCATTGATGACTCTGATAAATTTGCACGTTGGCTATTAGAGCACTTTAGTTACAAGAACCAAACCGTAATGATAGCACCAGCTACAGGCTTTTACTTTACCTTAGGCATGGGTTTAGATGAGGTGCGTTTGGCGTATGTGCTAAATATTGACGACCTGCGCAATGCTATTGAATGCCTTAAAGAAGCCCTAACCATTTACCCCAATCGAGTATGAACTTTATAAAAACCGCTATTGATGGCGTATGGATAATTGAGCCAAAGGTAATAAACGACGCACGAGGCTATTTTATGGAGACTTACAAGCAAAGTTTGTTTGAAGAACATATTGGAAAAATAACCTTTGTGCAAGACAACGAGTCGCGCTCCTCACGAGGAGTACTACGAGGATTGCACTACCAATTACCCCCCTTTGCCCAAAGCAAGTTAGTGCGCGTGATTAGCGGAGCGGTACTTGATGTAGCCGTAGATATTCGCAAGCACTCTCCCACCTTTGGCAAGCACGTAGCGGTAGAATTATCGGCAGAAAACAAACGCCAACTCTTCATTCCACAAGGCTTTGCACACGGATTTTTGGTACTAAGCCAAGACTTGACTTTTGTTTACAAAGTAGATAATGTGTACTCTGCCCAACACGACCGAGGGATTCGCTTTAATGACCCTACAATAGGCATCAATTGGCAAATGCCCGAACAAGAATTACTACTCTCCGATAAAGATAAAAATGCCCGATTATTAAGCGAGGCAGACCTATTTTAGATGCCCCATTACCAACAAGCAGCCCCATTATCAAGGCTGCTTGTTTTATAGCATCAAGGCACAAAGAGTACTTATCACAATATCGTTTACTTACCCTAAGGAGTTACAGTGGTAAACTGTAAACATACAGGACGCTCAATGCTTATGTCTTGATGCGTATTGCGAAGCATACCACTCGATTTGTTGACACGAAACACTTCGATTTGATTATCATCTCGATTAGCACAGAGTAAAAAATTGCCATCAGGCGAAAGCGCAAAGTTGCGAGGATGCCTCCCCGTAAGTTGATAGCCTCGTTTGCAAAGCCTTCCACTTTGTGCATCAATACTAAAAATAGCAATGCCATCGCCCTTTAAGCGATTCGAGGCATACAAAAACCGTCCATCGGGACTAATATGTATATCAGCACTTGCTGAAGCCTGCAAAGAGTCAGCCTCAAAGGAGTCGACAAATGCCAAATTCCCATCCTGGTAATTGTACAGCGAAACTCGTCCAGAGAGTTCGCCCAATGTATAAAGATATTTGCCATTGGGGTGAAATGCCGAATGCCTCGGACCATCTCCACGAGGCGTTTGAAAGTAAGCAGGCTTGCCCACTTTAAGCCCCACAATTTGGTTTTGTTCTCGCAGCACTTCAAATTTATAAATACAATCTCGCCCCAAATCATTTGCAAAGAGGTACTGTTTATCGGGCGATAAATATACCGCATGTAAGTGCGAACTATTTTGCGCATTCGCCTCAGCTCCCTCCTTGCCAAACTCAATTAGTTGTGAGCATGGGGCAATACTGCCATCAGCCTTAATAGGGAATAACGACAAACTACCACCGCCGTAATTCGCCGTAAGCAAGGCGGTACGCTCAATATCTGTCCAAATATAGCAAGGAGCATCACTCTTTACAGACTGTTGGTTGAATAAGCTAAGCCCTCCCTCTGGCGCATGGTAGTGATAAGCATACACCTCAGCCTTAGGCATAGCCTGCTCACTAAAGGTATAGAGCATTTTATTGTCTGCCGAGATGGTTTGAAAACTGGGATTATCAATCCCCTTGATGCTGTGTAGTAGTTTTACCCCTCCCTCATTGGCATCAAAGCGATAGACAAGAATGCCATTGCCTGTGCTATCGGTTGCGCAACCCACAATAAGATTGTACGCTTGCTCTGTATGGGGGCTACATGCACCCAAGCTGAGTGTAAGGACTGTTCCGAAGAATGCTTGTTTTATCATAAGCGATGTATTGTACTGGTGGAGAGCATCAAAGATAATAGGTTTTTTT
>JBOFMS010000081.1:0-3591 GCA_051658505.1 Bacteroidales bacterium | reverse complement strand
ATACGAAAGAGGAGAACCTATTAAACTTAGATTAAATAGTGTGATTGCTGGTTGGACAGAAGGTCTGCAATTGGTAAAAGAGGGGTCAAAGGTAATGTTTTGGATCCCATCTCACCTTGGATACGGAGAAAGTAATGCTGGTACTATTGAGCCAAACTCAACTCTGATTTTTGAAATAGAATTAATCAAAGTGCACAAAGGCGGGAAATAAACAGCAATGAAAATTGCAGATATGTAATGAAAATAACAGGTAGAGAAATTTTTCTACCTGTTATTTTTTACACCTATTGTAGAATGTATACAACTTAATAAAAAACATTGGCAGGCTTAATGGCTTTCTAACAGAGTTGTAGTTTTTATTATTAATAAATAATGCTTACATTTGCACGGAAAATGCTGTTTTTAGAGCAATCTTAGGAATGAAAAAAAGCCTTGCTCCATCTTGGAATAAAGATAAGATAAGTGCTATGTTTGATAGTATTGCGGTGCAGTATGATGTGCTCAATAGTATCTTGTCAATAGGAGTTGAGAGGTATTGGAGGCGGTTTATGCTAAAAATAGTAAAGGCGCACAAGCCCAATAGTATTATTGATATTGCAGCAGGAACTGGAAGTTCAACATTTGCCTTGCAAAAGTTAGGGACTAAATGTATTGTGGGAGTAGATATTTCTCCTCAAATGCTTAAAGTAGCTTTGCGAAAAAGAAAAAATAGACAGATTGATTTTATTCATGTTGACGGAGAGACACTGCCATTTAGCAATGCAAGTTTTGATGTTGCGACTATTGCCTTTGGAATTCGGAATTTTGAAGATAGGATAAAGAGTTTGAAAGAAATACTGCGAATACTTAAAGATAAAGGTGTTTTGGTTATATTAGAGTTATCTTTGCCCACGAATGCTATTATTCGGAGATTATATAAATGGTATTTTTTTCATATTTTACCTGTTGTGGGAGGGTTAGTTTCAAAAAATAAACAAGCCTATCAATATTTACCACAATCAGTTGCAGCATTTCCTACAGCAAAGGAGTTTGTCTTAGAGTTGGAAACTGCAGGATTTGAAGTATTGCAGGTTCGTGCCTTGACAATGGGATTGTCTACTATTTATGAAGTACGCAAATAAAGTGAAGATTAAATTTATATTGTGGATTGGAATAATGCTCTGTGGAGTAGTGCTTCGTGCGCAATCAAAACAGCCATTAGTAGCCAACCCTGGTAATGGCGGAGAGAGTCTGCATGCTACTTATAGTAAAAAACCTCTCTATAAGTCATCTTCGTTTGATGATATTCCTAACATACCTCCACATCAAATGCTTGTTAATCATTTGACCCTGCAAAGGTATGATTATAATAAAAAACTTCATTTTGGCTTTACCCTGAACTTTGGAGCACTTGATTATAAGGTGGTAACTAATCCCAATCAAAACTTTTTTGTTGATGTTTCTCAACTCTCTCCTGCTTTGGGGGTCGCTGCTGTAATGGATTATAGAATACATCCGAACCTAAGTTTTCGGATGCAGTTAGGTCCAACTTTTGGAACACGCAAAATAAACTTCTTTGAGAATGATAAACTTGTAACGACGATGCAAATAGAGTCGGTTTTGTTAGAGGCTCCTATTATGCTTAAGTATAAGGCAAGACGAGATAGTGATGTTCGCCCTTATATGGTTGCTGGGCTAGTGCCTAACTTTGATGTTGCTGCTCTGAAGGACTTTAATGAAGGTCGTGACTTATACATCGCACTGAATCCTTTGGATTTGGCCTACTCTGTGGGAGCAGGAGTGGATATATACGCTACCTTTTTTAAGATGTCTGTTGAGTTGCGTTATATTGCTGGCATATTTAATACGCTCTCTCCAAGAACTCTCTCGGGTTATGAGCAATATCCCAATGCTATTGACAAAATGCAAATGCGCTCATTTATGTTTTCACTCATATTTGAGTAAAACACCTTTCTCTCCTTTCAAACATTTTTATCTCTGAAAATAGACACAATATGAGGATTTGTGTACTGTTTTTTTTTCTTGTCTTTTGCAATGTCTTAATTGGAAAAGAAGATAAAAAAAAGAGTCGTATCCATAATATTGAGGTGTCTAACCTGCATCAAGAATGGTTAAGAGATGCAAGGGTAGATATTCTGAAGTTTATAGGCAAGCCTGCGGATAAGAGTTTAATGGATAAAACTCTCAAAACTTTTGTGCATTATTATGAAAACAATGGCTATCCTTTTGCTTGGGCACAGTTTGATAGTGTGCAGATTGATTCGTTGTCTTGGAGCGCTAAGTTTAATTGTGATAAAGGGAACCGAATTGTAATAGACACTCTCATAATAAAAGGCGATGTGCGATTACGTCCTAAGTTTTTGCGCAATCATTTAAATCTGCGCAAACCAAAGTTATACTCTGAAACTTATGTGCGTTCTATTGATAGGCAACTTAAAAGTTTAGACTTTCTACGCACGACGCAGCCCTCTGCTGTTGAGTTTAGAGCACATCAAGCAAGTGTTTTTGTTTGGATAGAAAAAGAGAAGTCCAATTATGCAAATGGTTTGCTTGCATTTTATAGTGATGATAATGGGAAATTAAAACTACAAGGAGAGGCAGATATCTTTTTTGCAAATATTTTTGGAGGAGGAGAACAGTTTTCTCTTACATGGAGTAGTCCAAGCAGTAGTTTGCAGTTGCTAAATGTTGTGGCACGTGTACCTTATCTTATTGCAGGGAGTATTGGAACAGAGGGTGTATTTCAGATGCAACGCATTGATTCGTTACATATTACGGTTGGTGGGAAGTTCAGGTTATTTTCTAAACTGAATAGTATAACAACCGCCTCAGTTTTTGCCAGTTTACATAAGTATAATAATGGAGCACATGATGCAGAGTTTGCCAGAGTATCTACAAATTTATATGGTGTTGGGGTTGAGATAAGTACCACTGATAAAAAAACTTTTACGCGAGAGGGTTATTTTACCCAATTTAATGTTGCAGGTGGATTACGCAAAGCTCAAGGTGAGATTGATGAGCGTAGTACGCATATTGATATTGATGCAACTGCAACTTATTGGCATAATTATAAACGACTTAGTACTATTTTTAATATGCAGTTTTGTGGAAAATATTTGATAGGTACAGAGAGTGGGTTAACGTTAGGAGAACTGCACACGCTGGGAGGCAGTAGTACTCTAAGGGGATTTAATGAGCACAGCATTTTTACCTCACAATATGCACTTGCTAGTATTGAGCCTCGCTACTTTTTTAACTCGCAAATTTACGCAAGTGTTTTTGGTGATTACGCTATGGTAAGACGAGTAGAACCAAATACTCATTCACAATTATTTGGTATTGGTTTTGGCACAGCATTTAGCACCATTGCAGGTATTTTTTCATTATCCTATGCTGTGGGAACGGAGTTTGGGCAAGCACTCTCATTTCGTGGATCAAAAGTGCATTTGCGCTATATTGTTTTATTTTAGAAGAGAGATTAAAAACTATCCGTTCGCACCTTCCTTGCTTTATTATCAGTTTTGATGTCTAAAAATATTTGTACTGATAATGTGCGTGTATGTAAGAGTATTGTCCACAAGTAAGCTTCCG
>JBOFMS010000080.1:0-10367 GCA_051658505.1 Bacteroidales bacterium | reverse complement strand
GTAAATGGAGGTGCTGGAAAAACAGCAGCTTCGGCTTATGTTCCCTATCTTGATGTTTGTGGAAAAACAGGCACCGCTCAGAACCCTCATGGAGCAGACCATTCCATATTTATATGTTTTGCCCCTCGTCACAATCCTCAAATTGCAGTAGCAGTATATATTGAAAACAGTGGTTTTGGAGCTACATGGGCTGCCCCTACAGCAAGTCTTATTGTTGAGAAATATTTGAAACGCAATGTAAGTCGAACATGGGTAGAGGAACGTGTCGTAAATGCAAATTTACTCCCTTATAACAATGTCGTCAAAAAGTAATAGTATATTAGCAAGGCTCGATTGGGGCGTTGTGTTCATTTGGCTTGCGCTGATGTGCGTGGGACTAATAAGTATTTATGCAGTAGGATATACTGCAAAAGAAGGCAGTGCTATTTTTAATTTTTCAAGTCGTACTACCCTTCAAATATTATGGGTGGGCATTGCCTTTGTTATTGCTACACTTGTAATGGTGGTCGAGAGTAGATTTTTTTCAGCATTTTCAGTATTTCTCTATATAATTGGCTTGCTCCTTATTATTGTAACGCTCATTTTTGGGCGGGAGATTAACGGGTCAAAATCTTGGCTCTCATTAGGGATTATTAGTATTCAACCCATAGAATTTGTAAAGGTTGCAACTGCGCTTTTTTTAGCAAAAAGAATTAGTGGGCCTGGATTCAAGATTCAGAATTCACGAGATTTTCTACATATAGTTCTCATTATTGCTTTACCCTTTGCCTTTACATTATTACAACATGACACAGGGTCTGCCCTTGTGCTTTCATCATTTATTATTGTGTTTTATCGGGCAGGTTTACGAGCATGGATTGTAAGTGTCCTTTTCTTCCTTGTTTCATTATTTGCCCTTTCGTTGCTTATAGAGCAGTACTCTATTGTGATTTTAATGGATATACTCTGTATTGGAGCGTTTATGATTATGAGTCGTAAGTATAAGTTAGGTTTTATTGTGTCAATACTTATTGCTATAGCCACTATTATATTGCATATTTTGTTGCCAGAAGTTTTAGATATTGAAATTCCTTTATTTGAAGCACTTTTGATTGTTCATGCTATTCTTATTCCCATTGTTTTATTTTATGCACTATTTCGCAAGTTTGCTTATCTATTTGTGGTTATTGGACTTTTTATAACCTCTGTAGCTATTAGTTACTCCGTAGACTATATTGTAGATAATGTGCTAAAAGAGCATCAACGTAGGCGTATCAACGATTTGCTAGGTATAGAATCAGATCTTAAAGGCTGGGGATATAATGTTCATCAGTCAAAAATTGCGATTGGCTCTGGGGGATTTGCAGGAAAAGGCTTTTTGGAAGGGACGCAAACGAAAGGTAATTTTGTCCCAGAACAAGCAACTGATTTTATTTTTTGTGCAATAGGTGAAGAGTGGGGCTTCTTGGGCAGTTGCGTGGTTATTGGGCTATATTTGATGCTGCTAATACGTTTAACTCGCATTGCAGAGCGACAGAAAAATACATTTGCAAAAATCTACGGTTATGGAGTTGTATCCATTCTATTTTTTCATTTTTTTGTGAATATTGGCATGACTATTGGAGTAATGCCTGTAATTGGGATTCCATTACCCTTTATTAGTTATGGAGGTTCATCACTTTGGGCATTTACTATCCTTGTCTTTATCTTGCTTAATCTAGATGTGGCACGTTATCGTTTGCAAAACTAATAACCAAAGGAAAAAACGTTAAAAAGTTTTGCTCTAAAACATTTTGATTTTCGCGTAAAAACACAGCACTTTCCTTGCTCATTTGAGGGAGAGAGGTGTAGTTGCCCATTATCCAAAGTGCACGCTCTACTCCTTTTATATATTTATATTGATATAAACGATTAGAGAGCGTAAAGTGCCAAAAGATACCTTGTATTTGTGACGGTAATTGATGGTGATTTTGCCAAAGTTTATAGTAGAATTTGTAGGTAAACTTTAGGAGTGTGTCCGAATGGAATTTTCGCCAATTATTTGCTAAACAATAATCAAAAAAAACATCTAAAAATACACCTGCATAGCGACCAAAATGCGGACGAAGATACTTGCGCATCTGGTGTACAATAGGGTGAGAATCAGTAAACGCATCAATCTTGCGATGTAGGATAATACCCTCCGCTATTGCGGGGGAAAAGTCTGTAAGTTGTGATCCCTTTACATAATCGGCAATAAATCCTCCTATTTGAAGTTCTGTCTGTTTGCCTGCTAGCAATATGTGTGCTAAAAAGTTCACGAATAACGGATGTTTACACCTCCGTTAATGTGTTCCAAATCATATCTTTTAGCTCAGTAATGCCATTTTGGGCAACTGATGAAATAAAAAGAGAGGGGAGATCTTTTGGTAAGGTTTTTTTTATGGCAACACGGAGTTCTTCATCAAGCATATCACTTTTGGAAATCGCTAAAATTCGCTTTTTATCCATCATTTCAGGATTGTATTTTTGTAATTCTCCCAATAGAATTTTGTATTCCTTTTTGATGTCATTACTATCGGCAGGTACTAAAAATAGTAAAATAGAGTTGCGCTCAATATGACGCAAGAAACGAATCCCCAAGCCTTTACCATCACTAGCTCCCTCAATAATGCCAGGAATATCTGCCATTACAAATGACTTGTAATCGCGATACTGTACAATTCCTAAGTTGGGTTCAAGTGTAGTAAATGGATAGTCAGCAATTTTAGGTTTTGCTGCGCTCACTACAGAGAGTAAGGTTGACTTTCCTGCATTTGGAAAGCCCACTAAGCCAACATCTGCAAGAATTTTCAATTCTAAGATAAACCAATCCTCTACGCCCTCTTCACCAGGTTGTGAGTAGCGAGGGGTTTGATTTGTTGAACTTTTGAAAAAAGCATTTCCCATTCCGCCACGTCCGCCCTTGAGCAGTATCTTTTCCTCTCCATGCTCAGTAATCTCTAGTAGTACCTCTTTTGTTTCAGCATTTCGGGCGATAGTACCTAGGGGCACTTCCAGTATAATATCTTTTCCATCAGAACCAGTACTAAGTGCAGAGCCTCCTCGTATACCGTCATCAGCGTGAATGTGCTTACGATATTTAAGGTGAATTAGTGTCCAGTGTTGGCTATTTCCTCGTAAGATGATATGTCCGCCACGTCCACCATTACCTCCATCTGGTCCACCTTTGTCTACAAACTTTTCACGATGCAAATGTGATGCGCCAGCACCACCATGTCCTGAGCGACAAAACACTCTAACGTAGTCAACAAAATTTGATGCTGGCATTAAGAGAAAGTACTATGAAAGTTTATCAATTGCAGAGCAAAGTTCGTCAAAAATAGACTGAATCTCGCCAATGCCATTTATGCTGATGTATTTTTTTTGTGCATTGTAGTAGCCAATCAAAGGTTGGGTTTTTTGATTGTAAACTTGTAACCGATTACGAATAACAGACTCGTTTTGGTCATCGCTGCGTCCCGAAGTCTTACCGCGTAACAAAAGCCGTGCGACTAGTTCATCTTCATTTGCATCAAGAGCAATTGTTGCCGTTATTGAAAGATTATTGTTGCCTAGCATTTTATCCAACATCTCGGCTTGAGGTATAGTGCGAGGAAAACCATCAAAAATAAACCCACGAGCCGTGCTATTTGCTTTTACTTTTTCCTCAACCATTTCAAGCATTGTTTCGTCCGAAACAAACTCGCCCTTATCCATTAAGGCTTTTGCTGCAATTCCACGAGGAGTGCCTTGTGCAATTTCTGCACGCAATACTTCGCCTGTTGATAGGTGAATAAAATTGTATTTTTTAGCAAGCATTTCTGCTTGTGTTCCTTTACCGGCACCAGGTGCACCAAATAGAATTAGATTCAACATTTTTGTGAGATTATTTAAGATTAGTTTTGTACGGTATAAATATTGGGTAAGTTACGACCAAGCCCATTGTAGTCCAAGCCATAGCCAACAATAAAATTATTTGGAATATGTATTGCCGCATAATCCACTGGAAGTTGTTTATTGTACACACCAGGCTTAAAAAGCATCGTAGCAATTTTAATCGACTTTGGCGCGTGACGTTGTAGTGTTGTCATAAGTGCCTCATAGGTATTTCCTGTGTCAACAATATCCTCTAAAATGATAATATGTCTGTCTCGCAAAATATCGCTAATCCCAATTAACTCCGTAACCTTTCCTGAACTCCGCTCTCCATGATACGAGGCAAGTTTTACGAATGAAATTTCACAAGGAACTGTGATGCGTTTAGTGAGATTTGCAGAAAACATAAATGCTCCATTGAGCACAGATAAAAATAGAGGAGGTTCATTTATGTTTTTATAGTCAGCATTTATTTTGTCTGCCAGTACTTGTATTGCCTCGTCAATTTGGATTCCAGAAATAGACAAGTCAAACGATTTGTCATGTAGTCTTATCGTTTTCATTTTGATATTTTAATGATAAACTTTTTGCGACATGTTGCTTTTAGCGTACAAAAATATACCTTTG
Source organism: Bacteroidales bacterium (assembly GCA_051658505.1). Taxonomy (GTDB): domain Bacteria; phylum Bacteroidota; class Bacteroidia; order Bacteroidales; family UBA932; genus JAITMY01. The sequence goes on along the minus strand of JBOFMS010000080.1, from coordinate 5,864 downwards.
TCCGAAATAAATTTTTGCAAAGGTACTATAATATTACAATAATAAAATAGGAATGGCAATAGTCAGCATTATTATGGGTAGTACATCAGATATGCCCATTGTTGAGGAGGCAATAAAATTCTTAAAAAGTTTTCACATTGCATATGAGGTAAATGCCTTATCTGCCCATAGAACAACGGATAAGGTGGTGGACTTGGCAAAGACGGCGCACTTGCGTGGCGTTAAGGTATTTATTGCTGCTGCTGGTGGTGCTGCACATTTACCAGGTGTAGTAGCGGCACTTACTCCGCTTCCTGTAATTGGCATTCCCATTAAGTCTTCAAACTCTATTGATGGTTGGGATTCTGTATTGTCTATTTTGCAGATGCCTGCGGGTATTCCAGTTGCAACTGTTGCGCTTGATGGAGCAAAGAATGCAGCAATTTTAGCCGCACAGATTATTGGAGTTCATGATACTGAAGTGCAACAGAAAATTGTGGCTTTTAAGGAAGACATGGCAAAAAAAGTAATAGCGGCTAACGAAGAACTACAAGCACGCTTACAGAATTAAAAAAGGGATTATCTAATCTATAACTCATTTATTATATATGAAACGTTTATTTTTTTCAAGCATTACTCTTTTGTTGTGTGCTGTGGTCTTTGCACAGAGCAACTCTTTTTGTCGTCAACTTTATCCTGATTCGACACTTTACTTTCGTTTTCACCAAGACGGTGTTACGGGTCTTTATCACAAACGCATAAAAGAGTTCAAGCAGGACCCTTTACAGACGGGAGATATTGTCATCTTTGGAGGTACAATTGTAGAGAAAGGAGGCAATTGGGCAACGCGTTTGGCTATACCTAATGTCAAAAATCGAGGAATTGACCGCGATGTAAGTTATGGTTTGGTAACACGCTCTATTGAGATTATTTGTGCCAAGCCTAAAGCAGTTGTATTGCAGATTGGTACAGATGATTTATGGCGGAATATTCTTAGTGAGACGAGTCCTAGTCATATTGTTGCGAATGTGAATACAATAGCAAAACTAACCAAGCACTATTCGGCAGAAACTAAACTCATAGTGCTAAGTGCTACACCAGGTCCAGACTCGCTCCAAAACGTGAGAATCAGAGAGTTTAATACTCAGTTAAAAGAGGCTGCAGAATCGAAATTATTTACCTACGTTGACCTTGCTCCTAAACTTCAAGACAAGAAACACAACATACTAAAAACATTTAGTAAAGATGGAGTTCATCTTAATGAGGCAGGATATAAGATTCTATGTGATGTAATTAAGCCTTACATTAAGTAATTTGTTTGAATTTTATAGGAATTAAAAAAGGCGACTGTAAACATTACAGTCGCCTTTTTTGTTAAGAGAGGGATTTGCCTTTTCTTAGAATGCTTTTGCAATAGCAATAAAGTCATCTGCAACTAAGGCAGCACCACCGATAAGACCACCATCTACATCAGCTTGAGCAAAGATTTCAGCAGCATTTGAAGGCTTGCAACTTCCTCCGTACAGAATAGAGGTTTGTTGTGCAGCATCGCCAAATTTATCAACCAATACTTTGCGAATGTAGGCATGAATTTCTTGTGCTTGCTCTGACGAGGCAGTCTTTCCTGTTCCGATAGCCCAAACAGGTTCATAAGCAATAACAACCTTTGCAAAGTCTTGAGGATTAAGTGCGCAAACCACATCTAATTGTTGTTTCACTACCTCAAAGTGGCGATTTTGCTCACGCTCATCTAACTTTTCACCTACGCAAAAGATAGGAATAATACCATTTGCAAATACTTGTGCAATCTTTTTTGTAAGAGTAGCATTTGTTTCGCCATAGTATTCACGACGCTCTGAGTGTCCTAAAATGCAATACTTTACATCTATTGATGCTAACATTTTTGCCGACACCTCGCCAGTATAAGCACCAGACTCATGTTCAGCACAGTTTTGTGCAGATAGTCCAATGCCTGCTTTTGCTAATGGTTCAGCCAAGCAAGCAAGGTGCGTAAATGGAGGGGCTACTACTAAACTTACATCAGCATTTAGTGTGCCTTTTTTTGCAGCCAACTCTTTTACTAAAGCCTCGCCTTCGGCAAAACTTGTGTTCATTTTCCAGTTACCTGCTACAATTTTTTTTCTCATGGTTGATTTGGTTTTAAGTGAGCTGCAAATATCGTGTTTTTTATGTTAATCGCAAAAACTCCTAACCCTATCGAAGAAATATCATTGCACTCCCTTAGATAAGTTGTTTGGGGGTAGATGACTTTATTTATGTTAAGTTTTACGGCAATAGTCTTTGTAGCAGCAAGCATAACATGATGGACATACTTCTCTTCTTTCCCTTTTTGTTAAAAAAACTCTCCATGCACAATAATTTTTCGAAGATGTCGTTTACAGGATGTTGGCAGATGGTTTTTTTTGCAGATAAAAAAGTTTAGTTTACTTTTGCAGCCGATTGCCCGATAAAAAAGAGATGAATAAGCCAATGAATATAAATAACACAAATAGTACCTTTCTTATAAAGAGCATTTCTGCTTCATTTAAAGCATTGTTGTTTATTGTTACCCCCCCTTGTACTTTGTGAAAAGCGGTTTTAATCATAGATTTTCTCCCTTTGCAGAGGTTTTTAGGTTTTTCTACTTTAGCATTTGCACCAGTTATCAGTTTGTGGCTGTGCAAAATATATTTTTAATCAAAATAAAATAACACTGCTCATATATGGAGCAGTAAGTAAACGAAAATATTCACATTATTAATTATTACATAAAGTTATGAATATGATAAAAAAGGTTTTTATAAGTAAGCGCATGGCGATGGTTTTTGCCTTGCACTTGAGCCTGATAGCCACAGCCTTTGGGCAGGGCTATGGACAAACCCCTAACACGGTACGAGGTTTGGGGGCAGACACTACTACTTTTTCTGTGCTTTGGAATAATACAGACCTTGACAATAACAAGTTGTATGTAGAGATTATGTACGATAAAAAAACCTGCTTTCAAGATGTAGCAGAGTTTTGGTTGTGCAAAGGAGCCGCTGGCGAGCACCCCTTTAATTCAGATAAAAATAAGCGAGGTCGTAAAGTGCCTATAGATAGTCTCTTGAACAATCAAGAGAACTGCGTTATCTCAGAAGACTTGATGACTCTAAGCCAGCCTACAGCAGGAGGTTATCGCTTGCGCTTTCAACTCGATCCTGCCCAAGGCGATACAGTCGCAGCCAATAAAGTCCGTATTTATGTAGTGTCGAAGTATAAAAAGTATTTTTCATGTGATAGTTGCGGTGCTGCTAAATCACGCATTGTCATAGATAGCACCAGTATACACCCCAGTTGCCCTTATGATAATAGAAATCTTGACCTTTTGGCATGTAGCAAACGTACAGGAGGAGTAAAAAATTGGGAAGCCTTTGTGGTTGACCACCGTGACTGTAAAATATACCGTGCCGTTAGTATGCCTCATATTGCCAGTTTTCCTAATGGACGTTGGTGGCTTGCGCAAAACCTTGACTACCGCAAAAATATGATTATGAATAAAGATGCTACAGCCAATGGTGGTGCAGGTTACTACTGGTGCTCAGGTTCTCCAAGTTTTGATGGCAAAGCCTATCCTGTGAGCAACAATGCTACAACAGTTTCAGGTGGCGATACCGCTTGTGATGCTTATGGTGCATTATATACCTACAACACATTGATGTCAAAGAATGGTTTGGCTCCAGTGGCAGATGACACCGTAGATTTCCAATTCTATAGTTATTCACAAGGTATTTGCCCTAAGGGTTGGGTTGTGCCTGCACGCTTTGACTGGGGTGTACTACTCAACAAAGTAGCAGGTTGTACTGATGAGCATGCATTAACATCAGTAGATAATATTACGATTGCTGCACCTTGTTACAATTATCCATCAGAAAAGGTGGCTGCAGGAACTACTTATGCATTGCCCAATATGCGTGTTTCAAATTCACTTCGTTCAACTTTGAGTTCACGTGTAACTAAAGCCGACTCTATTTTTTCATTGCAAAGTTTGCCTTTATGGTCATGGTGGAGAGTGGGGGGGAAAACAACCCATGGTGCTCGTCCTATCGATGTTTACGGCTTTTCACTATTACCCGCAGGGGGCATTCTTGGAGATGCTAAATTCTCGCAGGTAGGGGTGGCAGCAGAGCTTGCCTCAGCCTCCAATGAGCGTTTACATTTGCACTATGCCAATCAAAGTACCTATGCGAGTTCATCCACTGCATTATCAGTGCGCTGTGTGCACAATCCTGACTTAGATGGTACGATTGATAAGAATAAATATATGATTACCATTACGACGAACCGTTCTACTGGAGTAGTCTTAACTCCTTCTGGAGAGAGATTCGGTAGTATACCTACTACGGTTAGCACCTCTGCTACGCATAATATGCTTGTATTTGATGGTTGGTATGAGGGTGGAAAATTGGTGTCCTCAGACAAAGACTACACCTTTATGGTTACAGGTCAACGTACTTTAGAGGCGCGATATAAGATTGCACATGTTGCTAGTGGTAATTATCCTATTCCTGATGCGAATTTTAAGCGTTACGTTATTGAAGACTTAAAGGTTGATTTTGAAACTTATGTAGATGGGGGAACAACCTACTATAACAATGAGGCGATAAAAAAGGTAACGGATCTACGAATGATGTATAATGACGCCGCCGCATCTAATATGCGTGTTTCTAATACGGAAGGGATACAATACTTTACTGGAATAACCCAACTTAGGATGTATGGCACTTCTGCTACTCTTCAGAACTATACGAGCATTGACTTGAGCAAAAATACAAAACTGACACATATTTACATTTATCGTGGTATTTTGCGGACTGTACAATTACCTCAATCCAACAAAGTTGTTTACGTTAATCCTGCTTATAATTATTTAACCTATAATAGTTCTAATATTGGAGGTTCTAGTTCCAACCCCTTGAACCTAAACAAGGTTTTGGATCCTAATGGACCTGATGGCAATACTGTAAATATGGGTAACCAAAAGAACTCTTCAGGAAGCGAAGTTCAGATGTACTTTACTTGTACGCTTAACTACCTTAGTGCCTCTAGGTGGGCTGAACTCGCTGCTACTACTAATAACAGAAATGTAACTCGTCTAACGAACTAGTTTTAGCATTTTTTACTCATAACTTAAAAATGCGCAGGCTGTATAAATTACAGTCTGCGCATTTTGGTTTATGCTGCATTGCCGTTTACTGTTCCTTGCATCTCATATTGTAAGGTGTTTTCGCCATGCAATGTCTCTTTTCTCTTTTTTACACGTCATTGCGGGCTCGACCCGCAATTCCCTGCCACGAAGTGCGAACAAAAAGAAGAACTCCCTTATTGATTGATGACTTACATTAGTGCTGATGCAAGAGCCTTGCCCATAAATAGGGGATTGCGGGTCGTAGCACGGTATGACGTGGTAGGAGAGCAGCACGCTCACCATGCAATGCCCCTCTTCCTTTTTTATTCGTCCTTGCGGGCTTGACATGGTATTCCCTGCCACGAAGTGCAAACAAAAAGAAGAACTCCCTTATTGATTGATGACTTACATTAGTGCTGATGCAAGAGCCTTGCCCATAAATAGGGGATTGCGGGTCGAGCCCGCAAGGACGTGGTAGGAGGGTGGTGATAAAGGAGTGAGAGTAGCGCACCGAAGAAAAAAGCGTGGTAGGGTAGCGGTGGTACGAAACCCGAACACACAAGCCCGAAATGCAAGCCCTCCGCTCGTTTTGTTAAAAAAACACCCCCTATACAATAATTTCCCGAAGGGAGCGTTTACAAGATGCCGACAAATATTTTTTACATTATTTTTTGGCAGATAAAAAAGTTTAGTTTACATTTGCAGCCAATTGACAAAAAAA
>JBOFMS010000079.1:0-23672 GCA_051658505.1 Bacteroidales bacterium | reverse complement strand
CTTCGGCTATGCTTTGTGCGGCTTTCAGTTCGAGTTTTGCTTGTTTTACCTTATTTTTATTCTCCCATAGGGGAATAGTCATACCAAGGCTTATTCCATTTAGGCTTTGTCCCAAAACTTTTTCCATGGTATATCCTGTAGTAAATTTTGGGAGTCCCATTGCTTTGTTGAGTTGCACGTATTTTTGGTTCACTTCAACCTTTGTTCTTAGGTATTGTAGTGCGGGGCTTTTTTGTTCGGCTTGTGTGTACCATTCTTCAAATTGGGGAAGATTTGTAAGGGGGGCAAAACGGTTTGTATGGAAGTCGATACCCACTCCGCCGTTAAGGCTTTTTAACTCCGAGAGCAGCCTATTTTGCTCCGCTTCGGCTTCTGCGTGCTGATTTTGCACTGTTACGAGGTTTAATTCGGCTTTATTGGTTTCTAATATGTTTGCATCGCCTGCTTGGCTTCGTTTTTGGTAGAGGCTGGCTACTTGTTGGGCATTTTTGAGGCGTAGTGAATACTGTTGCACTAAGGCATTGCTGTAGGTGAGTCGTATGCACAACTCTTTGGCTTGTAAAAGGAGTTCGATACGCTCGGCTTTGTAGTTTAATTGGGCGTTGGTGTTTTCGAGTTTAGCAATTTTTTTGCGGTGAGCGTAGGCTGATGGAAAATCGAAGGATTGTTTGAGGTAAAAGGTTGTGAGATTGCCTAAGGCAGCGGGTCGCCCCCAGAGGTGGTTAAATTCCATTTCGGGGTTAGTTAAGTACAGTCCTTCGGGATTGTTGAGTTGCTGCGCCTCCATTTGTTGGCGTAGTGCGATGAGTCGTGTGCTGTTTGCCTCTATTTGCTGAAGTACTTGACTGTAGGGGTCTTGTGCTATGAGCATTTGATAGGTAAAGAGGAGAACGAGGGGGAATATGATTTTTTTCATCTTATAAAAATTTTTCGGGAGTTTATTAGGTCATCTATTGGATAAACTGGCGTAGAGATATGGGGGCGATTGGGTTAAAGTTCAACTTTTGCATATCAATTTATTTACTTTTGAATGAAAATTTATTTTCATAGTTATAAAAAATTATTTGCATAGTTATGGAAATATTTTTTCATAGTTATAGAAATTTATTTGCATAGTTATGGAAATATTTTTTCATAGTTATGGAAATTTATTTGCATAGTTATGGAAATATTTTTTCATAGTTATGGAAATGATAATTGGTCGTTAGGCTGTATTTTTCATTCTCTTTTTTTCAATCAATTCATACACAATTGGTACAACAAATAGGTTGAGGAGCGTAGATGTAATCAATCCTCCGAGTACAACTACTGCCATAGGGCTTTGTATTTCGTTGCCCGATTTGTCGCCATTGAACACTAAGGGTACAAGGGCAAGGGCTGAGGTAAGTGCAGTCATAATGATAGGGTTGAGTCTGTCCACTGAGCCTGTGCAGATTGCCTCGTGTAATGCAACGGATTGTTGTGCTAAGCGTTGATAGCGTGATATAAGGAGTATGCCGTTGCGTGTGGCAATGCCAAAAAGTGTGATAAAGCCAATAATGGCGGGTATGCTTATCATGCCCGATGTGAAAAAGATGGCAAAAATACCGCCAATAAGGGCTAAGGGTAAGTTGAGTAGTACGATACCTGCAAGGCTGGCATTGCTGAATTCGGCATAGAGAAGTAGAAAGATAATGGCAATGGCGATGAGCGAGGTGATGAATAGGGTTCGAGAGGCGTTTTTTGCACTCTCAAACTGTCCTCCGTACTCTATGCGATATCCCTCAGGGAGTTTAATGTTTTGAGCAATGGACTGTTCAATGTCGTTTACTACGGATTGTAGGTCACGCCCTGCAACGTTTGCCGAAACAACGATTTTGCGTTGCACATTTTCTCGACTAATGGCATTTGGTCCGCCAACAGATACAATATCTGCAACCTCCTCTAAGGGTATTTTTTTTCCACTATCGGTATCTATCAATGCTGACTTTATTTGTTCAATGCTCTGGGTATAGTCTTTATTGAGTCGTAGTATCAGGTCAAAGCTCCGTTGCCCTTCGTATATTTCAGATAGTTTTTCGCCTGCAAATGCAAGTTCAATAAAGCGATTAAAATCTTCGATGCGAATACCATAGCGGGCTAATCTACCTCTATTGGCTCGTATTTGTAGTTGTGGCACTTCGGTTTGTTGCTCAAGATTAACATCGACCAAACCCTCTATGCCTGCAATTGTGCTTTGGATTTGATTGCCAAGCATAAACATTCGGCTGAGGTCTGTTCCAAATAGTTTTATGGCAATATTGGCTCGTGTGCCCGATAGCATATGGTCGATACGGTGCCCCAGAGGTTGCCCTACGGTGGTGGCAATACCTGCGATTGAGGATAGACGTTCTCGTACATCTGCAAAAAAATCTTGACTGGTTCTTTTATCCAGCATAAAGCGCACGTCTATCTCTGCACTATTGGTGGATTGCGAGTGTTCATCTAACTCGCCACGTCCTGTGCGGCGTGCAGTGTTGGTTACTTCGGGTATTTGCATCAATTCGGTTTCGAGTAGTTTGCCAAGTTCGCTACTTTGGGTAAGCGATACGCCGGGTTTGCTTACCACGGATATGGTGAGCGAACCTTCATTAAAATCGGGCAAAAAGCTTTTTCCCATAGTAAAGTAAAGCCCTACACTTAGTACAAATAGGGCTATTGAGGCTCCCAATATCAAGGGTTTGCGTTGTAGTGCCCATTGTAAGCTAAGGGTGTATATTTTGGCAAGTTGACGGGTAAGCCAACTTTCTTTTTGTGTTTTCGATAAATGTTTATCTCCTGTAAGCATCATGTGGCAAAGCAGCGGGGTTATGGTGAGTGCCACTAAGGTCGATGCGCATAGGGCTACCAAAAAGGCTATGCCAAGGGGTACAAGCATACGTCCTTCCATGCCTGATAAAAAGAATAGGGGCAAAAAACTTGCCATGATAATAAAGGTGGAGTTGAGTATAGGCATACGCACTTCGTTAGAGGCGTTAAATACCACGTCCCACACCTTAGTGCGTTGTTCGACTGGCAGATGGTGATTTTGTTTGAGGCGTTTATATACGTTTTCGACCCCCACAATGGCATCATCTACAAGCGAGCCGATGGCAATACATAAGCCTCCTAATGACATGGTGTTGATATTCATGTCTAATAAGTACAGTACAATCATTGCACTTAGTAGTGATAGTGGAATGGCGATGACCGAGATGAGTGTGGTGCGAAAACTCCCTAAAAACAGAAATAAGATGATAATTACAAAGATAGCGCCTTGTATAAGTGCTGTTCCTACGTTTTGTACGGAGGCTTCAATAAAGTCGGCTTGGCGAAAAATCTTGGTGCTTAGTCGAACATCTGCGGGCAATGATTTTTTTATTCCCTCTAAGTTTTCCTCTATATTTTGGGTTACGTTTAGGGTATTAATATTGGGTTGTTTGGAGATGGATAGAATAATTGCAGGCGAGGCGTTTTGTGAGGCGTCGCCCATTTTAATGGCACTTCCTATCACTACCTCTGCCACATCATCTACTACTACTGGGCGACCTGCTACTCGCTTAATGAAGCTTGCGCCCAACTCCTCTATATTGTTGGTGCGAGCCATTCCCCTCAATATGTATTCATTGCCATAATCACGCAGTACTCCGCCCGAGGAGTTGCTGCTAAAGCTGCGTCCTACGGCGGCTAAGTCTTCCATTGTAACCCCATAGAGGTTCATGCGTTGTGGGTTGGCGAGTATTTGATACTGCTTGTAGTCTCCCCCAATAATGGTTACTTGTGATACGCCTCCTGTGGCAAGAATGGCGGGTTTTATCAACCAGTCAGCCAGTGTGCGTAGTTGCATCATCGAGGTAGTGTCTGCTTGTAGTGCCACAAAAAGTATCTCGCCCATAATGCTTGATTGTGGGGCAAGTACGGGTACTACATCGGGGGGTAGTGAGGAGGCTAAAGTTACCATCTTTTCACTGACCACTTGTCGTGCTATAAATATGTCTGTACCCCAATCAAATTCTACCCAAACAAACGAGTAGCCTTGTTGTGAAGCTGAGCGCACGCGACGCACATTGGTGGCTCCGTTAACTGCGGTTTCAATGGGAAAGCTTACCAATCGCTCTACTTCTTCGGTAGCCATGCCGCGTGCATCGGTCATAATCACCACTGTGGGGGCAGTTAGGTCGGGAAACACGTCGATATCCATCTTTTGGGTAATGTACAGTCCTCCCACTATCAATAGTACCGCTCCCAAGAGTACGAATAGCCTATTGTTGAGCGAAAATCTTATTATACGTTCTAACATACGATTCTGATTTTTAATGCACATGTCCAGCATGAGGGTCTAATCCTCCTGCTGCGTGTGCAAGTTTTACCAATATTGCTCCTTTACTTACAATGCGTTGACCTGCCTCAAGTCCCTGTACTACTTCGGTTCGCAAGCCATCGCTTACGCCAATCTTTACCTCTGTTTTTTCAAACAATTCGGGGGTAAGTTGACGGTACACAAAGTAATTGCCCATTTCTTCAACTAATGCTTCGTTGGCAATGGTAATAGCATGTGTGGGGCTTTGCGTTTTAATGTACATATCTACAAAACTCCCTGAAAGCAAATCGGCGGTATTGTTTACTTGAAATATTATGGGAATTAGAGGGTTTTGCAAGTCGGCTGATTTTGCATAAGAGAGTAGTTTTCCGCCAAGCGATTCTAAGGTATAGGTCTTTTGAGTACTTTGCTCCCTAATATTCGCTGTTTTTATCTGGCTCAATACAGTGTAATACTTGGGGCTAAGTTCTGCCTTAATAAATAGTGTGCTGTTTTGTGTAATACTAATAAGTGGCTGACCTACTTCGACAAACTCGCCACTACCCACCAATAGTTGTTTAATAAAACCTCGTATGGGTGCAACAACAATTTGCCCCTCTTCCGAAAAATTATTGCGTAGATTAAAGTACACCGCTTGTGCATTATCAAAGGTAGTTTTGGCGGTAAGCAATTCACTTTCCGAAACAATCTTATCTTGCGACAATTGCTGTTTGCGTTCGTACTCTATCTTACTGCGATTGTATTCGTTAAGTGCCTCACTGTATCGCAAACTCATATTATTATCGACCATACCCGCACTTTCAATTCGCAAAAGAGGCTTGCCCTTAGCAACCATCTGCCCTGCCACAATATTATCTGCGGCAAAGCGAACGCTTCCACTTGCTTTAGCTGTAACTACTCGCTCATCTCCTTGCGAAGGCATAACTTGTGCCGTTGTTTTTATTACTGTTCCAAAAGTTTCAGAACGGCTTTGCTCGGTGGCAAAGTTCACCTTCCAACTTTGCTCCTTTGTAAAGATTACACTATTGCTACTGCTTACAAGTAGCGAGGCAGCATAGTGTTCAGCCTCATGCTCATCGTCATGTATCTGTATATGCTCTATCAGCACTTGCTCGGTGCCTTGAGGCGTGGCAATGTCAAAGCCAAGTTGTGCACTCCCCTCTTGTTGCGGACTAAGGGCAAAGGTGTAAACCCCTTTTTCGACCATAGTTCCCTGCGCTTGCTGCACTGGATTGCTGCCAACACTTAAACGCATTGCGATATGCTCAACATCTACTGGCTTAAAGTCGGATAATTGTGTAATATATACCAAAAAGTTACTGACTTGCCCAACCGCCAAAGGGCTTACTTCGGCAAATACTTCAAAGTTTTGGCTATATGCAAATACTTGCAATTGCTCATCATGAGCGTGCTCCTCTGTATTTGACTGCGAATGACTGCCACAAGCCATGGCTGCTACTACCATTAGTAGTAAACCTACGATATGTTTCATACCTATATATTTTTTTGATTGTACAATAATGAACACATAAACATAAGCCCTCTTATCGCAAAGAGAGATATGTATGCTTATTATTTTCTTAACGAAAAATGGATTAACTCAATGGGGGCGCACGGAGCCCTTGACAGGAGATAAGGTAAGGCACTTGCGCTCTCCACAGATACGAAGAGTACACAAGAACATCGGTTGGAAGTAAATGAAAAACCCAATGCGCTGCTCCTATCAAAGGAGTGCAAAGAGGCGCAGTAAGGGATAAAGACAATGAATCACCGTCTTGCTCCTTGTCGCCAAGGCACGAGGGTGTAAAAAGATTGTACAGTAAACAATGTGCAAAAGCCTCGTGATAAGGCTGTACAGGGAACTCGTCATGATGCTGACCTAATGCAGAGGCAGATAAATCCTCATGATGGCATGTGCTATGCGAGTGCAAATCGACCTCTTTAGTATGATGGCAATGTGGCACAATGCCATGCGCCAACAAACTTACATTAGCAAACAACAAAAGGAATATGGCACAAGGGAGTCTCAAAGCGTATTACAATAAGTCAGACAAGTTAGGCGAACAAATATACTATATTTGCTATGCATTTACAAGTCGCAATATACAGTATTTTTATTGTAATGCCTCAATAAAAAGACTACTATAAAACCAAATCGCATCTTGCCTTGTGATTTATTAACATAGATAATGTGCTATATTTCAAACACTGTTCGTAAATTTGCGAACATGACCAGCAAGCCATATACTCCAAATAATGAACAATTAGCACGCTTTGCTAAAGCACTTGCGCACCCTGCTCGCATTACCATTATGGAGTTTTTAGCTTCGCAAACTTGCTGTTATTTTGGAGATATTCACGATGAATTGCCCATTGCAAAAGCCACCGTATCGCAACATCTTAAAGAACTCAAAGAGGCAGGACTAATACAGGGCGAAATTGAACCGCCAAAAGTACGCTATTGTATTGACCAAAATAATTGGCAATTAGCACATCAACTATTAAACCACTTTTTTGAGCATTGCAGCAAACCCTTAAATCATAAGTGTACATAGTTAACTTTTTTTTATTTATAACGTTCGTAATATTACGATTAAACCCAAAAATCATCACACAATGGAAATTAAAATTTTAGGCACAGGCTGCTCAGGTTGCAAAACTCTACATCAAACCGTAGAACAAGCCGTAGCAGAATTAGGTATTGAGGCAAGTGTAATTAAAGTCGAAGACCTTATGCAGATTATGCAATACAATGTACTCTCAATGCCAGGATTAGTTGTAAATGAAAAAGTAGTGTCAGCAGGCAAAAAATTATCGCTTGCCGATATCAAAGCATTATTAACGCAATAAACTCTATTTGGGTATGAAAAACATAGTATATATGCTTTGGGCACTCGTAGCATTGATGGCTTGCAGCCAACAACAAGGTACAGAACAAAGCAAAATACAACTTGCAAAAGATGGGGTTGAGGTACTTTATTTTCACGGAAAAAAACGCTGCATTACTTGCAATGCTATCGAAAAACTTACCAAAGAAGTAATTGAAAATGACTTTGCCGAAGCCTTGCAAAACGGAAGCCTACGCCTTAAAATAATTGATATAGCAAGCAAAAATGGCGAACAAATTGCCGATAAATACGAGGTAAGTTGGTCGTCTATCTACATCAATAAATGGGAAAACGGAAAGGAACTCAGATGCAATATGACCGACTTTGGATTCTCGTATGCAAAAGATGCTCCAGAGGTATTCAAGGCAGGCATTAAAAAGAAAATAAAGGAACTATTAAAACCACAATAGTTATGGAACTTATTCAGACATTATTAGACAATAGCAATACACCTATTATCACCGCATTTCTATTGGGGCTGCTAACTGCCATTAGCCCCTGCCCTTTGACCACCAACATTACCGCAATTGGCTACATTAGTAAGGATATTGAAAGCCGACATCGTATATTTTGGGGCGGAGTACTTTATACCACAGGCAGGGTACTTAGCTACACAATATTAGGTTTTATTCTGATACCCATATTAAAGGAGGGAGCAAGCATGTTTGCTATCCAAAAAACAATTGGTAAGTATGGCGAAATATTGATTGCCCCAACACTTTTACTCATTGGGCTTTTTATGCTATTGGGGCATAAACTCAACTTGCCAAAAGTTGGCTTTAGTGGCAATAAGTTTAAGGGAAAAGGTGCTTGGGGAGCATTGTTGCTGGGGGTTTTATTCTCACTTGCGTTTTGTCCAAGTAGTGGAATATTTTATTTTGGAATGCTTATCCCTATGGCCGCAATAGAGAGTGGAGGATATTTATTGCCTGTGTTTTTTGCCATCGGAACAGGACTACCCGTAATGCTCGCCGCTTGGATTTTGGCTTACAGCGTAGTGAGCTTAGGACGATTTTATAACCGCATGCAAAGCCTCCAAAAATGGCTGAATAAGATTATCGCAGTCTTGTTTATTGCCGTAGGAACTTACTATCTGTTTTTACTATATCTATCATAAGTTATGAAAAGAGTATTGATTCTTTGTACCAACAACAGTTGCCTTAGTCAAATGGCACACGGATTTTTGCAATCCTTTGACCGTAGTTTGGTAGTGCGCTCGGCTGGCACAAAAACCACAGAAAAACTCAACAACAAAGCAGTTGAGGTAATGGCACAAATAGGAATGGACATCTCACAACACACTCCGAAAAGTGTTCAGGAGTATTTAAGCCAAGAATGGGACTACCTAATAACTCTAAGCAATGAAACCAACGAAACTTGCCCCACATTTGCAAGCAAAATAAAGCATCGCCTACACTTTGCCTTTGATGACCCTTCGCAGGCAACAGGCACTACTGAATGGCTTGAACGTGAATTTTGTCGTGTACGTGACGAAATCAAACACCGCTTTTATGAACTGTATCGTGATGATTTGCATGAAGACGCTTCTTGCCCCTGTGGAGCAAATAACTTTTGCCAATGCGAGTAAATCGCAATATAAAAATTCTAAAACTTTTCCTTCCCTGCGTTACAATACACTATATAATATACAATTACTATGATACAAACATTTGCCGATTGGCTTATCTACGGACTGTGTGGCTTAAATGCACACACACACTTAGGCTCTGCCCTAAACTTTTTTGTGTACGATACCATAAAGATTACCCTACTACTCTTTATCATCAGCAGCCTTATGGGTGTAGTCAACGCCTATTTGCCTATTGATAGATTGCGCAATTTTCTGACCTCACGCAAACTCTACGGAATGCAATATCTGCTTGCTGCGGTCTTTGGTGCAATTACTCCCTTTTGCAGTTGCTCCTCCATTTCGCTCTTTATCGGATTTCTAAAAGGTGGAATACCACTTGGCGTTACGCTTGCCTTTCTCATCACCTCACCCTTAGTTAATGAAGTAGCCATTGCTTTATTTTTAGGCACTTTTGGGCTCAAAGCTACTTTGGTATATGCACTCTCTGGAATTTTACTGGGCACTATCGGTGGATTTATCCTCGAACACTTTAAGTTAGAGCGATACCTAAGCCCTTGGGTAAAAGAGATACAGCAACAATCACAGGCAGAAACCGAACAATGGGAAGCACAACATACCTCCTTTTTTAAGCGTCTCCCTACCATTCTTAAAGATGCCTACAAAATGGTACGGGGAGTATTCATCTACATCATAATAGGCATAGGTATAGGTGCTGCTATGCACGGATATGTACCTCAAGGCTTTTTTGAAGAATACCTATCTACCGATAAATGGTACGCCGTACCACTCGCCGTTATACTTGGCATACCTATGTACGCAGGAGCAGCAGGCATTGTTCCTGTGGTACAAGTATTCGTAGCAAAAGGCGTACCACTTGGCACAGCCATTGCTTTTATGATGGGCGTAATTGGACTCTCATTACCCGAAGCCACAATGCTCAAAAAAGTAATGTCATGGCGATTGATTGGTATCTTTTTTGGCACAGTAACATTCTTTATTATCCTGTCGGGATACTTGTTTAACCTCATACTGTAACACTTACACATCAACCAAACTGCACTTGTAGATATAATAATTTGTTTTTAAGCCATGCTGACGAACACTAAAAACAATATTTGAGTGTAGCAAAAGCAGAAAAATATATATATTTGTGCGCTCAAGTTTTTTTGAAAAATACAAATCATTCACTATGTTCAAAACAACCTACAAAGCGGTATCTGCCGCCGAAGCCGTAAAAGCCGTAAAATCAGGCGACCACATACACCTAAGCAGTGTAGCCAGTGCGCCTCAAACTCTTATCAAAGCACTCTGCCAACGTGGTGATGCTGGAGAATTGCGTGGTGTGCATATTCACCACTTACATACCGAGGGCGAAGCTCCTTATACAGAGCAAAAATATGAAGGCATTTTTCAACACGACGCCTTTTTTGTTGGCGGAAATGTACGCAAAGCAGTACAAGCAGGATATGCTGACTATATCCCTGTGTTTTTGAGTGAAACCCAAAAACTATATCGCTGCGGAGCACTACCCTGCAACGTTGCAATGATTCAAGTATCCAGCCCCGACAAACATGGCTTTGTGTCCTTAGGCACATCGGTAGATGCTACTTTGGCGGCTATTGAAACTGCTAAAACAGTTATTGCGGTAGTCAATCCTCACGTTCCTCGTGCTTGGGGAGATGCAATGATACCTATGAATATGATTGACATATTTGTAGAAGATAATACCCCACTTGAACCCGCACACTTTAGCGAACCTACTGAGGTTGAAAAGGCTATTGGTAAACACTGTGCCGACTTGATAGAAAATGGTGCTACTCTGCAAATGGGTATTGGTGCTATTCCTAATGCTGTGTTAGCACAATTAGGACATCACAAAAACTTAGGGATTCATACCGAAATGTTTGCCGATGGTGTACTGCCTCTAATTGAAAGTGGAGTAATAAATGGCGCAAACAAAAAACTGGACAAAGGTAAACTTGTATCTACCTTTTTAATGGGCTCGCAACGCTGCTATGACTTTATTGACGACAACCCAATGGTACTTATGAAAGACGTTGCCTACACCAATAGTCCACATATATTATCGCAAAATCCAAAAGTTACCGCTATCAACTCTGCCCTGCAAATCGACCTTACGGGGCAAGTATGCGCTGATTCATTAGGAACAAAATTCTATTCAGGCGTTGGCGGACAGGTTGATTTTATCTATGGAGCATCGCTATCCGAAGGCGGAAAAGCTATTATTGCAATGCCGTCAACAACCAACAAAGGCGATAGCAAAATTGCACCTACCCTTAACTTAGGTGCAGGTGTAGTTACCACTCGTAGCCACGTTCACTATATTGTTACCGAACATGGAGCAGTAAATCTGTACGGAAAAACGCTGCAAGAACGAGCAAAACTTATTACCAGCATTGCACACCCTGACCATCGTGAGGCTCTTGATAAGGCTGCTTTTGAACGCTTTGGCTCACATTACCATTTTATAAATAAATAAAACTGAAACGCTATGAAAGGATTAAAATCTTTGACACACTCTCTTATTGTCGCCTTCTCAAGCATTGCATTGTTTGCAAGTTGTAGCGAAAAAGTTATACCTGCTGCCGACCTTCCAAATGAGGTAAGCAATTATATTGAAACGCACTTTGCAGGCAAAGAAATAATGCAAGCAAAAAGAGACAAAGGTGATAGAGATGAACGTTATGAGGTGATTATAGAGGGCTACTACACGCTGATTTTTAACAAAAAAAAGAAGATAAGAAGTATAAAAGGCGTAGATGCTCTGCCTGAAAGTGTAATCCCTGAAAGAATTAGAACTTTTGTTGCAGAAAAACACCCCACAACATATATTATTGAGTGGGAACTTGATGATAAAGATGAACAAGAGATAAAACTGAATAATTTGATTGAACTCAAGTTTAACTCGGCTGGACATTATCTATCTATGGACATTAATTAGTATTGCCTTACAGTAAAATCTTTTAAACCAAGAAAAACTTATTCAGCATAAGGCAAGCCATTGAGCAAAAAAAGCCAAAGTAGATGACGCTATCATTAGTCATTTACTTTGGCTTATTTGCTTTGTATAAAGCAAATAACTACGCCTAACACCAAACATATACGTATATTTGCACGCTCATTTATATGCAATAACTCAATAAATACTATACCTGTGTACAGAATAATCGCTCTTGTCTTACTACTCTTTGTATATTTTATAGGATATAGCAATCGCCCTACTCGTATTGCCTGTGTAGGTAATAGCATTACTGAGGGACTAAAACTCAACAACCCAAAAACAGATGCATACCCTGCACAGTTGCAAGCAATGTTAGGCAATAAATATATAGTAGGTAACTTTGGTAAGTCTGGAGCAACACTTCTATCTCGTGGACACAAGCCTTATATAAAACAAATGGAATACCTATCGGCACTCTCTTTTATGCCTGATATAGTAATAATTCATTTAGGAATAAATGATACTGATCCTCGCAACTGGTCAAAATATGGCGAAGACTTTGTGAATGATTACCTTGCCTTGATTAACGCCTTTCGTGAAGAAAATCCAAATGTAAAGGTATTCATTGCAAGAATATCCCCAATCCGAGCCACATATCTACACTTTCAATCAGGCACTCGACAGTGGCATCAAGAAATTCAACGCACTATTGAGTTTGTTGCAATAAAAGCAAACGTGCGCCTCATTGACTTTCACTCTCCTCTGTATCATTACCCCATGCTATTGCCCGATGCTATACACCCAAACAAAGAGGGAGCAAAACTACTTGCAAAAACAGTATACTCTGCTATTACAGGTAATTATGGAGGTTTACAAATGTCGCCCATGTATAGCAATAAGATGATGCTACCACAGGGAAAAGCCTTTGACATTCGAGGTAAAGCCAATGCCCGAGAAATTGTTCGTGTACAAATAGGTAATCAAACCCACACTTCGACCACTGACCTCAATGGAAATTGGGGGGTAACGATTTTGCCTCTCAAAGCAGGTAGTACTTATACCCTAACTATTACAATTCCCCATCAACAACTCCAATATACCGATATATTAGCAGGCGATATTTGGTTGTGCTCAGGACAATCAAATATGGCGTGGCGAGTAAATCAAACCGAAATAGAACCGACAGACAGCATACACCTTTCTGACTCGACTATTCGCCTATTCAACATGAAAGGTAGATGGACTACACAAGCCACTGATTGGAATACCACAGTGTACGACTCTCTCAACCAACTACTGTACTTTACGCAACCGCATTGGCAATATGCCGACTCTGCAAACTGTAGTCAGTTTTCTGCAATAGCCTACTACTTTGCCCGCAAGTTGCGCAATTCACAAAATATCCCCATAGGACTTATATGCAATGCCGTAGAAGGAGCACCCATTGAGGCATGGATAGAACGCTCAACCTTAGAGCGCACACTACCCGATATATTTCTCAATTGGTATGAAAATGAGTATGTGCAAGATTGGGTACGAAATAATGCCAATAAAAAAATTAACCAAACTATAAGACACCCCTTTGAGCCTACCTACCTATTTGAAGCGGGTGTATATCGCTTAGATAAGTTTCCCATAAAAGGTGTATTATGGTATCAGGGCGAATCCAATGCCCACAATATAGAGTTACATGAAAAATTGTTTGGAATGTTTATCAATAGTTGGCGTGACTATTTTGAACAAAACAAACTGCCTTTTTACTACGTACAGTTATCAAGCATCAGCACTCGACCTACTTGGGCTAACTTTAGAAATAGTCAAAGACGATTGATGGCAGAGTATCCCTATACGTATATGATTGTATCAAGTGATGTGGGTGATAGTACCAACATAAACCCAAGTCGCAAAAAACCTGTGGGCGAACGCTTAGCACAAGCTGCCCTACGCTACGAGTATGGACATAAACAAATAATACCACTTGGACCTTTATACAAAAGTGTACGCTTTGATGATGGAGCTGCCTACGTATCATTTAGCCACAGCAAAGGACTACGCTCCGCTGACAATAGCGAACTTAAAAGTTTTGAAATTGCAGAATACCCTAATCGCTTTTTCCCTGCCAAAGCTCAAATCATCAACCAGCAAGTTAGGGTGTATAATGAAATTGTGAAGAAGCCTCGCTATGTACGCTATGGTTGGAAGCCATTTACTAACGGCAATTTAGTCAACGAGGCAGGATTACCTGCCTCCACATTTCGCACCAAATAAGCAAGCATTGCACAAACTGCGAGAAATTTCACTGCCCCACGACTACTACACCCCATATCATGCCGAATTTGACTCGACTCTTCCCTCTCATTGATAATGCAAAGGCTTTTTGTGAATGGCATACTGTGGCGAGGAATTGCGCATCAAGTGTGCATTGGAGATAAAGGGTAGAAAAGCATTGCATAGTAATTGCTTGACTACTTAACTCCTATTATTACTGCAAATTTTACTACATTTGCAGGCATAAAAAATCAAGCATTACTATGAAAGGAATTATACTTGCAGGCGGTAGCGCAACTCGCCTATACCCTTTGTCAAAGGCAATATCAAAGCAAATTATGCCAGTGTATGACAAACCCATGATTTACTACCCCCTATCAACTCTAATGTTGGCGGGCATTCGTGAAACACTTATCATATCTACTCCTCGTGATTTACCTATGTTTAAAGATTTGCTGGGTAGCGGAGCCGACCTTGGTATGCAATTTGAGTACATTGTGCAAGATGAACCAAACGGTTTAGCGCAAGCCTTTATATTAGGCGACAAGTTTATCAATAACGATAAGGCTGCTCTTGTACTTGGAGACAATCTTTTTTATGGGCAGGGCTTTAGCGCAATGCTACAGCGTGCATCGGCAATAGAACAAGGGGCGTGCATATTTGGCTATGCGGTAAACGATCCTCGTGCCTATGGCGTAGTGGAGTTTGACTGTAAAGGCAAAGCAATATCACTTGAAGAAAAACCTACGCAGCCCAAATCAAAATACGCTGTACCTGGACTTTATTTTTACGACAATACTGTAGTAGAACGTGCTAAAGCATTGCAGCCATCGGCTCGTGGAGAATACGAAATTACCGACTTAAATAAAGCCTACCTAAATGAGGGAAAACTACAGGTAGAACTCTTTGGACGTGGCTTTGCATGGCTCGACACAGGTAACTGCCATAGTTTATTGGAGGCTTCAAACTTTGTAGAGACAATACAAAATAGGCAGGGCTTTTATGTGTCGTGCATTGAGGAGATTGCTTGGCGTAACAAGTGGATTGACAACAAACAACTGCAATCCTTAGGTGAGAGTTTGAGCAAAACCGACTACGGACAATATCTACTGAACCTCTTATCGTAAAAATGAAGAAGCAAACACTTATCCCCACAAACAATCAACAAGCAAGTGACTGTTTAGCTCAAAAAGTTTAACTTTACACCCCTGTTTTTTTTCACACTTGGCAATGCGTAATAAAGACTCCCTTCACTTTCTCATTATCCTTGTAACCGTAATAATACTATGTGCGTTATCAAGCCTTGTGGTGCTGCGCATCGACCTTAGTGCCGACAAGCGTTATACCCTCACCAAGCACACACAGGAATTACTGAAAAAGCAACAAGAGCCTATACTCATCAAAGTATATTTAGAGGGCGAGATGCCTATACCCATGCGCACCCTACAGCGTGCTGTGCAAACGATGCTTGCTGATATGCGCATACACAGCAAAGGAAATCTGCAAATAATTTGGGAAGATTTGAGCGAAAAAAACAACAAAAAACATACCGAAGCAAAATATCGTGAAGTAATGCGCAAAGGTTTACTGCCATTTACTCTACACGAAGCAAACAACAAGGGCGGAAGTAGCCAAATCGACCTTTTTCCAGGGGCAATTATTGCTATGAAGGGCAAGCAACTCGCAGTTAATTTTTTGCAAAGTAACGCCCAAATATCCTTAGAAGAGAATATCAATAATGCTATTCAGAATTTAGAGTACGCATTGGCAAATGCCATTGAGCAGTTAGGACAAACACAGTCAAAAAAAATAGCCTTTATTGATGGACACGGTGAACTAACTGCCTCACAAGTGGGTGACGTAACTCGTGAGTTTGCCCCCTTTTACGATATTACTCGTGTAAGCCTTTATGGTGATGTTGATGCACTAAACAATTATGATGTTGCAGTAGTTGCAAAGCCAACAAAACCCTTTAGCGAAGCAGATAAATTGGTAATTGACCAATATATTATGCGTGGCGGAAAGGTATTTTGGCTGATTGACCCTGTACTAGTACACGAGGATAGCCTTGCCAAAGGCAATCTTACCTTTGGGTTTAACAACGACCATAATTTAGATGATGCACTGTTTCGCTATGGCATACGTATCAATGCCGATGTAGTACAAGACTTACAATGCGCAATGATACCCGTAAATATGTCGCCAGCAGGTATGCCTGCAAAGTTTGCTCCTATGCCTTGGACGTACTTCCCTCTACTATCAGCCTTACCCACACACAGCATATCTCGCAATCTGAATGTGGTAAAAACCGAATTCCCTGGCACAATTGACACCCTACCAACAAAGGGGGTTAGCAAGCAAATACTACTTGCCACCTCGGCAAATTCAATGATTAAGAAAGCCCCATTCTATGTGGGATTGGAGCAGGTAACTGATGATATAAACCCTGCAATGTTCAATAAACGAAATATACCTGTTGCAGTACTGCTTGAGGGGAGTTTTACCTCTATCTTTCAGCATCGTATTACCTCTGCATTGAATAATGGCAAGCCCTTTGAATTTATCTCACAAAGTGCAACGACACAACAAGTCATAGTTGCCGATGGCGATGTAATACGCAATGAGGTACAAGCCAATGGACACATTCTTCCCTTGGGATATGACCGCTATGCAAAGCAAACCCTATATGGCAATATGGAATTTATAAAAAACGTGATTCACTACCTAACCGATGAGAGCGGGCTAATGAATTTGCGGAGCAAAGTAGTTACTTTACGTGCATTGCATAGAGTGCGTACAGTACAGGAACGCACCAAATGGATTATTGTGAATACTGCCCTGCCGATTATTCTACTAATACTCGGAGGAATAGGCTTTACTTTTTGGCGCAAAAGACGTTATGCAACACTACAAAAATGAAAAACACAGAAATAGATAATGGTGGAAGGCTATTGCCATTGGTAGAAGACTTTTACTCCATTCAAGGCGAGGGCTTTCACACAGGTAAGCCTGCCTATTTTATTCGTTTAGGTGGCTGCGATGTTGGCTGCCGATGGTGCGATGCAAAGTTAACGTGGAATGCGCAACGCTATCCACCCATTGCTACTGACGAGATTGTGGCACGAGCATCCTCATTTGCAGCACAAGCAGTAGTGGTTACAGGGGGCGAACCGCTCAACTACAACTTAAACTACCTATGTGCACAATTGAAACAAAAGGGGCTACAAACCTTTATTGAAACCTCTGGTTCACAAAGGCTTTCGGGTGATTGGGACTGGATTTGCCTGTCGCCCAAGCAAAGTCAAGCACCAAGCGAGGATTTTTTTTTGTATGCAAATGAACTGAAAATCATTGTAGAAAATGAAAAGGATTTAGAATGGGCAGAGCATTGTGCTACAAAGGTTAGTGCGAACTGTCTGCTATTCCTACAAGCCGAGTGGAGCAAGTACTCTTCTATTACGCCTATAATAGTGGAATATGCCAAAAATAATCCAAAGTGGAATATCTCGCTACAAGCACATAAATTTATGAATGTTCCGTAACATGAAAATCAGTATTGTATCCCCATTTTTTCCCTATCGGGGAGGTATTGCCGAATTTAGCAATCGCCTGTTTGATGCCTTAACCGAACAAGGAGTCCAAGTGCAAGCTATAACTTTCAAGCGTATGTACCCCGACTTCCTTTTTCCAGGCAAAACACAATATGTAGAAAACTCCACAAAACCTGTAAATGCTAAGGCATTACAAATATTAGATAGCATCAATCCACTATCGTACTTTCACACAGCAGCACGCATTCGCCAATATGCCCCAGATGTGCTTATACTCTCCTACTGGATGACTTTTTTCATTCCAATCTATCTCATTATTGCTCTACTTTTACGAAAAAAAATGAAGGTAGTTGTGCTATTTCACAACTTAATCCCGCACGAACCTCATTTTTACGACAAACCTCTACTACGCATTTTCACAAAAACAATAGATGCTGCAATCACATTAAGTCGGTCGGTTGAAAAAGAGTTTAGAGGGGCAACACAGCACAAACCGATACACTTTTCACCTCACCCTCTCTACGACCATTTTGGGAGTAAAGTAGATAAATTTGCTGCTCGAAAAAAACTTGGACTACATGAGACCAAAAAAACTCTTTTGTTTTTTGGTTTAATTCGAGATTATAAAGGTTTAGATTGGTTGCTTGAAGCATTTGGTAAACTACCTAAGGATTATCAGCTCATAATTGCAGGCGAGCCTTATGTCGATTTTGAAAAATATCGCAAGCAAATTGCAGCACTGCCAAATGCTGAAAATATTGTTTGCCACGCTCGCTATATTGCAGATGATGAAGTGCCAAACTTTTTTTCTGCTGCAGACGTGTGCATTCTACCTTATAAGTCGGCAACACAAAGCGGAATCACCTCTATTGCATACCATTTTGACTTGCCTATAATTGCTACTAATGTGGGTGGGCTGCATGAAACTGTGCGAGAAGGACAAACAGGTATAGTAGTTGCACCAAGCCCTAATGAAATCCACAAGGGCATCGTTGATTTTTTTAATACTGACAATAGCAAGTTTACAAATGGTATAGCACAACTCAAGGGAGAACTATCTTGGCAAAACCTAGCAAAAAACATAGTTGATTTTAGCAAAACCCTATAATGAAAAGCGACTTTGCAGGTACAGTTTGCAAGCAAATAATGCAACTTGCCAAATGCAATAAGTCAATGGTACAATGCAGTACTCCATTTCGCCTTATTGAAGTACCCGAGAAACAGTTAACCTTTCACCTTATTGATTTGCCTACTTACCTTGAGTTTGAGCAAAGTACAGATTGTTCCTCATTTTTTGCTGACTTATCTACACTATTTACCAAGCACAACATCCAACTAATACATCTTTGGGAAGATATATGGCACACAAAGCCACAGCAAGTGGAAGCACGACTATCCACTTTACTTGGCAACTTTAATCGCTACCACGCACGACAAACCAAGGTATGCCAACTTACATCTCCACAATTATTAGCATTCTTGCAAAAGCATCACTTTCAAGTTCCTCTTGATGGCACATATAAGTACGGATTATTTCTGAATAATGAAATTGTTGCAGTCGCCTCATTCTCAAGAGGCTGTATTATGAAGCAAAAAGGAGATAAATATCGCTCGCATGAACTGTTACGTTTTGCCAATGCAACCAACTCAATAGTAGCTGGAGGATTAAGCAAACTCTTAGTGCACTTTATTCGTGAACACATACCAAGCGATGTAATGACATATGTTGACCGTGACTGGGGAAATGGGCGAGGATACCAATTATTAGACTTTGATTTAGAGAGTAGTATGCCAAGTAAAATGTTTTTTTTAGAAAAACATACTTTAGAACGACATTGTTTTTTACCATCTAACACACCCTCAACTGACTTTGTACGTGTATATAACGCAGGCAACTATAAATTTATTCGTCGAGTAAGAGAAAATTAAGTTTCTATTTTGCCGACATTTTTTTATCTTTGCACACCGATAAGGCTCCATAGCTCAGTTGGATAGAGCAACAGATTTCTAATCTGTGGGCCGCAGGTTCGAACCCTGCTGGAGTCACAAACGTACAATTCCAAGTAAAAAATGCTCCCTTTATAAACGGGTTCTTTTTCTTTGAATACATCACCCTTCAAAAGAGGTTAAACCTCTAAGGATGAATTCCAAATTCACTCTTTCTATATCAAATAAAAAAAACTCGACAAGAAAACCTTTATTAGGTCAATTCCTTGTCTATGATAAAATTTTTAATTGCTCGCATCTTCTAAAACGTAGGTAAGTAGCATAAAATTAGAAATAAACTTCTATTTTTGTGAACTATAGCACTTCTCTAAATATGGTGTCAAGCAAAGTTTCTGCACAAACAAATGAGAGTACTTACATCTTTACTATGTCTATCTTTTGCAAAATACTTCGCTTTTATGTTGATGGCTTTAAAAGTATGACAGTGGGGCGTACCCTTTGGATATTGATTCTTCTAAAGTTATTTGTGATGTTTGGCATCCTCAAGATATTTTTTTTTAAGTCAACCTTGTCTGACTACAAAACAAAGGAGGACAAAGCCAGTTTTGTACGAGAACAACTGATAAAAAAAGATACAAATTAACTCCCAAATGTATTAACTCAATATTATAATAACTTAATACCTAATTACCTATGTTTGATTTAGATGTATTGGCATGGTCAAGATTACAGTTTGCTATGACTGCAATGTATCATTGGATTTTTGTCCCGCTTACTTTAGGTCTGGGCTTTATTTGTGCCATTATGGAAACCATTTACCTAAAAAAAGGTAAAGACCCCGAATGGAAACGTATGACTAAATTTTGGATGCGCCTATTTGCAATTAACTTTGCTGTAGGAGTTGCTACAGGCTTAATTTTAGAGTTTCAATTTGGGACAAACTGGTCAAATTACTCCTATTTTGTAGGTGACATTTTCGGTGCACCTCTTGCCATAGAAGGAATGCTTGCTTTTTTTATGGAAGCAACCTTTTTTGCCGTTATGTTTTTTGGTTGGGACAAAGTGTCCGACCGCTTTCACCTAACCTCCACTTGGCTTACGGCTATCGGAACAGTACTCTCTGCTATTTGGATATTGGTTGCCAATGCGTGGATGCAACACCCCGTAGGTATGGAATTTAATATAGAAACGGCTCGTAATGAAATGGTTGACTTTTGGGCAATTGCTCTTTCGGAGGTTGCAATTACTAAATTTATTCATACCGTAGCATCAGGCTTTATTACTGCATCGGTGTTTGTCGCTGGCATATCTGCATGGTTTTTACTAAAAAAACGTGAAGTTAACTTTGCACTCAATAGTTTTAAGATTGCTGCCATTTTTGGGATAGTAAGCTCGGTGGTCATTGCATGGACAGGTGATAGTTCAAGCATTTATGTAGCAAAGCATCAACCTGCAAAATTTGCTGCTTTTGAGGGGCTATATAAAGGCTGCGAAGGAGCAAATCTTACCGTTATGGGAGTACTCAACTTAAAAAAAGAGGTGGACAATCAGGAGAAAGCATTTCACGCTCAGTTAGACATTCCAAATATGTTGTCTTTTCTTGCCTTTCATGATGTTAAAGCATTTGTTCCAGGCTTCAATGATTTAGTTTATGGCAATAAAGAACAAGGC
The DNA here is from genome assembly GCA_051658505.1 of Bacteroidales bacterium. Lineage (GTDB taxonomy): Bacteria > Bacteroidota > Bacteroidia > Bacteroidales > UBA932 > JAITMY01. The sequence continues at coordinate 2,476 of JBOFMS010000079.1, read as the reverse complement.
ATTATGGGTGCCGATGAAAAAATGGAGAGAGGTCGTGTTGCAATAGAAAAACTAAGGCTATACCATGCAGCGCGTAAAAGTGGAGATAATGCTCAAATACAGCAAATCCAAACACTATTTGACTCCTCTACTCCTAAAGGGGAAGCCTTCTTAAAGGATTACTTTGCTTACTTTGGCTATGCTTATCTTAATTCCCCAAAAGACATTATACCTAATATTCCTTTAACTTTTTATAGTTTTAGAATTATGGTTATTTTAGGCTTTTACTTTATTGCTTTATTTATATTAGCCATTTGGTTTCAATACAAAAAAACACTCGAAACAAAACGTTGGTTTTTATATACAATGCTCTTTTCCATTCCCTTAGTCTATATTGCTTCGCAGGCTGGTTGGGTAGTGGCAGAAGTCGGTCGCCAACCGTGGACAATTCAAAACTTACTGCCTACGGTAGCATCGCTATCTAGTATCGACTCTACAAGTGTAGCAGTAACCTTCTTTTTATTTGCATCTTTGTTTGCGATTATGCTTGTGGCAGAATTGAGTATTATGTTTAAACAGATAAAAATCGGACCAAAAGAAGACTAGTGTTTACATACTTATTTTGACAAAATTTATTCAATAAAAAATATTATGGATACAGGATACATACTATTACAACACTATTGGTGGGCAATATTAGCTCTACTAGCAGGCATACTTGTATTTTTACTCTTTGTACAGGGAGGACAAACCTTTATATTCTCTTTGGGAAAAGAAAAAACAGAGCGAGATTTAATCGTGTCAACACTAGGGCACAAATGGGAACTTACTTTTACCACTTTAGTTACTTTCGGGGGAGCATTTTTTGCCTCCTTTCCTCTATTTTACTCTACAAGTTTTGGTGGAGCATTTTATGTATGGATGGCAATCTTGTTTTTCTTTGTTATTCAATCTGTTGCCTACGAATTTCGGAATAAACCTGCCAATATTTTGGGCGCAAAAACCTATGAATGGTTTTTATTGCTAAATGGCATGTTTGGATCAATTCTACTAGGTTGTGCAGTTGGCACTTTATTTACAGGCGGAGAGTTTATTGTACAAAAAGCAAACATTGCCAATTTTATGGGAGAGCAAAGCAATGTAATTTCTCAATGGCAAAATCCCTTTAGGGGTCTAGAGGCTATACTTGATTATAGAAACATAGCTTTAGGCTTAGCCGTATTTTTTTTGGCGAGAGTACTCGCTATCCACTATTTCTATAATAGCCTTGACAACAAAATTATCCTACAAGCGTCAAAACACCCACTACTTATTTCCTCAGGAGCATTTTTGGTCACATTTCTCACTTTTTTTATCTCCATCCTATTTGCTTCAGGATTTCGTTATGATGTCATCACAGGTACATTCTCAAATATTGACTATATCTATACTCTCAATTTACTAGAAATGCCACTAATCGCAATATTACTACTTGCAGGAGTTGGGTCAGTATTATGGGGAATTTTTATTGGCATTACGAAGAGCAGTTCAAAGGCAATTTGGTTTAGTGGTGCTGGAACTATACTTACTGTAATGATGCTACTGCTGCTAGCTGGCTACAATAATACAGCATACTATCCCTCACTATCAGATGCACAAAGTTCCTTAGCATTAGCCAATAGTTCATCAAGCCATTTCACCCTCAAAGCAATGAGTTATGCCTCTATTTGCATACCTTTTGTAATTGCGTATATTTGGTATGCTTGGAAGCAAATGAGTGGAGGGGTAGGCAAAAATACACCTAACTATTAAGCAATAGTAAATGAAAAAATAGTCTACCTGAATAATTTCAGTAAAGAAAAGCCACTATACTTCAACAATATAGTGGCTTTTCTTTTTCAAAAACAAACATGAGCAATTTTACAAAACTCTAAAAACTATCAATATTTATGAAGAGTAATTGAAGTTTTTATCCTTTGAATATCCTTTAAGCCAACTTTTCATATAATTTTGCGACATAATGGGAAGCATCTTAGATACAGAAATAAAATTTTTAACAGGCATTGGACCCAAACGCGCAGACTTACTAAATAAGGAACTGCAAATAGCGACCTATCGTGACTTCCTATATCACTTTCCATTTCGCTATATTGATAAAACACAACTCTACTCTACTCGAGAAATTTCAGAAGATATGCCCTACATACAACTGAAAGGGAAAATTGTAGAATACAAACAGATAAATGCAGCCCAAAAGCGACTTGTCGCCACCTTTCAAGATGAATATGGCAGCATCGAACTCGTTTGGTTTAAGGGATTGGGATATATACAAAAAAACACTCCACTCAATCAAACCTGTATTATATTTGGTAAACCCACAGCATTTAATGGAAAGTACAGTATTGTACACCCCGAAATTGAAAGCACTCTTAAAGAAGATGGAAAACTAACATCAGCAATACAGGGTGTGTACCGAACCACAGAGCGACTCAAGAATAATGGCTTAGGCATACGCTCC
>JBOFMS010000078.1:0-5486 GCA_051658505.1 Bacteroidales bacterium | reverse complement strand
AGAACCTTTTCCAAAGTCTTGACCTTTTTTGTTTCGTTTTTTGTGTCAAGACAAAAAATGAAAAAAGCAAAACATGGGCAGGGTGGTTGCCTTAGCACTTCGTGGTGGGAGATTGCGGGTCAAGCCCGCAATGACGAGTAAAAAGGAGGCAGATATTTTTATCGAAACACTTAGCTTTTGCCACTTTCTCCAAGGTGAAACAAAAAAAAACTATTAGTAGAATCATTCTACCAATAGTTTTTTATCCCTCTTTTTAACTAAATCGCTATACTAAGCCTCAAGTCCCTTAGTAAATATCTCCATCGCTTGTTGGCTCATACCCATACTTGAGTATCCACCATCGTGAAATAGGTTTTGCATAGTAACCTTGCGTGTTAGGTCTGAGAATAGTGTAATCACATAATCAGCACACTCCAAAGCATCTGCATTGCCCAAGGGCGACACTCTGTCAGAGAAATCTACGATATTATCAAAGCCACTAATTCCACTACCTGCAGTGGTTTTGGTAGGCGATTGCGAAACAGTATTGATACGAATCTTTTTCTCACTACCATAAACATAGCCGAAACTACGAGCAATGGATTCTAATATTGCCTTGGCATCTGCCATGTCATTATACCCATAAAGTGTGCGCTGTGCTGCAATGTATGAAAGTGCAACTACCGAGCCCCAGTCGTTAATCGCATCTTGCTTACGACAAGCCTGCAATACTTTATGAAACGATAATGCTGAAACGTCAAGCGTTTGTTGCAAAAACTTATAATCCAAATCATCATAACTGCGTCCTTTACGCACGTTAGGCGACATCCCTATGGAGTGCAATACAAAGTCGAACTTACCGCCTAAGTGCTCCATACCTTTTTTTACTAGGTTCTCCAAGTCTTCTACATTTGTTGCATCTGCTGGAACAACAATCGTGTTCAACTTTTTTGCCAACACATCAATCTCTCCAAGACGCATTGACATTGGGGTATTGGTAAGCACAATTTGCGCACCCTCTTCGCATGCACGTTCTGCTACTTTCCAAGCAATTGACTTCTCGTTAAGCGCACCAAATATCAATCCTTTTTTTCCTTTTAATAATCCGTATGCCATATTTTTATTTTTTGGTTGTTAAGTATATACTGTATACTAAAAATGGGTTGCAAAGATACTAAGGTTCTTAAAACAAACAAAAGCCTTAGCTTGAATTAAGGTAGATAAGCCATTATTCTGCTTGTTGCTCCTGCATTTTGAGCAACATATTGCTGCGCTGCCCTTGCAGATTGCGTGCAATAAACAGCATCTGTACATAGCCTATGTACCACTTGTTGCAAGTCATCAAACGTACTGACAGAGAATGCACCGCCTTGCTGCACTAAGTCTACCGCCTCCTTAAATTTACCATAATTAGTGCCAAAAATAACAGGGTTGCCATATACGGCTGCCTCTAATGTATTGTGAATGCCAATGCCAAAACCTCCTCCCACGTAGGTTATATCTGCCATTTTATAGAGTGAGGACAAAAGACCAATAGCGTCAAGTACCACTACAGCATAGTCCGATGCACAAACATTTTGATTTCGCTCTAAGTCAGAAAAAGCGATTGCTCGCCCATCAAACATTTGCAAAATACGCTTTGTGCCAGCTTCACTTACTTCGTGAGGAACTAAAACCATTTTCAAATCGGGCATACTCTTAAACAGTTGACTTAGCAATGCTTCGTCAGCATGCCAAGTACTACCTGCCACAATCAACTTTTTGCCTTGTACAAAGTCGGCAAGTAAGTCAATACTTTTGGGGTGCTTGGCGTTCTCTAAAACCCTGTCAAAACGAGTATCGCCTGCACAAACCAGATGCTCCACTCCAATTTGCTGCAAGAGTTGAAGCGAATTTTGATCTTGCACAAAAATACACTCGTAAAAGTATAGTATCTTCCTAAAAAAGGAGGACATCGCCCCACGGAAAAAGCGTTGGTTTTTACGGAAGATGGCAGAAAAAAGATAGATTTTTACATTGTTCTTTTTGAGTTGCCACAAGTGATTATACCAAAACTCATACTTAACAATAAAGGCAACTTGTGGAGATAATAAGCGCACAAATCGCTTTGCATGAGAGGGCAAATCAAGAGGCATATAGCCTACATAGTCCGCCTGCTTATAGTGCATGCAGTTTTTATATCCCGAAGGAGAAAAAAATGTAAGTACAATGAAGTAATGTGGATACTTTGCCCGAAATGCCTCAAGCACAGGTCGCCCTTGCTCAAACTCTCCAAGTGACGCACAGTGAAACCATGCCACAGGTCGGTCTTGCTTGGTGCGCAAGGCTTCCTCTAAGCGAGTAAAAAGTCTCCTGCGGCTACATAACCACGCTCTTGCCTTTGCTGAAAAAATGGAAGCAATAGCAACAAGAGTTCCATAAAGAACAATAAAACAGTTATATACAAGCTTATACATCACCCTCTATCCTATGTAAATTGGGCTGCAAAGGTAAACATTTTTTACTACCTTTGACATGCAATAAAACACTAAAACTTTTATAAAATGGCTAAAATTAACTTTGGCGGCGTAGTTGAGGAAGTTGTAACTCGTGCCGAATTTTCAATGGAAAAAGCTCGTGAGGTGCTAAAAAATGAAACAATAGCAATCCTTGGATATGGCGTACAAGGTCCAGGGCAATCACTTAACTTACGTGACAATGGCTTTAACGTAATTGTTGGTCAACGCAAAGGAGGAAAAAGTTGGGATAAAGCCCTTGCTGATGGCTGGATTGAAGGAGAAACGCTTTTTGAAATTGAAGAGGCTGCACAAAAAGGCACAATTGTACAATATTTACTTTCTGATGCTGGACAAATTGATTCATGGGCAAAAATACATCCTCACTTAACCGCAGGAAAAGCCTTGTACTTTTCACACGGTTTTGGCATTACCTTCAACGAGCAAACAGGCATTGAACCATCTAAAGATATTGATGTAATTTTGGTTGCGCCCAAAGGTTCAGGCACTTCATTGCGCCGCCTTTTTGTTGCTGGCAAAGGACTTAACTCAAGTTTTGCCATTTACCAAGATGCTACAGGAAAGGCTCGTGAGCGTTGCATTGCACTTGGCATTGGCGTTGGTTCGGGCTACTTGTTTGAAACAGACTTCAAAAAAGAAGTTTATTCAGACCTTACAGGTGAGCGTGGTACACTCATGGGTTGTATTCAAGGTATTTTTCAGGCACAATACGAAGTGCTTCGTCAAAATGGGCACTCACCAAGCGAGGCATTTAACGAAACCGTAGAGGAACTTACGCAAAGCCTTATGCCTTTGGTTGCCGAAAATGGCATGGATTGGATGTATGCTAATTGCTCCACCACTGCACAGCGTGGCGCATTGGATTGGCGACATAAATTTTATGCTGCTACACTGCCTGTATTTGAAGAACTTTACAAAAGTGTTGCTACTGGCGAAGAGGCAAGGCGCACTATCGAAACTTGCAGTAAATCCGATTATCGTGAAAAACTTAACGCCGAACTAAAGGAGTTACGTGAAAGCGAAATGTGGCAAGCAGGTGCTGAGGTTCGCAAACTTCGCCCCGAAAATAACAAGTAAAAAATCGTATAAAATGAAAGCCTCGCCAATGTGTGAGGCTTTCACTTTATATAAATAGATTACTCAATCAAAAAAACGAAGGCTTTATAGTACTTTTTCTATATTCAACAATTAGTTCTGTGATGATAAACTACATCTCTAATCTTGATACACTTTATATCACTAGATAAAAAGTATGAGAAAACTTTCGGAGAAAACTAATTAAGGCTCAAAAACGACAAAATTATTTACGTACCCACTGACGTGTCATTGTGCAGGCTTGCATTTCTTCTGAAATACTGATGAATACAGATGATGCAATGCGTTTATCAATCCATTGATCAAACTCTTTTTGCTGCAAATCATTCTTAACAATTGCCTGCACAATCTCATAATCTTGGGTAAGAGTTGCACGATGCGAAGGGATAAGCTCCTTAAGTTTTATAATCTTATAAAGGTCACTACCTGTATTGTCTTTTGATGCGAACGCACGAGAGATATCACCAACCTTCATATTTTTAAGCACAAAATAGTCGCTTGGCATTAACTGGTCTTTTTCAAAACGAGTAGATTGAGTTTGTTGATTCACAACATATCCATGATTAAGTCGCGTTTTTTTGTCATCAGAATAAAGCAATACGGCTCGCTCAAAACTTATACTATCTGTCCGAATTAAATGCGCAACACTATCCAATTGACGTGATGCCTTTTGCTGCATATCGGACGAGAATTTAGGACGAATGAGAATATGGCGTAAGTTTGCCATGTCATCTTTTTTCTCAATCATTTGTATAATATGAAAGCCAAATTCTGTTTCCACAATTTGAGATACTTGCCCAGGCTTCAAGGCCCAAGCTGCATCGGCAAATGGCTTTACAAATTGTTCTCGAGGACTTAGCCCTAACTCTCCTCCTCGCTTTGCAGAACCTGGGTCTTCAGAATATAAAACTGCAAGGGTTTGAAATTTCTCTCCGTTAATAACACGCTCCCGCAACTCAAGAAGTCGCTCTCTAACATCGTAGCGTGCTTCACTCCCCGATGGTGGCAACTTTGCAATTTGTTGTATTATAAACTGCTCTGGCAAAATAGGAAAACTATCGACTGGCGTAATATTATAATAATCTTCAACATCACGAGGGGTAACATACAAATTTTCAACAATTTTGGATTGCATTTGCTGCGTCAAGTTTTTCTCTTGCAGCATCTTTTTTAGATTCTCTTTAATTTGGAATATAGACTGACCAAAATATTTTTCAACCTCTTCAAGGCTACCCATTTGCACAGTAAAATAACGTATGCGTTGATCAATTTCTTGATCCACCATCATATCGTTAACTTTTAAACTATCAACACGTGCTTGCGCTAAAAGTAGTTTCTGCACTAAGAGTTGCTCAAATAATTGACAACGAACCTCATCATCTATGGTACGCCCTTGCGCCTGAACTTGCATTATCTCTTGCTCCAACTCCGAAACCAAAACAGCCTCATTTCCTATTACTGCAATTACCTTATCTACTACGTTTTTTTCAAGGATTACTCCAAAAACATTGTGTGTAGAGCAAGTCACAAGTACAACAAACAATAAACAATGCGCAATATTATTGTTTATTGATAAAAACTTTAACATAGTTATTATTTTTTGCATTTTGTAAAATGCGAGTTTCCATTTCTTCGATGATTTCTTTTTTGCGCTGATTAAGCAACACTGATTTTATATTTTCATATTCATACTCCATAGGTGCGACGCTTTTGCGAGGCAAATACTCTCGAGCAACTACAAAATAAACATAATAGCTATCCTCAACCTCAAAACTCCTCCGACTCGAAAGCATTACCTCATAATTATGCTCCTTGGGCATTTCCAAGGTAAGGTCCTCAATAGTTACCCATTTATTACTAAAATCCTCTGACTTTATGGAAGATTCTGCACAAAAA
>JBOFMS010000077.1:0-3659 GCA_051658505.1 Bacteroidales bacterium | reverse complement strand
GCAAGGTCATCAGCCTCTTCTGGAGAGAAGTTTCCTGTAATAGATGACTGTCCACCTTTAATTTCTGCATTTACACGAGGGTATGAATATACATATCCATCAAGAACAATAGCAACACATTTGCCAATATTATCCGCTGTAAGTCTTGCCCATACCTTTGCTCCCTCTGCATTCATCGACATTGATACATCTGCATAGGCACTTGTTCCTGCAAAACTCTTGTAAGCATCAACCACAACACCTCCATCAAGTGGAGCTTTATTATCACGAGTGTTGGCTTTTATGGCAATCAATTCATAATAAGTTGCCCCTTTATCAATGGGCTTGATAGACCACATAAAACGCACATCACGAGGAAAAAGTGAGCGAACTTGCATCAACTCAAACCAACGGCGAATTTTACTAGTATCACGATAGTGCGCAACCCCAACACGTGCACCTGGTGCAGGCGAACCTGTGTTTGGATCAACCGAGGGCATAAGTATGTTGAAGAGTGGATTATTCTTGACAAAATTTTCATCTGACAGATTTTCTGCTGAATCAGCAGTTATACCTAACTCTGCTGCTAAGTCATTCGTTTTAACCTCTTCTTGTTTTTGTTTATCAGAGGTCTTTTCTAGCACATCATTACCTACAACTGTTTTTATTTGATCTTGGTACTCTTTAATTTTGTTGTTTGCCTCACTAAGTGCCATAAACAACTCTGTATTCTCATAGGTTTCCCAAAATTCAAGGTTCGCTGTCCCTTGTAAAAGTTTGCGTACACGTTCAGGGTCTTTCACTCCTGGAAGTTCTACAAGAATACGTCCTGTATTACCAAGACGTTGTAAATTGGGCTGCGTTACTCCAAAACGGTCAATACGACTACGAAGAACGTTAAATGAGTTAGCAATAGCAGCATCTGCTTGTTCACGAATAACATTAACTACTTCTGCATCTGGTGTGTTAGCATTGATTTTGTCACGCATTTCATAGGTTCCAAAAATACGGCTTAGCCTATCATCTGGGGCAACTTCTTTAAACGCTTTAGCAAAAAGGGTTGTAAAATCATCTGGGCTGCTGGCTTGATTTTTTGTAGCAAGCGTAATTGCTTGTTGAAATGCCTCATCGCTACTATTGTTTGCCATAGCACGCATAATCTCAGGCACAGAAATTTCAAGTGTTACATTCATTCCACCCTTGAGGTCAAGCCCTAAGTTAACTTCCTTATCCTTACATTCTTTGTAGGTAAACTTCATTATCCCTAGATTATAAACTACCTCTGCTGACATAGAGTCTAAATAAGCAGCCTCTTTAACGGGGTCAATATTACCATTAGCATCTGCAGCAAATGCCTCTGCATGCCTTGCTATTCGGTAGGTTGCTGCGGTAAACGAAAGTTCAAACAAGCACACCAAGCCAAGTACTACTGCCAAAAATTTAATAATTCCTTTTCCTTGCATTGTCTTCTATGTTTTAATATTTAATAAAAAAATGTTCTGTGTAGATTTAGGGACGCAAATGTACATTTTTTTGTTGAAAAACCCTCAATATTCTAATAGGAATTCATATCTGTATTTGAATAGGTAAAACTAGTATATTTTTAAAGTCGACAAATTTGAGCGCAAATACTTCTTAAGTATCTATCCAAAAAATAACATTTCAGAATTATTAGAATAGTTATTTCTTTTGTATTCTTAAATAGTGTATAAAAAATTATACACATCAACCAAAGAATATTATGAGTGTTCGTTTTCAACTTTTTTAGGAGTTGCAGTTGACGTAACCATTGGAACAGAAGAAGGACTTTCTACTGCTACTGCTCGCAGCAAAGCACGAAGAGAAGAGCGGATAGAAGAAGAATAGACATCTTTATTATTAAGGTCATTCTTATTTCCATAAACTTAGCCACATTGATAACCCTCACGATATGGCTTTTATTGTATCTCATGTTCCTCAATCATATTATTGAGTAGCGCATACACTCCCAAACCCGAAACGGATTTAATCCCAATCTTTTTGGTAATGTTCTTACGATGCGTAATCACAGTGTGTATAGAGAGATTATATAACGAGGCGATTTCTTTGTTAATAAGACCTTTAGCTACAGCAACCAGGATTTCTTTTTCTCGCTCCGACAAACCTTCAGTATCGCTATACAGATTATCAGAAGAGTGCAGTGCAGCAACACGCTCAAGTTTTTGAGCAATTTGCTGTGCTGTATCGCTTACCCCTATAACTTCTTGAAATTGTAGCAACATCTCTTTATCAACGTAAGTATAATGTAGTGCCACAACTTTAGTTTCTGCAAACAAGTGTTTTAGATCACCTCTCTTATGAAAGGATGCCAATAGGGGATTGATAATGATAATATCAGTTTGTAAGTTCTCTTGCTCGGCTAAGGCTTGCGCAATATCTACAAAGGTGTTGAGTAGAGTAAACTCAGGCATTTTGGTCAAAATACTCGTTAGCCCAATGGTAACCAATTCTGAGGGCTCTACAATCACTACTCGATGCTTATTTTTCATAGCGATGCTCTATGTTTTCAACCAATGGGATAAGTATTTTATCCTCCATTCGGGTATGCTTTGCTAACTCCTCTTCAAACATGAATATCTCCATAAGCAACTCACTACGCTCTTCACTATGATCATTCTCAGGTAGATACTTGATAATGATATTGGTTAAATCATTGAGTTTATCATCAATATTACTATGATTATCTTCATATTGATTGATGTGGTAACCCTGCTTTAAACTTCCCGAAATCAACTGAGTAATATACGGAAAAACCACTTTGTCCTCATAATCAAGATGGCTCACAACCTCTTGCTTATATTCTGTAAAAAATCGCTCAATAAGTTTTGAGTGTATGCTATCGCAGGTTTTATGAAAATTTTGGAGGCATTTCTCAAGCCTCAGCATTTTATGTTCTAAGTAATACTCGTGTGACTTCTTGAGATACTCAACCAAGTCTGTCATTTGTATCCCCAAAAGATCAGTCTTGAGAGGCAGATAGTCATCAAAACTGTATATATTAATAACTAGCGTAAAGAACAAAGGGTCAACTCCATGCTGCTTACAGACTTCAGTAAGGCTTTTTTCGCCAAAACCCAAGGTAATTCCAAAGCGAGGCAATACGGATAAAAGCGTATGATTGGCATGAATAATATCCGCCATTTTAGTAGTAGCAGCAAATGTTACAAGCGTCATTTAATAGCGTATTTTTACAAAAACAAAACCTGTTTGAACCTAAAAACTATTTTTGAAATGTATCCTCTGAAAATTTCTCTTGGGATTATACGAAAACCAACCTTTCTTAATTCGTTCTTTTTTCTCAAAACTTCTTTGGTTATTCAAAACGACGAAAAGGCAAGCAAAATCCATTATATGCAGACTAAGTGTCACGACAAATCGCAATACAATATTACTCTAAATTTGGAAAAGTAGCATTGCTTTGAATAAAAACTTTATATCGACACTGATCTTTTTTAAATCAAACTGTAGGAGCAAAGCATTTTTTCTTAGGAGCATCAATGATCTTATTGCCTACTATATATCCATTAGTGGGCTATAGTAATGATGATATTCCACAAACTAGAGTAACTACAAGGCAGATATCGTACTAAAGATTCTTATGTTTGACTCGTTGATGAAGTAAATGACTGTAACTTAGTAGC
>JBOFMS010000076.1:0-13925 GCA_051658505.1 Bacteroidales bacterium | reverse complement strand
AATTTCGGCATATATATCCCTGTGTAATAAACAATTTACAATCGGGATACTTTGCTAATTCTCGATTAATTATCTCACGGATAAAGTACATGTCTGGCTCATCACGTTGGTCTTTGCGCATGAAGTTGAGTGCTGGAAGGAGTATTGATGGCACGCCTTGTTCATTAAGGTAAAGGTTTTGTAAAGCGGTACTCATCAACTCTCCTTGTGCCAAGATTACTCGTTCATCCTTTTCCGAGAAATCCTGTACTGTGAAGTTGCGGAGCATATCAAATCGCTCCTTCATCAAAGTCGTTGCTTGGTTTTTATACTCCTCACTTGTGTATAATTCTTCAATTACAATTGCATATCTTTCTTCTATGTTTTTTATAGCCGTCGCAATCTCTTGCATTTTGCCTTGATAAAATAGCGTGGCAATTTCAACTAAACTATTGGTGGTGCCACTCATGGCTGATAGTACGACGATCTTAGGCTCATCATTCACGATTAACTTAGGGAGCGCCTTCATGCGCTCAGAGCTACCTACTGAGGTGCCTCCAAATTTTAGGACTTTCATAAAGTGATGTTTCAATGAAGTTGTGAAAAAACTGCGCAAATGTAGTGTAAAAAAATGATTTGGCATTTTTTATAAAACTAAAAAATAGGGCATTTAGGTTGTCAGAGTGTGATTTTCACATTAAAATGTATTAACTTTGCTCAACTTGTAGTTGCAGAATTTATATTTTCACTTGTTAGTGCTGATGAAACATTTTTTACTTTTTTTTCTTCTTTTTTCTACTATATTTGCTATTGCGGCTAAAAAAAAGATTCAAATGGGCGATACCTCTTTGGTTCGCATCTCTACACCTGAATATCGTGCAGAATTAATTGGGGCTGAAATTTTTCAAAAGGTTTATATTAAAGATGATAAAAAACTTGCTGAACTTGATGCAATAATGCTGCGTTATGAACACCAGATGCAAGATTTAGTGCTTACTTTGCCAGATAGTCCGCTTAAGCGCGCAAAGACTAAGAGTAAGAAGAAAATACCTAGTCTTTTTGATAATTTGGAAGAGGCAAGAGATAAAGATGTAAAAAAGATTTTATCTCGAAAGGAATATGCAGAGTATGCAAAAAAACGGAATAGTATACGTACAAAGGTTAAGCAACTTGTAATAGCAGAAAAGACTGCAATAGATAAGGAAATTGCAATGAATGAGGAGTTGGAACGACGACGTATCGATTCAATTGCGGCAGTAGAGGCAGCAGTTGCCGAAGCCGCAGAGTTGGAGGCAAAAAAGGCTGAGGAAAGAGCTGCAAGAATTGCCGCCAAAAAAAAGGCCGCTAAAAAGAAGAAAAAAACTGGTTCTTCGACCGCCAAAAAGAAGAAAAAAAAGAAAAAGCCGGCATCCTCAAAGTAGTGACTTCGCTGAGTCGTTATCAACTAAACATCATAAATCATGAAAGTCGTTCACAATTTTAATGCAGGACCCTGTATCTTGCCACGTGTCGTTATTGAAGAAACTGCGAAAGCTGTTTTGGAATTGAATGATAGTAGCATGTCGCTCATTGAAATCTCACATCGAAGTAAGGATTTTGAAAAAATCAATGACGAGTGCATTGCACTTTGGAAAGAATTGCTTGGTATTCCTGAAGGATACCACGTCTTGTTTTTAGGTGGAGGAGCTAGTATGCAGTTTTGCATGCTGCCGTATAATTTGCTAAGCCAAAAAGCAGCCTATGTGGAAACAGGGGTATGGGCAAAAAAAGCAGCGAAAGAAGCCAAATTGTTTGGAGAGGTAAATATAATTGCCTCGTCAGCAGATAAAAACTTTTCATACTATCCTGATATTAAGAGTATTCCGAAAGATGCAGATTACCTCCATATTACAACCAATAATACCATTTATGGCACGGAATTGAGTCAGGACATTAACTCGCCAATTCCCTTGTGTGCAGATATGAGTAGTGATATTATGAGTCGTCCTATTGACGTCTCTAAATATGGCATTATTTATGGCGGAGCTCAAAAAAATGTTGGCACCTCAGGAGTTACATTTGTTATTGTGCGAGAGGACTTGCTTGGCAAGGTAGGCCGTGCGATTCCATCGATGTTGGATTATCGTACACACATTGCCGAAAAATCGTTATTTAATACACCTCCGGTTTTTGCAATTTTTGCAATGATGCAAACGCTACGCTGGGTAAAAGCGCAGGGTGGTTTAGCAAAAATGCAAGAGTTTAATCGGGCAAAAGCTAATATTTTATATAACTATTTAGACAATGAAAGCCAAATGTTTGTTGGAACTGCAGAAAAAGCATCTCGTTCACTTATGAATATTTGTTTTGTAATGACTGAAAAATACAAAGACAAGGAAGACGAGTTTATGAAAGTAGCACAAGCCGCAGGAATGGTTGGAATTAAAGGGCATCGCTCTGTAGGGGGCTTTCGTGCTTCTACCTATAATGCGCTTCCTGCAAGTAGTGTACAGGCTTTAGTTGATTGTATGAGAGAGTTTGAAAAAAAAATATAGTAATCCCTTTTTTATAAAATCCGAACTATGAAAACTCTTATTGCTACAGAGAAACCATTTGCAAAGGCTGCCGTTGATGGCATCAAAACAATTCTTTCCGAAAGTAATATTGATGCTGTTGTGTTAGAGCAATATACAGATAAGACACAACTGTTAACTGCTGTTGCTGATGTTGATGCACTTATTGTGCGTAGCGATAAAGTTAGCAAAGAGGTAGTCGAGGCTGCAAAAAAACTAAAAATTGTGGTGCGTGCAGGTGCAGGTTTTGACAATATAGATTTATCTGCTTGTACAGCAAAAGGTATTGTTGCGATGAACACTCCTGGGCAAAACTCTAATGCTGTGGCAGAATTAGTTTTAGGCCTTATGATATATATGGCACGAAACTCATTTTTGCAAGGGACAGGCTCTGAACTTAAAGGTAAGCGTTTAGGTATTCATGCCTACGGAAATATAGGGCGTTTAGTTGCAAAACTGGCAAAGGGATTTGGCCTAGATATTTATGTTTTTGATCCATTTGTAAGTCCTGAAGATTTGCAAAAAGATGGACTAAAGTGTATGGCTACAGTTGAAGAACTTTACGCCTCCTGTGATTACATTTCGTTACATATGCCTGTTACAGAAAAAACCAGAAACTTTATTGGTTACTCTCTTTTATCAAGTATGCCTATTGGAGCTTGTCTTATCAATACCGCTCGTAAGGAGGTAATTTGCGAAGAGGAGTTAGTAAGGGTATTTGAAGAGCGTATTGACTTGAAGTACGCAACAGATATCGCTGCAGACATACAGTCTGTTTTAGAAAAAAAATTTAGTGCTCGAATTTTTGCAACTCCTAAAAAAATTGGAGCAGAAACAGCAGAAGCAAATGTTAATGCTGGATTAGCAGCAGCAACACAAATTGTTGCTTTTTTTAAGGATGGAGATACACAGTTTCAAGTAAACAAATAGGTGTTGGGAAGAATCATTGCTCTTGACTATGGGGAAAAGCGTGTAGGAATTGCGACTACTGATGAATTGCAAATCATTGCAAATTCACTAGAAACGCTATCGCCTACTGAAACTCTAGTTTTTTTGAAGAGTTATATCTCTACGGAAAAGGTAGATGAAGTAGTGGTTGGTAAACCTATGAATCTTAATGGTTTTCCAGCAGAGTCTGCCGAAATGGCAATGAAATTTACTCAACAGTTAAGGACGCTATTTCCTCAAGTAAAAGTTAGTACATACGATGAACGCTTTACCTCAAAAATAGCTCAAAAGGTTATACTTGAAATGGGAGTAAAGAAAATGGCTCGGCGTCAGAAGGCAATGATAGATAAAGTAAGTGCCTGTATTATTCTTCAGTCTTATATGGAGCATAAGCGACTTGTTGGTTAAAACCTTATTGCTATCAAATTCAATATGAGAGATAAATCACATTTTGAAAATATTTTTTTTTTAGACATTGAAACAGTCCCTCTTTGTGCAAGTTTTGAGGAACTCTCGAGTGATTATGCTGAATTGTGGGATAAAAAGTCAAAGTTTTGGCGTAAAGCCGAAGAGACTGCTGCTGATACTTATCAACGTGCAGGTATTTACGCTGAGTTTGGACGTATTGTTTGTATATCAGTAGCTTATATTGACTCTAAAGAAGAAGGCTATTTTTTACGCATCAAGTCATTTGACCATGAAGACGAAAAGGTTTTATTGGCGAATTTTGCAACTACACTTAATGCCTTTTATAAAGTACGTCCAAATATGCAGCTTTGTGCACATAATGGCAAGGAGTTTGATTTTCCATTTATTGGCAGGCGTATGCTTATTCATGGGGTGGAATTGCCAAATAGCCTTAATGTGCAATCCAAAAAACCTTGGGAAACGCCATTTGTAGATACTATGGAACTTTGGAAGTTCGGAGACTATAAACACTTTACCTCCTTGAACCTCCTTGCAAGAATATTTGATATCCCTACTCCAAAAGATGATATTGATGGCAGCCAAGTGGCTGAGGTTTACTATGTTGAAAAGAATTTGGGGCGGATTGTGCAATATTGTGAAAAGGATGTGTTAACACTTGCTCGAGTTTTTCTTCGATTACAGGGTAGTCCCCAAACTATTCACGAGGTGGAAAGAGTGTGAGTTTCCCATTTTTATATGTCTAATAAAATATCAACAGTTTTGTCCTTTGGCTAAAAAGTGCGATATTTGCACGGATTTTGTACTTGTTACTACTCCGATTTATCAACAAATAACATTAAGTGTATAACCCTCAATATGCCAACTAATGGAATACGGCGACATTTTTATTCCCGTCTCAGAGCCTTTGCAAAAACAGCAATTTGGAGGGAATTCTGAAAGAATAAATAATCATCTTAAGTTTGGCATTGCGGGTTTTGAGTGGGAGTGGCTGGGAAAATTCAAAATAGCACTCATTGGTCTGCGAAAGGTTGGTGCTCCTAATAGTTTTACTCCTTTTCGAGAGGCACTCTATCGACTCTATGCTCCTACAAAGATGTCTGCAATTATTGATCTTGGTGACATAGAACTTACAACGACCACTAATAATGAAAGAGTTACTTATGCCCTACAAAAGGTGTTTTCGCAAGGACTTCTTCCGCTCGTATTTTGTGAGAATATTCACAGTTCAACAATTGTTTACGATGCCCTCAAGGCGATCAAAAAAAAAACAGTAGCCTCCTTTATCCTGCCCCATGCTAACTTAGGAGACTCTGCTCAGCCACTTTGTGAGGAAAATACATTGGCGTACTTTCTTCGAGATAGTAAACGTGAACTTGAAGCACTTAATGTTCTTGGGTATCAATCATATTTAACCGCCTCGTTAGATATACAACAATTGCAATCACAATACTGCGAGTTACTGCGGCTTGGGGTAATTCGTGATGCCCCAACTATTGCAGAGCCTTTACTTCGTAGTACACACTTAATTGCCCTTGCTCTTAATGCAATTAGAGCAAGTGATGCCATTGCTGCAAATCAACCGCAGCCAAATGGTTTATATGCTGAGGAATCATGCCGAATCATGCGTCAAGTTGCCCTCTCAAACAGTATGACCGCAGCTTATATAGGTGGGTTTTCATTATCAAATGATCAATATGGAATAACTGCAAATCTTATTGCGCAGCTTATTTGGCATGTGATTGAGGGGCATGGACTCAGAATTAATGAGTCTCCAGATGTAGAGAATTCTTGTCGGAAGATAGAAGTTCAAATTGGACAAGGACAAAAAATTGTGTTTTATCAAGGAAAAATAACTCAAAGATGGTGGATGCAGGTGCCCATACAAACAAATACTACTTGTGTTATTCCATGTCTTAGTCATGATTATGATAAAGCAGCCCACGGAGAAATACCCACACGATGGCTGTGGTTTTATAAAAAAATGGACAATAGGGAGCCCAACAATTCGAATTAGTTAATTAGCGTGAAAAAACGCATGAAATGTTTGTAGTGTGCAAAAAATAACCTTGCCAATAACTTGTTGTTGTGGATTTTTGCATACCTTTGCGCTCCGACATTGGGTTCAACGAGTACAGTTGAATTGGTTTTTTTTTGCATTCATGTTGTTTGTATTTTGTACTGCTGCTAGCGCACAGCATGATTCGCAGTTTACTCAGTATATGAGTAGTAACGTTCTTTATAATCCAGCACGTGCTGGAGTTGGAGAGAAATTGCAGGGTCTTTTTATTCAGAGATTTCAATATGTGGGGCTTGATGGTGCGCCACGGACATGGGCATTGAGTGTTTCAACTCCCTTTCAGATTGCAGATACGAAACATGGAGTTTCACTTAGTGTTTTGAGTGATAAGATTGGCGACTTTGATAATATGATGCTTAATGTAGGCTATGCATATCGTCATGAGATGCATTCAGGGATTTTGAGCGGAGGGCTTTCACTTGGTATGGTTGTGGCTCAGTTTGATGGCGGAGAATGGGGGTTGTCTGATGATCCAATTATTCCTCAGAGGGCAGAAGACGCTACAAATGGCTTTGATTTTAGTTTAGGAGGGTATTATGAAGCAAAAGAATGGTATGTGGGGGCTTCATGTCTTCATATTAACGAGCCTCGACTTTTTGAGTTAGGGAGTAGCGGAGAGAAAGTTTCACGTGTTAAACGTTCGTTTTTTTTTGATGGCGGCTATGATTGGCGTACGCCGATAGATGACTTGACTTTAAATACAAATGCCCTAATTGTATTTAACAGTGTAAAACCGCAGTTTACGCTTGGGGCAATTTGTTTGTACAAGGAGCGATATTGGGGCGGTTTGTCTTATCGCATTAAGGATGCATTAGGAGCAATGTTGGGAATGTCAGTTGGTCGAGACTTTAGATTGGGGATAGCCTATGAGTATTCCTTATCTAGATTGATTGGGATTAATAATGGTAGTTTTGAGTTTTTTGTGTCATATGCCTTCAAGATGAAGTTTACCAGAAAAGAAAAAAAATACAAAAGTCTAAGATTTTTATAAATAGTATATAGCAGTTCATGTGGATTACCAAAAATAAAATTAAAATTGCGTGTGGCATTTTTGTCGCAGTAATTGTTGCCTCTTCGGCAGAAATAGGAGGCGAGTTGATCGGAATTCAGGGGAGAACTCTAAAGCAAAAGGAATTACCCCCATTTGGCATGGTGCTAATTCCTCAAGGGAGTTTTAATATGGGGCTCAATGATCAAGATGCAATTTCATCTATGAATGCTCCTATGAAAACGGTAGCTGTTGATGCATTTTGGATTGATCAAACAGAAATAACAAACAATGAGTATCGACAGTTTGTACAGTATGTTTTTGACTCAATCTCTCGGAAGTTATTGGCTGAACAATTTGAAGAGTTTGCAATTGCTGAGGATCGTATGGGTGAACCGATTGACCCTCCTTTAATTAATTGGACTCCAAAAATTAATCCGCAAAATCCAGATTATGCAGAAGTCTTAGCCGCCTTGTTTTCAAAAAAAACACGTTCATTGACTGGAGCATCATTGAGAGTTGATAAACTCGTTTATGAATACCTACGTGTTGACTATAGTCGGGCGGTTCACAAGGCGCGAAAAATTGATGAAGGTGATGAAGAAGATGATGATGAGGGCTTTATTGTGACGGAAAATGTTCTTGTTTATCCTGACACTTTAGTGTGGATGCGAGATTTTGAATATGCATATAATGAGCCGTTTGCTTTGCGGTATTATGCTCATCCTGCATATGATGATTATCCTGTAGTTGGAGTTAATTGGAGGCAGGCTACTGCATTTACTTTTTGGAGGACAAAAATGCTTCAAGAATTTGCAATTAAGAATAAACGTTTTGTTCCACATGACTATCGTCTGCCTTCTGAAGCAGAATGGGAATATGCTGCTCGTGGTGGTTTTGAACAGCAGATGTATCCATGGGGAGGCCCCTACACTTATAATAGAGTAGGGTGTTATTTGGCAAACTTCTTGCCAATGCGTTCGCGTTACTCTATTGATGGCGGAACAAGAACTCTTCCTGTTGGAAGTTATCAACCAAATGATTTTGGCTTGTTTGACATGGCAGGAAACGTGGCAGAGTGGACTGCGAGCAGTTTTGATGAGCATGCTCATAATTTTGTGAATGAATTGAATCCAGCCTACACTTATCATTCCAAAGAGGGGGATCCTCTTGCTATGACTAGAAAAACCATTAAAGGCGGTTCATGGAAAGATATTGCCTATTTTCTTCAATGTGGAACACGCACTTTTGAATATCAGGATACTTGTAAGTCTTATATTGGTTTTAGATGCGTTCGTTCTTATCTAGGCAGATAAGAATATATTACTAGTTATTATTATCAGTAAATTTAAATAGAATGGCTACTTCGTTTACGGATTCCGTTGCATGGAAAAGTTTTATGATAAAGTTTGGCGGTATTGCCGGCTCTGTTGTTGTTGTTGGTGCTCTTTTCAAACTTATGCATTGGCCAGGTGCCGGGATAATGTTAACTCTCGGAATGACTGCAGAGGTTGTTATTTTTCTTTTTTCTGCCCTTGATAATTATCATCCAGACCCAAATTGGGGATTGGTTTATCCTGAGTTGGCAGAGGAGCATGAGGATCATACCCCTGCTCCAAAGAAGGTGAGTAAGCGTGCTTCAAGAAAGGAAGAGCCGCATGTGGTTGCTAGTGGGAGCGAAGTAGGATATGTTGATGCTAGTGCGGCTAATATTGCTAGTGTTGCAGCCTTATCCTCTGTTGGGAATCTTGATTTTGGTCATCTTAATATAGCAGATCTTTCAAAAGGGCTGAATAATTTAGGAAAAGCAACTTCCAATTTGAGTGACTTGTCTAATACGCTTGCATCTGCAAACTCTTTGTCTGAAAAAATGCAAGAGGCAGCCTCGTCAGTAGGGAAATTCTCTCAATCTTATGAAAATTCAACTCAAGTGCTTTCAGAGTCAGTTAATATTTTGGTAGATAGTTATCAGAATACAGCAAATGTGCTTACTGATTCAGGTAAGAGTGTGCAGGAAAATCTAACTACTTCTGTTGTTCATATTGCAGAGATGATGTCTTCTGCAAAGGATAATTTTGCTGAGACATTTTCACTTATTGATAAAGAAGCACAGGATACTCTTGGAAATTTGAAACAAACAGGAGGCTCGTACACTCAGCAAATAGAGCAGTTAAACAAGAACATGACAGCACTTAATTTGGCATATGAATTACAAGTTCAAGAAATTGTAGGATATCATAAGCATACATCTTCTATGGGCGAACACTTAAATGTTTTTGTAAAAGATTTAGAAAAGTCAGTACATGATAATAATAAGTTGCGCAAAGGGATGGAGGATTTGAATGAGAGTATTGCAGAACTTAATAATATTTATGGAAGTATGCTGTCTACTATACAGATGACGACTCGTAAAAAATAGATGTAAGAGGAACTTGAGAAAAATATTATAAAGAATGTCAGGAGGAGGAAAAGAAACAACTAGGCAGAAGATGATAAGTCTGATGTATTTGGTGCTACTTGCGATGTTAGCAATGAATGTGTCTGCTGAGGTTTTGAATGCCTTTGGGTTGTTTGAGGAGAGGTTGTCCGAAACCCTTAGAGTTTTGAATGAAAAAAATGACTTAACCGAAACGATTTTTAGACAGGCCTTAAAGGAAAATCAACAACGAGTGCAGTCTTGGTTTGACAAGGCATTGAAGGTGCGAGAGATTTCTAAAGAAATGGCACTTTATGTAGAGGATATTAAAGTGGAATTGGTTAAAATTGGAGATGGAGAGGATGCAACAGCGGTAGAAAATAATAAGGTGAAAGGAGAGAATATCATAAATATCGCCTCTACAGATCCTAGTAGTGATTTGCTCGTGCGTAGAGGGAAAGGTTTGGAACTAAAAGAAAAAATTGCAGAATATAAAAACTCCATCTTATCTTATGTAAATCCAAAGGCAAAGGATTTGATCGCTAGTGTAGAAAAAACCTTGGAAACGGCATCAGTTAAATCAAAAGAAGGTGGACTTGAGAAGGAATGGGAAGTTGCAACTTTTTCAGATATTCCTTTGATTGCAGCGGTTCCATTATTAACGAAAATACAGGGTGATATTTTGACTTGTGAGGCTGATGTAATGGCACATCTTTTGAGCCAAGTAGATGTTGGTACAGTGAAAATTGACAACTTTGACCCAGTAGTGCAGTCTTCTTCGGACTATGTTTTGAGAGGAGGCACATTTGATGCGAAAATTTTTCTTGCAGCCTCAGATAAATCTCTTCAACCTACGGTGGTTGTTAACGGTAAGACACTTAAGACTGTTAATGGGAAGGCTGAATTTACAGCTCCTGCAAATGCACTTGGGGAGCAAACCTTGAAAGGAGTTATTACTTTGAATGGCAAGCCATACCCATTTACTTATAACTATATGGTTGCGGAGCCAAGCGTAGTTGTATCGCCGACAAAAATGAATGTTCTTTATCGTGGCGTCCCTAATCCTGTAGATATATCTGCAGCAGGTATCCCAAATAATAAAGTTCGCATAAATGTTTCGAATGGTGCTTTATCAAAATCGGGAGCAAACTATGTGATTGTGCCAGGAGAAGGTAATACTTGTGATGTGAGTATTTCTGCCGAGGTTAATGGTGCAGTGACAAATATGGGAAAGAAGACTTTTCGAGTAAAGAGTGTGCCTGTTCCTTTGCCTGAAATGGATGGAGTTACTGGAAAAACTGCATCGAGACAGCAACTTTCTGCTTCGCAGGGTATTCGAGCAGTTATGCCACGAGATTTTGATTTTGACTTGAAATTTACCATACGTTCATTTGTTGTATTTGCATCTATTGATGGATATGTAAGGGAAGAAATGGCAACAGGCTTGATGTTTACTGAGAAGCAAAAGCAAATAATGCGTAAATTGGCACCAGGGCAGCGTTTAAGTATTACTGATATAAAAGCGGCAGGTCCTGATGGTAAAGTTGTTGAATTACCTGATTTAAGTATAAAAGTAAGATAAATCCTACGGTTATCTCTTTTCTATAGATAAACTGTATTTTAAGACTGATTTCATGAAAAATTTATTTCTTTTTTGTATTGCTCTTTTTTTTGTGGCAATAGGTGCAGCACAAGTACCTCCTGCTGGAGGAGCTTTTAGACGTCCTGGTGAGGTTAAGAAAAACTTGGCTGTTGATGGTCTTTTTAAAAAGCAAACGATTGTAACTCGTCAACCGTTGACTTATCCTCATATTAGAGAGGCTGATATTATTTGGCAAAAACGTATTTGGCGTGTAATAGATTTACGTGAAAAGATTAATCATCCTCTGTATTATCCAACAGATGAGTTGACCCTTCGTAAGAGTTTAATCCAAACCTTAGTGGAGGCTGTGCGTAATGGAGAAATACGTGCTTTTGACCCTGATGAAGATGATGAGTTCACAACATTAATTTCTCCTCAAGATTTGAGCAAACGCTTTGACGCTACAGATAAACAGGAAAGACGTCAAAAATTAGATGGAAGTGGAGATACTACGATTTTGATAAGAGGCACCTATAATTGGGATGAAGTTGGGGAAATTATTATCAAAGAGGATTGGTTTTTTGATAAGCATTACTCGCGAATGATGGTTCGAATAGTGGGAATTTGTCCGATTCGATTGTATAAAAAGACATTGAATACTGGAGGAGAGGAGGAAGAGGAGGATGCAGAACTACAAAAAAAACAACTCTTTTGGGTACATTATGATGAGGCACGCTCTGTCTTAGCACGTACTCCAGCATATATGCCGCATAATGATGCTACGAATCTTTCTTACGATGACTTGTTTAATACTCGTCGCTTTAACTCTTATATAACTAAAGAGTCGAATGTACATAATAATCGTCCTATTGCGAATTATACTGCGAATGGTTATGTGGCATTGTTAGAATCTGAAAGAATTAAAAATTCTATTTTGAACTGGGAACATGATTTGTGGGAGTACTAAAGAGATAGATGGAGTTTATGTAAAAGCAGGATTTTGAACTCCTGCTTTTTTTATGGCATCTTCAAATATCTTATAATCTTTATTCAATAATTTACTAATAATTTCATAAGAATTTATGGCTTTACAGTGTGGTATTGTAGGGCTTCCAAATGTAGGGAAGTCTACTCTTTTTAATTGCTTGAGTAATGCAAGGGCGCAAGCTGCCAATTTTCCTTTTTGTACGATTGAACCGAATGTAGGGGTCATTACTGTGCCCGATGATAGGTTGAACAAACTTGCCGAATTAGTTAAACCTCAACGTATTTTGCCTACTACGGTGGAAATTGTAGATATTGCGGGATTGGTAAAGGGAGCAAGTAAGGGAGAGGGACTGGGCAATAAATTTCTTGCAAATATTCGTGAGACAGATGCTATTATTCATGTTTTACGCTGCTTTGATGATGATAATATTACCCATGTCGATGGGCAAATAAACCCAATTAACGACAAGGAAATTATTGATTTTGAGTTGCAGATTAAAGATCTTGAAACGATAGAAGCACGTATCTTGCGAGTACAAAAGCAGGCGCAAACTGGAGGAGATAAAGATGCAAAGCGCATGTATGATGTGCTTCTTAAATATCAAGAAGCACTGAAGGCAGGTAAATCAGCACGAACTGTAGAGTTCGATAATAAGGAGGATGCAAAATTAGCAAAAGAGTTTTTTTTGCTGACCGATAAACCTGTGCTATATGTTTGTAATGTAGATGAAAAAAGTGCGGTTAATGGGAACAAGTATGTAGATATGGTTAAGGCGGTTGTTAAGGAAGAGGGGGCAGAATGCCTTGTAGTGGCAGCAAAAACAGAGGAAGAAATTGCAGAGTTAGATAGTTTTGAAGAGCGTCAAATGTTTTTAGAGGAAGCTGGCTTAAAAGAATCGGGAGTATCTCGCCTAATAAGAATGGCATATAAACTACTTGACCTTGAAACCTATTTTACCGCAGGCGTGCAAGAGGTACGTGCTTGGACGTATCCAAAGAACACAAAAGCACCACAGGCGGCAGCGGTTATTCATACCGACTTTGAAAAAGGCTTTATCCGTGCCGAAGTGATTAAGTATGATGATTACATTAAATATGGTTCGGAGAGTGCCTGTCGTGATGCAGGGAAATTATCTGTTGAGGGCAAGGAGTATGTAGTGCAAGATGGCGACATTATGCACTTTAGGTTTAATGTGTAAGACTTCTTTTGCGGACTACTCTATGCGCTATCAATTCACCTTTATTTTACTCGTTTTACAATTTGCTTTTTTAGGGAACGCCCTTATTGCGCAAAGACGTTTTCCTGGGGAGAAGCCAAAGTTAATTGTGCAAATTGTTGTAGGGCAGTTACGCAATGACTATCTCCAGAGGTTTAAAGAAAATTTATCAGACGACGGCTTCAAGACCTTAATTATTGAAGGTGCGCAGTGTCAAAACGCTCGCTATGGCTATTTGCTTACACAAACTGCAGCTGGACTTGCCACTATTGCTACTGGAGCAATGCCTGCACAGCATGGCATTGTGGCAAACCAGTGGTATGATCGCAATAAAAAAGAACTGCATGAGGCATGTGTAGATAAACAATACAAATTACTTGAAAGTAATAACGACAAACTGCGGAAAACGCCTCACGATTTGATTGCCTCTACTTTTGCAGATGAATTGAAGTTGTTTAGTGACAAATCAAAAATAATTGGTGTAGGTTTAGAGCCCGAAGAGGCAATTTTACTTACTGGGCATAGTGCAGATGCAGCCTATTGGTTTGATGATGATAATGGACGATTTGTAAGTAGTAGATACTATATGACAAAACTCCCAGCATGGGTGCGAGAGTTTAATAATAAAGAAATAACTAATCTATATCTGGGGCGTAGATGGGAAAGTGCATTGTCGGCAGAGCGATATTTGGGATATACAGATGAAACCTTGCCTCTTATTGAAAATCAACGATTTGTTATAGCAGAGGC
>JBOFMS010000075.1:0-1891 GCA_051658505.1 Bacteroidales bacterium | reverse complement strand
GCATGAATTGATAAAAATAAGAGTTGACTACTTAAATTTAAACAAAGTGCTTTCTTACATCAAATCTTTACAAATCGAGATTGTTGCACAAACCTACACCGAGACTCACTCTCACATTACACTTAGCGTTCCACAGAGTCGAAAAACAGAGTATTGTACTATTTTTGAGTTAGATGCTATCGTAAAAAAAAATGAGTAGGAGCATTAGTATTTTGCAAAGAACTATTTATTGCATTTATCCACCAAACTCCATTAGGTAGGCTTTAATAAAAGTTTGCAAATCACCATCAAGCACAGCTTGCGCATTAGAGTTTTCGTACTCGGTACGGTGGTCTTTCACCATTTTATAAGGGTGTAGTACATAACTACGTATTTGCGAACCCCACTCTATCTTCATCTTCTTTCCCTCAATTTCGGCTTGATTTTCACGCCTTTGACGTAACTCCATTTCGTATAGTTGCGATTTAAGTATGCGCATTGCATTTTCTTTGTTTTGCAACTGCGAGCGCGTTTCTGTATTCTCCACGACTATTCCTGTTGGCATATGGTAAAGGCGAACTCCAGTCTCTACCTTATTCACATTTTGCCCTCCAGCACCACTTGATCGGTAGGTGTCCCACTTTATATCTCCCTGATTTACGGTAATTTCTATGGTATCATCTACGGTTGGCGATACAAATACAGAAGCAAAAGTGGTTTGTCGTTTGCCCTGTGCATTAAATGGTGATATGCGCACAAGGCGATGTACTCCATTTTCACTTTTCAAAAAACCGTAGGCATAATCACCTGTAAATTCAATAGTAGCAGATTTTACACCTGCCTCATCACCATCTTGCACATTGAGTATTTTAGCCGTGTAACCATTACTCTCTCCCCAACGCAAGTACATACGCATAAGCATTTGCGCCCAATCCAAACTTTCAGTTCCTCCTGCACCTGAATTGATTTTAAGAATTGCGCCAAAATTATCTGCCTCATGGCGCAGCATATTACGCATCTCAAGTTCTTCAATTTCAAGCAATGTAGCCCGATACTGTTGCTCTACATCAGCATCGCTAGCATCTCCAGTTTTAGAAAACTCAAGTAGCACATTTAGATCTTCAACTCCTTGCTTTATCTTCTGATAAGATGCAATCCAGAATTTTAACTCTGCAACTATTTTCAGTTGCAGTTCGGCTTGATTTGTATTGTTCCAAAAACTTGGATCATGCGTTTTTCTTTCTTCCTCCTCTAATTGTATTTGTCGTTTGGCAATGTCAAAGATGCCTCCATAGCGCAGTCTCGCGCTTTGCTAATTCCTTAGCGTGTTCGTTAGTAATCATAACTAATTGATATGTATATCACAAAGATAATAAAAGATTTGTGCATATATCTAAATTGACTTACGTCTTATTTTCACCTCATTATATTGCGCACACAAAGGTAATGTAAAAATATTTTTATGTTTTACATTTTTTATTACCTTTGCGTACATTAAAGTACTTATTTTTTATCGTTTTTATACTATGGATTTAAAGGAGATAATGTCTGTATCAGGTCAGTCAGGACTATTCAAGTTTTTGTCTCAAGGGCGTAGTGGACTTATTATTGAGTCGCTGATTGACAAAAAGCGTATTTCAGTGCCCCCCACTTCAAAAGTAAGTACTATGGCAGATATTGCTGTGTTTACAGATGAGGAAGACTTGCCTCTACACCGAGTGTTTGATGCTATTAAGCAAAAACACAATAGTGAACCTGCCGTTAATCCCAAAGAGTTGAGCAATGAGGAGTTAAAAAAATATTTTGAAGAGATACTACCCACTTATGATCGTGAAAGAGTGTATATGTCAGATATTAAAAAAATCGTGCAGTGGTACAATATATTGCAAGAAAATGGCATGCTTGACTTTAA
>JBOFMS010000074.1:0-5690 GCA_051658505.1 Bacteroidales bacterium | reverse complement strand
CCCGTGTTTGGGTTGAAGAGCATCGAAAGTTTGGGATATACACTTCTCTAAAACATTTTCCTGGACATGGGAGTAGCACTACAGACTCGCATTTGGGATTTACTGATGTAAGTGAAACTTGGACGGAAAAAGAGTTAATCCCTTATAAAAAACTTATTGCCTCGGGGCATTGTGATATGGTAATGGTGTCGCACGTATTTAATAAAGGTTTAGACGCTAAGTATCCTGCCACGCTGTCACATAAAATGATTGATGGTGTGATACGTAAGCAGTTTGGGTATAATGGTTTAGTCATTACAGATGATATGGCTATGGGTGCGATTGTTGATAATTACTCCTTGGAATTAGCTTTAGAAAAGGCTGTAAATGCCGGAGTCGATATACTAATACTTAGCAATAACGGAAAAATCTATGATGAACAAATTGTTCCAAAAGTAATTGAGGTCATTTATAATTTGGTGCAGAAAAAGCAGATTTCTCTTAACCGAATAAATAATGCTTATGCAAAAATTAAGGTAATGCAAGGGAGTTTGTAAGACACTAGAGTCTCAATATATTTATAATCATTTTATGGAGCGGATGTGCTGGAAAAAGAGGAGGATAACTTTGTTTATCTCACGCCAAACTATCTATGCTACTTTTTTATTGTTTTTTTTTCTCTTTATTTTCTCCTCTGTTTTTTTTTGTATTTTTTTCCATTACGATAGCAGTCGCAGGAAAAATAGTCTCCTTTATTAAGAAGGGATCTTCATTTATAAGTTTTTTCTATATGCTATGAAATTTGGAACCATTGGATTTTCCATTTTTGCTACTTTGGTAGTTTTTTTAATGACAAAAACATCAGTAGTTGGCAGACCTTCTATGTCTGCGCTCCAAGGAGTCTCAATATAAAACGGAACTTATTTTTTTCTAATATTTTGTGCCCAAATATGTGTGCGAATTTTTTAAGTGTTCTATCAATTCCTCTATTTCTTTCTTTTTTTAGCCTATTTATATCTATTGTAAACGTACAGTTTTATGCAGGCTGCTTTCTATGTATTTTATCGATCGTTTCAATCGACACAGTCTTTTATCTTCATTCTGATACTTTTGGATACAACTTTACTATACCAGTTTGATTGTTTGCACGTTATGCGCCATTTGTCTCTATTTCAATAAGAAAAATTTAATTTTCTTTCCAAATTTTCATATTATAATTTATTTTGCAGTCATTATTATAAATAAATGATAAATAAACCGGTTGGTATTTGCGTCAAATACTATTTGAGCTATTCTATTTTTCGAGT
Source organism: Bacteroidales bacterium (assembly GCA_051658505.1). Taxonomy (GTDB): domain Bacteria; phylum Bacteroidota; class Bacteroidia; order Bacteroidales; family UBA932; genus JAITMY01. The sequence goes on along the minus strand of JBOFMS010000074.1, from coordinate 4,404 downwards.
TTTTTGCTGTAAAAAATCTTTTTCTTCTTTAGATAATAAGGGAGATAATTTTTCATATACCTCAGCATGATAAACGTTGATTTGTGAAATGTCACTAGTTGAGAGCAGACTTGTGTCGACTGCAGTCAAATCAAATGGGCATAGAGTTAGAGTCTCAAAGGATAGGAATTCTCCAAAGTCGCTTTCTCCATCCTTTACAGTAAGTATTAGGTTTTCAAGACGAATGCCGTACTCGCCATTACGGTAAATGCCTGGTTCGCAAGAGGTAATCATACCCAACTCAAGCCAAGTTGCATTTTCTTGTAAGCGAATGCTTTGAGGTCCTTCGTGCACACTAAGACAATGCCCAATGCCATGCCCTGTACCATGAAGGTAATTGATGTGATGTTGCATCATTGGTTGGCGAGCAAGTATATCTAATTGGGCTCCTCTTGTACCGTATGGAAATTTTGCTGCACTTAATTGTAAGTGTCCTTTGAGAACAAGTGTATAATCTTTTTTTTCTTGTGTAGTTGGTGTTCCAAAATGCAGTGTGCGAGTGATGTCAGTAGTGCCAAAAGGATATTGTGCGCCTGTGTCAATTAGGATAAATGTATCAACTCCTAAGGGAATATTACTCTCAGGTGTTGCGCCATAATGCACAATGGAGCCATGTGCTTTATACCCTACAATGGGAGAGAAACTCTCATCTAAAAAGTCAGGCGACATTGTGCGAAATGCGCGAAGTTGTTCGCTCGCACTTATTTCGGTAATCGTGCCACTATCAATATTTTCTTCTAGCCATTTCCAAAACTTTATCCACGCTACGCCATCGGCAAGCATTGCTTTGCGAACGCCTGCAATTTCCACATCATTTTTTTTTGCTTTAAGGGCTGTAATTACGCCAAAAATACTGTCTTCGTTCTCTATTGTTACACTTTTCCCTTTGTGTAAGAGTTGATGAATGTAGATATTAGTTTTTGCCGAGTTTATGATTACTTTTTTGTTAGTCGTCAATTTTGGCAACTCTGTATCTATTGCATTGTATTTATATAGTAGGACTTGATCCGTATTAAGCGTTTGTATGTCTGTATTGCTTAACTTATCTGTATCTATAAAGAGGTGAATTTGTTTTGTAGAAAAGTCAAGTAAGGCATAGGCAATACATACAGGAGTGTGAGCAATATCTCCACCTCTCAGGTTGCATAGCCAAGCCACATCATCTAAGCTTGAGGCAATATATATATCACCACTTGGATTTAGCCTATCTGCAATTTCGTGAAATTTTTCTTGACAAGATTTGCCTGTAAATTTTGTTGAGAGTAAAAATGCTTTGGCTGTTGGCAAACTCGGACGTTTTTTCCAAACACTTACAAATGGGTCTTCTGTTATTAAAAGATTAAGAGGATGCAATTCCTTTTTAAGGATATCAAATTGTGCTATGGCATATAGTCTGCCATCAATTGCAACATTTCCATTTGGGAGATGTGTTTTTATATATTCAGGTAGGCTTTTAGTTTTTGGCAGTCCTTCTTTTATGAGTTCAAACTCAGTATTTTTTAATTGCTCCTCTGCTTGCAAAAAATAACGCGAGTCTGTAAATAAGGCCGCTTGGCTTTGTGTTACTACAGCAGTGCCTGCACTGCCTCTAAAACCTGTTAGCCATTCTCTACATTTATAATGTGATGCTACATATTCGCTAAAATGTGGGTCGTTAGAGGGGACTATGATAGCATCTATATTCTGCTCCGATAGCCATTGACGAAGTAGGGTAAGTGGAGTTGACATAGCAAAGTTTGTAGTTTGAATTGAATATAAGGAGTGTAAATTTACTAAAAAAGGAGATGGTTTTATTAAGTCTTGCAAAATTTTTCTTAGTACCTTTACAACATCTAATTAAAAATTAAAAATAATGATAAGCATTACTAGTACAGGTAAAATTTACTATTTGGGACAAAACGACAGGCAAAAACAACTGTTTGAAAATATGTGGCCTCTGCCGTATGGTGTTAGTTACAATTCATATTTGATTAATGATGAGAAAACAGCTTTGGTAGATACTGTTGATGCTTCAGCAATTACGCCATTTTGCTCACAACTCAAGAGACTCTTGCAAGGTCGCTCTTTGGATTATTTAATTATAAATCACTTAGAGCCAGATCATTCGGCTGCTATTGGGCGATTGTTAGAGTTATATCCCGATATGCAAGTAGTTGGCAATTTGCAAACATTCAAAATCCTAAAGCATTATTTTGGAGTACAAAAAAATATAATTGAGGTTACTGATAGTTGCAAGTTGGACTTAGGTTATCATCAACTCAGTTTTTACCTAACTCCTTTTGTCCATTGGCCTGAAACTATGATGACTTATGATAATACCGATGGAGTGCTTTTTGCTGGTGATGCTTTTGGGAGTTTTCGCTCCCTTGATGGTGGCATTTTTGATGATGAGGTAAATTTTGAACGAGATTATCATGATGAAATGTTGCGTTATTATAGCAATATTGTGGGTAAATATAGTCTGATGGTGCAAAAAGCATTTGCAAAAATCGGACATCTAAACTTTAAGTATATTTGCTCAACACATGGTCCAATTTGGCGCAGTAATCCAAATAAAGTTTTGGAATTGTATGACCGATGGAGCAAATATGAGGCAGATGATGCCGTGGTAATTGCATTTGCTTCTATGTATGGCAATACCGAAAAAATTGCAGATGCCTTAGCGCGTCAGTTAGTTGAAAATGGAGTAAAAGATGTGCATATATACGATGTGTCAAAAACACACGTATCTTATTTGCTGCAAGAGGTTTGGCGCAGTAAAACCATTGTGCTTGGATCATGTGCCTATAATGGTGAAATGCACCCAATGATGACCCAACTTTGTCATGAGTTGAAGCACGCAATGCCAAAGAATAAAATATTGGGTTTGTTTGGGTCATTTAGTTGGAGTGGTGGTGGTGTAAGAACACTGCAGGCATTTGCTGAAAAAATGAATTGGGAGCAACCTGTCGAACCTCTTGAAATACAAGGTTTAGTCGATGATGAAAAAATACGGTCTTGTGCAGTATTTGCAAAGACTATTGCTCAAAAAGTAAAATCATAAAGAGATGAAAAGATTAGTTTTTGCAAGTTTAATGACTTGTATATTTGCTCTTACAAGTTGTTTGCCCGATGATTATAAACAACAATTTCCTAGTCTTCATATAGGAACTGCTCGTCTTGTATCTAGTGATACCTCAAGATGGTATATTGAGTTAGATGATGCAAAAAAAATATGGGTAAGCAATACAAATGAGTTTGCCAAGCATCCGTCTGCCAACACTCGTGTACTATTTACAATATTTTTTTCGGACCAAACAGTGCATGGATATGAATATATGGGTGCACTAAGCAATTGGCAGTCGGTAGAGGTCCTTTCGCTACAGGGGGAGCATAGGGACTCAATAATTACGATTAAACATGGAGGGGTGTATCAAGTAAATAATATAGGCGCAAGCGGAGGGCAATATTTAAATATAGATGTAACGTTTTTTTACAGTACAGATTTTTCAAAGCATTCCCTAAAGATTTTGTGTGATACTACCTCGAAGAACTTGCCTCTACATTTGCATCTTATTCATCAAGACAGTGAAAATAGAGGAGAACTGAACTTAATTGGTCGTTTGATATCTTTAGATATGAAAAGTTTGCAAAGTATTACCGATAGGGACTCTATTTCTTTTCGATTGACTACAAAAATAAATAATTCTAGTACAGACTACATAAGTCCCGTAATAGGCTATCGCTTCAAATAATAAGTTAATGCGTCGGCAACTACAAATGTACTGCCGCCTATATAAATAAAATCTCTAATGCTTGCATTCGCTTGTGCTGCAAGCATTGCTTTTGACACAGTTGCGTGCGCTTGCCCACAAAGTCCCATTGCCCACGCTTTTTCATGTAGAGTTGCTACGGGCATTGATCGTGGATTGGATGACTGAGTGAAATAATATGTAGCATCTTTAGGCAATAATGCTAGAATATCTTCCACATCTTTATCGCCAAGTACACCCAGTACAATATGTTTGTGGAGGCTGTTTTGATTGGCTAATTGCAGCATGGTTTCTTTTATCCCATGAGGATTGTGTGCTGTGTCGCAAACTATGGAGGGTGCACTGCTCAATATCTGCCAGCGCCCAAATAAAACCGTAATGCGCGCAGCATTTGCCAACCCATTTTCTAACATTTTCTCAGATAGTAGGCAATATTTCTGATTTTGCAAAATATCTAATACTGTAAGCGCAGTACATAAGTTTTTTTGTTGATAATCACCCAGTAAATCAATCGTATAATTGCTTTTTGCAAAGCGATGTTGATATTTTTCTGCAAAGTAAAGACCTGCATTCCGCTCTTTAGCAACTTGCTCAAATATTTGGTCTGTTTCAA
>JBOFMS010000073.1:0-5028 GCA_051658505.1 Bacteroidales bacterium | reverse complement strand
GCACCGAAAAAGTGCTTTTTGAAAGTTCAAAAAAGAAAAACTTAATGTTTGGCTTTACTAAAAACTATGTAAAAGTTGGAGTGCCTTACACTCCTCAACTTGCGAATAAAATTGCGAAGGTAAAACTACTTGAGGCTCTGCCAATGGGGTATATGACTGCCGAGCTCTTAGAAATCATTGAATAAAAATTACCTTTGCAACTCTAATTAATTTTAAGGCTATGATAAATTTGCAACAACTATTTGAGGGATTCAACTCCATGCAGGTTTTAGTGATTGGAGATGTGATGATAGATGCATATATGTGGGGCAAGGTTGATAGGATTTCGCCCGAAGCACCTGTACCAATTTTAGAAAGCACACGCCACGAAAACCGTTTGGGAGGAGCTGCAAACGTAGCACTTAACTTACAGGCAATGGGAGCAACTCCCCTACTCTGCTCAATCATTGGCAATGATGAGCGATCGCAAACTTTCAAAAGTTTGCTTGAGTTCAAAAATCTCACTTTAGCAGGCATTTTAACCGATGCTACACGTCGCACTACAACTAAGACTCGCATTATTTCAGGCTCACAGCATCTACTGCGTATTGATGAGGAGATTACAAAACCTTTGCACGAGGATTTGCAAAAGAAATTCTTTGCACACATCGAGGGAATTATTGCCAACGAAAAGGTTGATGCTATTATTTTTGAGGACTATGACAAGGGAGTACTCACCCCTCAACTCATTGAAAGTATTGTTGCTCTTGCACAATCAAACAACATCCCAACATTGGTTGACCCTAAAAAGCGCAACTTTTTGTCGTATAAAAATGTAACACTTTTCAAGCCTAACTTTAAGGAACTTTGCGAGGGTTTAAAGTTAGATGTAGACAAAAAAAGTTACGAAGCAATTTTTGAAGCAGCCTCTGAACTCAATAAGCAAATGGGAGTAGGTTACGCTATGATAACTCTTTCGGAGCGAGGAGTACTGATTACCGATGGAAAAACATACAGTGCTATTCCTGCCGAACACCGCAACATTACTGATGTGTCAGGAGCTGGAGACACTGTAATAAGTGTTGCAAGCCTTTGTTTAGCTGCAGGTTTATCTGAAAAGATAATTGCCTCGATTGCCAACTTAGCGGGAGGATTAGTATGCGAAAAAGTTGGAGTTATCCCTATTGACAAGAAACAACTCCTCGAAGAGTGTCTAAAAAAATTGGCTTAGGCTTTATCAATTCCTCTGTCAAGCAGAATACTATTGACCAAGTTCTTATGTGCACTCTCATCAAGACGAGGGCAAACCATAAGCACATCTTGAGTATCCACTATCAAATAGTTGGATAGTCCACTCACAACCACCAATTTATCTTTTGGAGCACTTACCAAGCAGTCGCTTGCATTATCTATTTGGACGGTTTCCAACTGCAAGGCATTTCCTGCCTCATCTTTGGGCAGTTGTAAGTAAAGTGATTCCCAAGTCCCCAAATCCGACCAACCAAAGTCAGCACAAAAAACATATACGTTGCTTGACTTCTCCATTACAGCATAGTCTATCGAGATAGATTTGCAGTCAGCATAAGTTTCAGAAATAAACTGCGCCTCATTGCAAGAGTAATATTGAGTAGCACCATCAGCAAAAAGGTTGCTAACCTCAGGGAGGTGTACCTCTAATGCATTTTTTATACTTTGTAGTGTCCAGATAAAAATACCCGAATTCCAAAAGAACTCGCCAGTATCCATAAATACCTTTGCCATTTCTAAGTTAGGCTTTTCGGTAAAGGTTTTTACTTTGCATGCCTCTTTGTAAACAGCATGTTTTGCACACTCGGTTACTTGAATATAACCATAGCCTGTTTCGGGGCGACTTGGAGGTACTCCAATGGTTACAAGCGCATCTTTCGACTCCGCAAACTCCATAGCGGAGTTTAAGGTTTTAGCAAATTCATTCTCCTTGAGTATCAAATGGTCGGCAGGAGCAACCACTACGGTTGCATCAGGGTGCTTTTGCAGTAATTTGTATGTAGCATAAGCAATGCAAGGGGCGGTATTGCGGCGCAGGGGCTCAAGCAAAATGTTTTCTTCCTTTACCTGAGGCAGTTGCTCAATCACCAAGTCACGATAAGACTCGCTGGTAACTACTACTATATTTTCGGAGGCTATACTATGCGTTAATCTATCAAAGGTTTGTTGAATTAAGGTGCGCCCTACACCCAAAACATCTAAAAATTGCTTGGGCTTTGCATTACGACTAAGCGGCCAAAAACGGCTTCCAATACCTCCCGCCATTATAATTCCAAATACTGGATTTTGCATTATTTAAGTAGAGTAACTGAGTTGATTGACTATAAAAAAATACCTTTGCGTAGGCAAAAGTAGGATATTTTTGTAGAAAAAAAAACATTGCAGTGAACATAGAGCAGGTGCGTGAATATTGCTTAAGTAAAGCCTACTGTGAAGAATGCCTTCCCTTTGACGACGAGCATCTTGTATTCAAAGTTTGTGGTAAGATGTTTGCTCTGCTTGCACTTTCAACACGATGGCTTAACCTTAAATGCGACCCCTCTATTGCTATAGAGTTGCGAGAGCAGTTTGAGGCAGTAACAGGCGGGTATCACATGAACAAAAAACATTGGAATAGCATCAACTTACAAGGCAACATACCAAATAAGTTATTGTGTGAATGGATTGATAACTCCTACCATTTGGTAGTGAAAAAACTTACAAAAGCACAACAACAAGAACTACTAAATCTAACACAACCTTAAATCAACACAATTATGATAAAGCAACTTTTTTCATTCGCCTTCGCCCTGCTCATAAGTTTTGGACTGCATGCCCAAGGCGGTATTCGGAAACCAGTAAAGTGGGACATCAAAGTAGAGCAAGTGAGTTCAAGCGAGGCAATGCTTACCTTCAAGGGCAGCATTGAACCCTCATGGATTATCTACGGCAGTAAAAATCCTGAAGATGGTCCAATGTCTATCTCTATAAAGTTTAATGAGCCGAAACATTTTAGTGTAGATGAAACATTTACAGAAGTAACATCTGCTAAGACAAAGCATGATGAAATGTTTGATATGCTCGTAAATTATTTTGAAAACGAACTTGTTCTACATCAAACCATCAAACTATCAAAAGGAGCAGAAACGCTAAAAATTACAGGTGCGATAGAAGCGCAAGGCTGTAGCGACAAGGAGTGTGTGTTGGTGACTGAGGACTTTGCGGTAGAACTAACAATTGACAACACATTAAAGCCTGAAAAAGATTCGCTCTTGGCATTTTTTCTCATAGCACTACTGGCAGGCTTTGCGGGAGTATTTACTCCCTGCGTATTTCCTATGTTGCCGATGACTATTTCCTTTTTTATGCGAGGCAGTTCACGCACGCAAGGCATACGCAAAGCTTTGATATTTGGAGCCTCCATTATTTTCATTTACACCGCCATTGGAGCACTTGTAACCATTACCAAAAGTGCCGACATGACCAATACGGTCAGTACACATTGGTTGCCCAATTTGTTATTCTTTGGATTGTTTATTGTGTTTGCAATTTCATTTTTGGGAGCAATGGAGATTACATTGCCCACAAAGCTCACCAATCGCATTGATAACCAAGCGGACAAGGGCGGATATTTCGCTACATTTTTTGTTGCACTTGCCCTTACACTCATTTCATTCTCATGCACAGGACCATTTGTAGGAGCACTATTGGTAGCAGGCGCATCAGGGGCAATACTTAAACCCATTATTGGCATGTTTGGCTTTGGGCTTGCCTTTGCACTACCCTTTACACTACTTGCACTGTTCCCCTCTCGACTTAAAAAGTTACCAAAATCTGGTGGTTGGATGAACACGGTAAAGGTTGTGTTTGCCTTTATACTACTACTGTTTAGCATAAAATTCTTGTCCATTGCCGATCAAGGCTTAGGGCTTAATATTATTTCACGTGAAGTATTTCTTTGTATTTGGATTGTACTATTTACCTTATTAGGACTTTACTTTTTGGGCAAACTCCGCTTTGCGCATGACGATAAACATCAACACATCACAGCAAGTAATTTTATCCTTTCTCTTATTGCATTTGCATTTGCGCTGTACCTATTTACAGGCTTTATGAATAATCAACTCCATAGCCTGTCGGGATTTTTACCCGAACAAAGCGAGGTATATAGTGCAAACGCAGAACCTAAAGCTTACAGCAGCACAGAATCTGTCGATACAAACAATGCACTACTATGCAACAAAACTCCAAAGTATAGCAACTTAAATCTACATGCCCCAGCCAACCTACCTGCATTTTTTGACCTCAAAGAAGCTTTAGCGTGCGCAAAAGAGCAAGGCAAAAAGGTATTTGTTGACTTCAAAGGGCATTTTTGCGCCAACTGCAAAAAGATGGAAGGAACTGTATTTGCCGACCAAGAAGTACAAGCACAATTATTAGAGAAGTTTGTAATTGTTACGCTCTATACCGATGACAAAACAGAACTCCCCAAGGAGCAATGGTACACCTCAAGTTTTGACAAAAAAGTAAAGAAAACCCTTGGGCAACAAAACTTAGATTACCTAATAAGCAACTTTAAGGTAAATGCCATTCCGTACTTTGTAGTACTCAACAGCGAGGGCAAACCGCAGGGTTCACCAATTGCTTATACCAATAGCAGTAGTGAGTTTTTGACGTTTTTGCAGCAATAAACAATCGCTATACTTCCATTAAAAAAGAACAGGCAGCCCACCATATCGGACTGCCTGTTCTTTTTTAAGTGAGGTCGTATTAAGACTAAAATACATAAGAGAGTCCCGCACCCTCTGCTGTTCCACCAATATGAAACCCGCTTTTATTCCCCTCCTCACCACAACTATACAACTCTATGCTTGACCTGAATTTAGTTTTACCCAAAGGGCGAACAATAAAACTTAATACGCCTGTGGCATCTCCAAAATCATCACCTCGCTTTAAATGCACAATTCGCACACTCCTTACTCTGCTACGATGAAAACCCAATAATTGTGGTTCTCGCTGCTTATTGAACCATCTACCGTGTTT
>JBOFMS010000072.1:0-8784 GCA_051658505.1 Bacteroidales bacterium | reverse complement strand
ATAAATGTTTTATACATTTCCAAAAATTAGGACAAAAACTTTTACTTACCTCAGTCATTGATAATCTTGTAAAAGGCGCATCGGGACAAGCCGTAGAAAACATGAATTTGATGTTTGGATTGCCTGAAAAAGAAGGTTTGAGTTTGAAATCTATTGCATTCTAAACTGTTAAGCTTTTTTTGACACGATATAGAAAAAAGTTTTTGTCTATTTGTACTAAAAGAACTACCTTCGTCGCCCCTGACAAGACTTTACCTATGATTTTTATTTTTTACTCCTTTGCATCTGCATTTTTAGCCACTTTTGTACTGCTGCCTTTGCTTATCAATTATTTGACAAAGCAAAACTTACTTGATATTGGTGGTCGGCGTAAAATCCATAAGGGATTTATACCCTCTATGGGAGGAGTCGCTATATTCTTAGGGTTTTTATTTGCTGCTATGGTTTGGATTCCTGTTCGAGACTTATCCTTCTTTCGATATTTTTTAGCAGCATCAGGCATTTTATTTATTACAGGTATGCGTGATGATCTTGTAGCCCTTAGCCCACGAGGAAAATTAGTAATGCAACTACTTGCCTCCTCAATGGTGGTATGGGGTGGAGGTAGCGAAATGGGTATCAGAATTGAAAATCTCGGAGGATTTTTGGGGATTTATGAACTGCCATTAGCAATAAGTTATTCTGTGTCTATTTTCGCTATTATTGTAGTTACCAATGCTTTTAACTTAATTGATGGACTTGATGGTTTAGCGGGTTCAGTTGGTTTGGCGGCATTTACCATATTAGCTTGTTGGTTTTTGCTAGTTGGCGAAGAGCAGAGTCGTTCATGGACAATGGCATTACTACTCATTGCATTTAGTGGAGCAATTGTAGCATTTTTATGTTACAATTGGCAACCTGCATCTATTTTTATGGGCGATACAGGATCTCTATTATTGGGATTTGTAATGGCAATAGGACTTCTCAAATTTATTCAAATTAATGGCAATCCTGATTTTGTAAGCGACTACAAAATCAATGCTCCATTAAGTGTAGGTTTTGGGCTTGCAATTATTCCTCTCTTTGATACGGGACGTATTTTCCTCTTACGGATTATTCAAGGGCGTTCACCATTTTCTCCAGACAAGTTACACATTCATCATCTACTTATGCGTATGGGGCTTACACACGCGCAGGTAACCTTTACAATTGTAGGTTTATATATTGTTTTAATAAGCGGAATGTATTTGTTGTCTCTTAAACTTTCGGACAACATTGTAATCCCCATTTTTGTGGCTATCTGTGTTGGCTTACACTTTCTTCTGAGTTATCTTATAGATGTAGTCTTTGATAAGAAAAAGAGAAAAGTCAACAATTTTGTAGAGTCACAGGGCGATTAAAAAATTGCAGTTTAACTCACCTTCAAAGGAACAATCAACTTAACAAGTTTAAGAACAAGATCCGTAAATATAATTTTTGCATTGCCGTTTCGCAAGATATGTTGCATTGCAAGATTAAACTCCTCATACAGTTGCTGAATATTATCATTATTGATAAAGGGGGAGAATTTTTGGCTAAACTCTGCTTCATCTCCAAACAAATAAAATGATTCTGTTGCCTTTTGGTTTAAGGCAAAATTTTCACGTATCATTTGTAAGGCGTATAGCAAAAAGTTCTTTTGATTCTCACGTCCAGTTCCAGCCATTTCATCTGCCCAATCGAGTAAAGCCAATATGTTTTTTGAGCTATTGGCATAACTTAGGCGCATTAAGGTCTTAAAACTCTCTGAAAATTGAGTGCGTTGTGCATTTTGATGAACAATATTACGAGCCTCAACAACGCTACCTTGTACTATTTTTGCTAATTGTTGTGCTTCAGAACTTGGCACTCCCATTTGTTCATGCATCATTTGTGCTAAAGCATCAGCCTCAATTTGAGGTATATTCAAAATTTGTGTACGAGAGAGAATTGTTTTGAGAATGCGTCCTGTGTTTTCTGTGACCAACAAAAATATGGTTTTCCCAGTAGGCTCTTCAATCAATTTGAGGAGTTTATTGCTTGCCTCCTCATTCATTCGTTCAGGCAACCATATTAACATTATCTTAAACTTGCCCTCAAATGCCTTTAAGTTGAGTTTTGCTAAAATTGTGCCAGCTTCATCAACCCCAATAGTTCCAAGTTTATTTCCAATTTCAATTGCCTCATACCACTCTTGCTCTGTAATGTATGGGTTTTTAAGAACTTGATGCCGAAATTCTTGCAAAAACGCATCACTATTTTTGTCTTTTTTTGAGTCGGCATTTACAGGGAAGGCAAAATGAAGATCGGGGTGAATTAGGTTGCTCATTTTATGGCAAGTAGCACATTTTCCACAAGCATCGGTTGGCGTAGGTTGCTCGCACATAGCATACTGTGCATACGCCAATGCCATAGGCAATCCGCCAGTACCTTGTCGTGCTACAAACATTTGTGCGTGGCTGATGCGTCCTTGTTGTAGAGCATTGATGAGGCGTTGTTTTAGGTCAGTATGTCCTACGATTTGGCTAAATAACATTCCTTTAGGTTTTTGATTAAATTACGAAAAGATTTTTACTCACGTCCAATTTTGGGACAAGGCTTAAAGTGACGCTCTTGTTTTTCTTCATCAAATAAAAGGCGATAAGTGGCGTGTGTTTTGTAAATTTTTGCACCTAATTGCTGCTGAAAGCGCATCATCACAGGGTTAAAGTCGCCTATCCATGAGAGTTCAAGACTGCTATAGGGAAAATTTTTGCGAAAGGCAGTTTGGGCAAACTTCATAACCAAAGCAGCCTCTATTGCTTTACCTCGATGTTCTGGTACTACTCCAAAAACAATGCTCATTATACGTTTGCAGATTTTTTTAATGCGCAGCAAATACCAAAATCTAATGCGTTTAAGTAGTGTGAATTTCCCCCCTCCTAATCGTTTTATTAGTTCATTTATTTCGGGGATTTGAACAAAAAATGCAACAGGAAAATCTTTATAGTAGGCAAACCAAATGAGGCGATAGTCAATAATGGCTTTAATGCTGAGGAGTTTTTTATGTGCCTCCTCATAACTCATTTTTTCAACACCAGAGTGTTGTTCCCATGTTTTGTTGTAGATATTGCAAAAATCCTGTACAGACTGCATTAAATTATCTGGCTGTAACTGTTTTATTTCATAATTAGGGTTTTGTAATATGCGATCTGCTCGTTTTACAAGCCCTTCTGCCACGCCATCCATTGATATTGATCGTAAATAGGAGTATTGCTTAAAGTAAATTTTGAAACCATACGTCTCAAATAAGGATTTGTAGTAAGGTTTGTGATAGTTCATTCCGTATGAAGGCTGAGTAAATCCATCAATAAGTAAGCCCCACCAGTATTGCCGAGAGCCAAAATTGATGGGTCCGTCCATGGCTTGCATATTACGCACCTCAAGCCATTGTTTGCAAGCATCAAATAGTAAAAAGGCTGCCTCTTGATTATCGATGCACTCAAAAAAGCCCATTCCACCAGTGGGTTGTTCGTTGAGTTGAGCGTTTTGAGGGTTTACAAAGGCAGCGATTCGCCCTACTACTTTTCCCTCTTCATTGTACAGCAAAAAGCGTATGCATTCACCTCCTTGTTGTAAGAGTTTATTTTTGCTGTATGAAAAAATATCTTCTATTTGGTTATCAAAGGGGTGAACGTATTGATCATCTGCTGCGTACAGGTCCTTTGGAAGATCTAAAAAGGCTTTGCGTTGGACTTTGCTAAGGACTTTGGTTAGGCTAAAAATACTCATAGGGAATTAAGCAAAAACAAATTTAATTATAAAAACTACTTTTGTGTACGAAATCAGTTTGTGAAATCATACTTTTGTAGAAGAATTATCGTGGTGGTGAAGATTCAGAGGCCATTTTATTAGCAATTCTGCTATTTTGTGCATAGTCTAATAACTCAGTAAAGTTGCAAAACTTAAACCTTTAACAAAATTACGAAAAGATTTTAAGCTCTTGTTTTATATAAGATATTATAAGTAAATAATATGTTTGCTTTTGTTTGAGAAAGAAAGTTATAAGTTGTTTTTACATTTTTTTGAAACTATATACATACAAATGTATGCCATTGAAAATTGCTTTTGATGCCAAACGACTGTTTAATAATAAGTCGGGGCTTGGAAACTACTCTCGTACACTTGTTAGTGATTTGGCTTGTGCTTTTCCCGATAATGAATACTTTCTTTACACGCCAAAGCTTAAGATTGCGCCAAGTTTTTGTAGTGCAAAAAATATAAAAACTATATTGCCAAAGGGAATTTATAGGTTTTTACGTGCAGTTTGGCGAAGTTTTGCAGTATCTAGGTCTGTAAGAAAAAATAAGATAGACGTTTTTCATGGATTAAGCCATGAATTACCGTGGGGCATTAAAAAAACGAGAGTTAAAACTGTACTTACCATTCACGATTTAATCTTTTTGAGATTCCCCTGTTTTTATAGCAAATTTGATGTATTCATGTACAAACTCAAGTTAAGTTATGCTTGCAAAAATGCAGATGTCATTATTGCTATTAGCCAACAGACTAAAGATGATTTAATTACTTTAATGGGTGTAGCAGAGCAAAAAATACAGGTAATTTATCAAGCTATTCAAAATGTTTTTGCACAACCACTGAGTGTTACAAGCAAGCAAAATATACTTGCACAATTATCCATTCCTAGTAGATTTATTTTGTGTGTGGGCAATATTGAGCCTCGCAAAAATCAGTTAATGCTGTTAAAAGCAATGGTACTTGCCAAGGATGTACATATAGTTATTGTTGGCAAGGGTAAAAAGGCTTATTATCAACAATTAACTTCATTTGTACAGCAGCATAAATTGACAGATCGTGTAAAGTTTGTACATGGAATACCTCTTGAGCACTTACAGGCTTTATATCAAAGTTGTGCTTTTGTTGTATATCCAAGTGTTTTTGAAGGCTTTGGGTTACCTATTGTAGAGGCAATTCAAAGTGGCAAAGCTGTAATTACCTCAAAGGGAAGTTGCTTTAGCGAGGCTGGAGGAGAGGGTGCCCTGTATATTGACCCATACAGTGAGGCAGAACTAGCAACTAAGATAGAACTTTTGTGGGATGACCCTCAGTTATGTAGTCAAATTGCGGCAAAGGGAGCAGAACACATTAAGCGATTCGAAGGCGGTGATATAGCAAAGTCTATTGAGAGATTGTATCAAGCCTTATTGCAAGAGTAAAATATACCTCCTTTCTTCCCAAGTTGAACAGTTTAAATATTTGTACTCTCTTTGATTTTTCGGTATTATAAACAAGTCTTGAGAGTAGAATCCAACATCAACACTTAAAAGTAAAAAAGTGCGACTTGAAAACTTATCAAGTCGCACTTATTATTGGGGAACAATTTTGGTAAACTAACTACCCAATTTTTTACCCTCATACTCACCCGTAAGTGAGTTAAGGAATTCCACCACATTGCTTACTTCGGTTGGTGTTAGTTCTCCCTTTTGGTATTTACCCATTGCAATTACAGCATCTACCAATGAAGGGATAGTGCCATCATGAAAGTAAGGAGCAGTAAGAGCAATATTTCGCAAGCCTGGCACTTTGAAACGGTGCATATCGTAGTCATGCTTAGTTTCTTTGAATCTACCACCGTCCTCTTCGGTAATTTCTGTGCCTCTGTCGTTAAAATAGTGGTTAAGCAGCCCAAAAGCCTCATAGGATTGTCCACCTAGGTTTTTACCAACGTGGCAAGTAGCACAGCCCTTTGCCTTAAACACTTCATAGCCTGCAATAGCCTCAGTACTAAGTGCCGACTTATCGCCTTTTAGGTATTTATCAAACTGGGAGTTTGGGGTAATTAAGGTTTTTTCAAATTCAGCAATCGCATCAGTAATTGTGTTTTCGGTAATTCCTTGTGGGTAAATTACCTTAAAGGCAGCCACTAGGTTTTTATCCTTTTGTAGTTTATCCACGATTTGACTAAAGTCTGTACTACCCATTTCAATAGGGTTAAGTGGTGGACCCGCAGCTTGAGCCGCAAGGCTTTTTGCACGACCATCCCAAAACTGTACAAAGTTATACACAGCATTGAATACCGTGGGGGCGTTTACACCGCCAAATTGACCGCTAATACCTTCTGAGTAGCGTAAATTATCCACACCTGCTTTGTCAAGAGGGTGGCACGAAGCGCATGATACGCTATTATCGCCCGATAGGCGTTTGTCATGGTAAAGTTTTTTACCCAATACCACTTTGCGGAGGTCTACCTCGAGAACATCATCTATCGGTTGTACAGGCTCATTAGCAAATTCTGCCGCAGCAAGCGTGTTAGGATATATTGCACTACGTTGAGTTTTTACCCAAGCTAGCAAAATATCTCTTTTGGCACTTGTGATAGATGACCCCCAGTGTGCTAAGTAATACTTTGCAGGAGGCATTGTGCCATTAAGTGAGATAAATTCCACCTTAGCAAGGTCTGACTTGTTCATTTCGGTAGAGTCGGCAAGTGATTTTAGCATAGCCTCCATATTGAAGTACTTATTGCCCATTTCGGCATCATACTTTACTTGTGCGCCAATAATAGGCAGTGTGCTGTAAAAAGGCAACTTAGGATTGTGAGAGTGGCAAGAAGCACAACCTCCTTGCTCAAAAATTTCAAGCACCTGTGCATTTTGCGACAGTTGCGCATTAGGTGTACTATTTGCCATTTTGTAGGCAATCATACCTACTATGGCAAGCCCAAGACTTACACCGATAATCTGTTGATTGTTGATTTTCATTGTTTTTGAAAAAAATTTATGATTTAATTATTATAAACGTGTACGCTGTTTTGTGTCCAAGGTAAATAGTTGATGCCCCACCAGCAAATTTGCAAAAATACGAAGCCCACAATTACCAAAAGGAGTGCAAAAGTACTGTTTTTTTTCTGAAACCGTAAGTGTAGATAAAACATATATGTTATCCACGTAAGGGCAGCCCAGTTTTCCTTAGCATCCCATGTCCAGTAGTCGCCCCATGCCTGTTTAGCCCATACTGCTCCCATAAGCATAGCAATGGTAATAAGGGCATTGCCCAGTAATACAAGGCGGTCGGTGAGAGTAAAAATACGCTCACCGAGTAATACATCAGTTTTATGCTTTAGTATGCCCCACAGTGCAGCAATGCTTGCACAGGCAAGTACACCGTAGGCAAACATATATAGAGCAACGTGTGGTACAAACCAAGGGCTACGGAGTACGGGCATGAGTTCTTTATCATGAATCTCAGGCTTTAGCAGGTTGATAATAATAAAGACTATGGCAAGCAGCGAGGCAAAGTTCAGTATAAACCAGTAGCGACTTTTGTAATACGTGATTGCTCCTGCAAGGCTTAAAAAGAAAGAATACCATAGTCGAGTTTCACCCATGGTACGCATAGGGGGTCGCCCTAAGCTGTGCCACAAAACTATAATGAAGATGAGGAGCACCAAGGAGCCTAATAATGCCATAGGTGTAGCCCATCGCCTCAATGCTTCTTTACCAAACGCTAAGATGCTACTAAGCAACAAAAGGCAGCAAAAGGTAATGGCGAAAATATAAAACTGTGTCCACATTATTTTTGTATCAATCCTTTATAAAACATACAACTTCCCCCAATAAACATAATGATGATGCCAACCAGTGAGAGATATTGCCAAGGTTGTCGCTCTACTTGTAGTATCGCCACATTGGGCTGTGGTAGTTTATTATTAAACAAATAAATATCATACCCCTTGTAGCGAGTATAGTGATTTAGCGCGATATGCCTTTCTTCGGTTATTTGTGGCAGTACGTTAGGCTTATCGCAAAGGCTAATGAGGGAGGTGTCACCCACCTGTATAGTGCGTATATAAAAGGGGAGTGTGTTCGTTGTATTTTTGTGAGCATCTACACATTGATTATCAAAATCGTTTGTAACTAACATTTTGAGCGATAGGTTATCGCTTGCTCCAAAATAAGCCGTGCATACAAAGAGCCAAAGCCCAAGGTGGTTGAGCAGAAAGTACAAATTGTTGCGCCAGCGTTTAATACGTTTAAGTATTACAGCCCATAGGTAGGTACTAATAACAAATACCGTTATGCTAAAGGGAATGCTTGCTGCGACAGCCCGAGTGTTAGCACTACAACTTATATATAGTAGGGCGCACAGCATAAGTGCAAATACGCCAATAGTGCGCTTAGGACTGGGCTTAATATAGCACGCCAGCCACATCGAGAGGGCTATGAGTAGTAAGTTGAGCGGAAAGGTAAACAGCGTACTTAGCGTCATTGAGGGGGTGTGCTTATGTTAAGGCAGGCGCAAAGGTAGTTAAAAAAGAAAGTTGGTTGCTATAGAAAATCTCTATGCCAACTGCCACGCAATCCACTGCCAAGAGTGCCAAGGCTATCCCATTGCCCATAAATCAGGGGGTAGAGGCAAGGGCAGCCTTAGCTAATTTGTGTATCTTTGTATGGCAATAACAACGCCAAAGTACTTTGATACAAGTACTGCAAACAATAGCCCCAATGACCAAGTCCGAAGTTAGAGCCTTAATCGGCACACGCAAGCAAAATGTAAATATGCAAGAGCGACTTATAAAGTCGCAGCGCATTTTTGAACAAGTAAAACAGTTGAGTGAGTTTAAGCATGCGCAACGAATACTCTGTTATTGGTCAATGCCTGAGGAGGTTCATACTCATAACTTTATGATTGAATCTACTACATCAAAGCAAATGTACTTGCCTGTAGTAAGTGGAGAACATTTAATTATAAAAGAATTTACAGGCATTAAGAATTTGCGCCAGAATG
>JBOFMS010000071.1:0-2995 GCA_051658505.1 Bacteroidales bacterium | reverse complement strand
TTATCTGTATTCTGCCAAATACCTCACAACCTGCACCCAATCCCATACCATAGTTAAACTTGCTAATATCCTCAATATGTCCACCGCTTGCATCAGGCACTATGGTTGCCATATCATTAAATCTATAACTAAGATAAGGCGTTGCCACAATAAATGGACGTACTATCTTTAGGTCAATTCCCCAAGTTAGGTTGATAGGTACATCAAGATTGTGTGCTTTTTGCTTGAATTCTTCGCCCTTACCAATAAAGGTTGACATTCCTCTTTGTCCGTATAGTAATTCAGGTTGAACTGTAAAGCCAAGAGGTGCTTTGATGCGTAGCATTAGCCCTGCATGAAAGCCATCTTTTCCCTTTACAAAATCACCCCCCTCATAGTACTGAACGGAGGTTGCGTCCCAACCCCCCTTTATCCCAAGTCTTACAGCCTTAGGTTCATCTTGTGCCCATAACGTAGCGTTTACAAGTACTGCAAGTGCCACAAAAAGTAGAGTTTTTTTCATAAAAAGTAAAAACAAGTTATTAAGTAAATGATGTTTATGAATTACAGGCTGCAAAAGTAATTAGTTTTTCATTTGCATTTGAGTTAATTAAGCCTATAAAATCACTTGTATCTTTTGTTAAACTTTTTTGAGTATTGAAGTAAAAGTTTTTATCTTTGGCTCGCTCAATCAAAAACTATAATTTTTATACTCACATGAAAAACATTCTTTTACTTGCTACTTGCAGCATACTACTTGCATTTAATGCCAATGCACAAACCACCAACGAGGCTATTGAGGCTTACAAAGAGGGGGTTGCAAAAGTTACAGCACATAAACCACAAGAAGCGCTTGCGGCCTTTAAGCGAGCCATTACCATTGCTAACGAAGTGGGTGATGAGGCGAATGAAGTGCGTAAAAATGCACAAGATGGAGTTATTCGAGTACGCACTAAAATTGTCGAAGAGTTATTTAAGAAGAGTGACTTTGAGAATGCACTAAAGGAAATGCTAAAAGCACAAGCCTCTGCCAAAAAATACAAAGACGATAAGAACCTAAATCGTATCAACCGAGCCTTGCCCAACTTATACTTTGCTATGGGTAATGAGAACATGAAAAACAATCTATTTGTCGAAGCAATTTACGATTATCAAAAAGCCATAGAGTTAAATAACAATCTATCGCACATTCATCTTGCTTTAGGAGCCGCTTTTGTAAAGATAGACAGTGTTAATAGTGCCTTGATTGCATTTGATAAAACGATGGACGTAGCAAGACGCAGCAATAAACCAAGCGATGCTAATGAGGCTCGCAAGGCTGCCAAAAATATACTTCTTAAAAAAGGACAAGAGGCAAAAGACAACAAGCAATTTGCCGAAGCCTACAACAGTTTTAATGCCGCAGCAAAGTATGACGAAAACGACCCCGATGTTCGCCTACAAGTAACCATTGCCGCCAATAACAACAGTCAATGGCAAGAGGCAATAGAGGCAGGTGAAATAGCCTTGACTCTTGAAAAAAGAGATAATATGCGAGCCAAGATATTCTACCAACTTGCTTACGCTTATGAGCAAAAGGGAGACAGCCAAAAGGCGTGTGAAAACTACAAACAAGTACCCGCCACTGATAGCGACAAAGCCAATGCTGATGGCGCAATCAAAAGGTTAAAGTGTCAATAGGCAAAGACTAATCTTATAAACAGAGTAAACCCCTAATTCTTTGGAAGAATTAGGGGTTTACTCTGTTGTTTTGCCTAAGATACACTTAGAGAGGAGTTCAATACACAAAAAAAATAATTTACCTTTGTGCACCATTTACCTAAAATATTAATGATAAAACCTTATACGATTATGAAACAACTACTTTTAACAATAGCATGTACACTACTCTTTTGTTCGGGAGTAATAGCCCAAACGGTAACTGTAACGCCAGAGGGAAAAATCACTTCGAAGGATAAGCAACTAAGTAACTTTTCTAAAATTGAAGTAAATAAAGGTTTACAAGTTATTTTTAAGGCTAAAAGAAAAGAAAAAGTTATAGTAGAGGCGAATGAGAATATTCACCAATACATAGAGGTATTACAGTCGGCAGACAAAATAACAGTTACGTTTCGTGATGGTGTAAGACTGAGTGATGCGTCGAATGTAAAAATATACATCTCAGCAAAACAAATTACAGAAGTAAGTCTTTCGGGAGGTAGCAACTTTACGCTTATCAAAACCTTTTCGGCTAATGATTTAAAACTGAATCTTACAAGTGGCAGTAGTTTTAAGGGAAACTTACAAGTGGCAAATCTTGAGGCAAATCTTGACTTTGGCGCATTGTTAGATATAACAGGAAGAGTAAGTAGTTTACAAGTTAACTCCGCGAATAAATCATTTTTCAATGGCAATTTGAAAACGATTAACCTTCGCTCCAATCTTTCACAAAGCTCGGTTGTTGACTTAAATGGAAGCGCAAATCTTTTTGAGATTAATGCCTCTGGTGAAAGTCGCATTGAGGCTTCGAACTTTGTGGTGAACAATGTAATTTGCAATATGTCGGGAAGAAGTTCAGCAAAATGCACCATCAATCATTCCTTATCAGGCGAACTTAATAACGGAAGTTCATTAAGCTACAAGGGTAACTTTATCCATACTCGCCAAAGCCTAAAAATGAGTGAAGAAGAACAACTCAATAAAATGCAATAACACCTCGCAATGTGGCAACAATAAAACACCGTTACACAACAATGAAACACCATTACACAACAATGAAACACCATCTTTTTTATCTACTGTGTACAGTGTTGCTTTTATCTTGTAACAAAGAGATTAGTCCCTCGGGCAATATCGTTTCGCACAATATGCCATTTACCAACTTTAGCAGCATAGAGCTCAATAGTGGTTTGCAAGCAATTTTTACCAAAGATACCGTAGAGGATATTAGGCTTGAAGCCAATGAGAATATTCACCCATATATCGAAGCATTTCAAAAGGGTGAAAAGGTGGTTTTTCAGCGAAAAGATGATATTCA
>JBOFMS010000070.1:0-9229 GCA_051658505.1 Bacteroidales bacterium | reverse complement strand
AATTGCAGGTTTAGAAAATGTTAAACTTCCAACATTTAATGGCTTTTGGACACAAGAAATTGCGGTTCCGCAGCAAGTCAAGTTTGAGCGTGAAAACGTAAAAGGCGCAGTATATGATGCGGGTATATTGAATAAACAGCTGATCTTTCCACAACAGGTAGGTGAGTTGACTATTCCTGCTTGTGAAATAGATATTATTGAGCAAGTACGCACTCGGTCACGAGATGTTTTTGATGATTTTTTTGGTGGAGGGGTTCAAAATGTACGCAGACATTTGGTGTCGAGTCCTAAAAAAATAAAGGTAAAAGAGTTGCCTTCAGGTGCTCCTCGTCCATTTACTGGAGCTGTGGGTAATTTTAAATTGTCAGCGTCATTATCCAAGAATGAGCTTACGGCTAATGACGCCACCTCACTTACCATTCGTATTTCGGGTAGTGGCAATCTAAAGTTGATAAATGCTCCAAAGGTTGATTTGCCAGTTGATTTTGAGATTTATGACTCTAAAACCACCGAAAGTATAAAGAACTCTAACAGTGGGGCTGAAGGGTATCGTCAATTTGAACTTCCCATTATTCCACGTAGTGCAGGTAGTTTTACAATTCCTCCGATTGAGTTTTCATACTTTAATCCAGTCACAGAAAAATACGTTACGCTTCAAACAAAGGCTTTTGATATTGAGGTTAAAAAAGACACAAAAAGTGTGCAGCAGAATTACACTTCCTCAGAATCAAGACGAGAGAACTTAAAAGTACTTGGGCAAGATGTACGATTTATAAAGAGTGGAGCGACAGTGAAAAATGAGGGAGAGTTATTTTTTGCCTCAGGTCCATTCTATTTACTTTACTGTTTTTTGGTAGCATTGTTTATTGCAGCCTATATGTGGTTAAGTAAGCAAGAGAAGGACAATAAAGATGTTGTTTTGATACGCAATAAAAAAGCTAGGAAAGTAGCCAAGAAACGTCTTGATGCCTCTGCGCATTTATTAAAAACTGGCAATAATCAAGGCTTTTATGATGAGTTATTGCGTGCTATGTGGGGTTATTTGGGTGACAAATTAAGCATTCCTGTTGCTGAACTATCGCAAGAAAAGGTGCAAACTCTACTTGCGCAGAAACAAATTGAGGAGGCGTATATTGAAATGTTTATCGGAGTAATTAACGAGTGTGAGTTTACTCGTTATGCGCCAACTGAAAATGGCAAACAAGTCATGGAGCATTTATATGCCGATGCAGTAGATATTATTAGTAAGTTAGAACAACGCATAAAATAATTTTGACGATGAACGGCGTTAAACAAATATTGCTATTATTGGTATTTTTCTTTGCTCATTTTTACAGCAAAGCACAAAACGATACATTATGGCTCCAAGCAAATACGCTTTATACGCAAGAGCAATTTGCCGAAGCAATAGATGTATATAAGCAAATTGAGAACAACGGAGTACACAATGCCAAGTTATACTATAACATGGGGAATACATTTTTTAAGCAAAATGAGATACCTAAGTCGATTTTGTACTACGAGCGGGCTTTGCGACTTGCCCCACATGATGAAGATATACAGTACAACCTATCCCTATCCAATACCCAAATAGTTGATAAGATTGAGCCCTTGCCTGTGTTTTTTGCAGTATCATGGATAATAGCATTTCGTAAAATGATGCCCATTGATGTTTGGGCAGTTATTGGCATTATACTCTTTGGTTTTGCCTTGATTGTATGCCTAATTACCTTCTTTTCCTCTATTTTTACCCACAGAAAATTAGTGTTGCTTTTAGCCATTGTTATGCTCTTTGCATCTTTCTTTTGCACGAGTATTGCTTATTATGAGAACAAAGAGTTTTCGAATCGTAGTAACGCCATTGTTTTTTCGCCTGTAACTGCGGTTAAAGCAGCTCCAAATAACGGCAGTATTGACCTATTTATTTTGCATGAAGGCACTAAGGTTCATATTATGGAAACGATTAGTGAGTGGAAAAAGATTAGAACTGCCGATGGCAATCAAGGTTGGATTATGGCAGAGAGCCTTGAAGTTATTTAGAGATTAAAATCTGATACCCAATGAAATGCCATAGCCAAACTCTTTGCCTATAGGTATGGGGCGACTACTCGCACTAACAGAAAACTTATCACCACCTCCAAAAGCATAGCCTAAGATATCCACCACTTCGCTCAAGGGGTCTAATAGGAAAGTGCAGGTATGCCCTAAGAAACGAGAGTTTAACACTCGATACTGGTTGCGCACAATCTCACGTTTGGTTAAATAAAAAACTTCT
This sequence comes from Bacteroidales bacterium, assembly GCA_051658505.1. Lineage (GTDB taxonomy): Bacteria > Bacteroidota > Bacteroidia > Bacteroidales > UBA932 > JAITMY01. The sequence goes on along the minus strand of JBOFMS010000070.1, from coordinate 6,954 downwards.
CCGAATAGAGAGCCAATGAGTGGAGTTATAATCAAATCTTGGATAGATGGGATTTCGGCAAAGGCTTCAATTCCATACTCCCAAAAGTTCGACATCAATATAGAGTAGGTTAAAGAGCCTAAAGCATTAAAACCCGATGAGCGAGCGGTCATGTAGTAAACCGCTCCACAATAAGGGTGTGCTACATAGTTAAGAAACCAATCATCTTTATCTAATCTAGGACCATTTTTAATGTTTTGCCAATAGCTCTCAAATATATTATTGTTCTTCAGTTCATTGGGCGACCAGCCACTTAGATTCTCTGGCAAAACGTACAGTACCCCTGCTGAGGCAAATCCCAATATAATTAGTCCTCCTGTATTAACAAGAAGTTTTGTGTAACTAGGTTCATGCCCCATAAGAGTGTAGGGCTTGTAATAAACATTACGAGGGCATTGTTTTTTTCCAAATAATGAATAGCAACTTGAATCTATCCCATTAGCGTATAACTTAAAAGCAAAGATACAGGAGAGAACTATGATAAATAATATTCGGATTTTTTGCATTAGTAGAGTATCTTGAAAATCTACATTTTCTCCGGCAAGTCAATCCCCAGTAGGCTTGCTCCCTTATTTAGAGTACTCGACACTATTTTTATGAGTGCTAAGCGTTGCAATAGCAAACTTTGGTTTTCCTCTTTCAAGATTGAAACATTGTGATAGTATTGATTAAAGTCTTTGGCTAACTCGTATATGTAGTTAGCAATTAGTGCAGGCGATAATTCACTACCTGCTTGCATGATTACTTGAGGAAAGTCCACCACTTTTTTTATCAACTCCACCTCTCTATCGCCCACCTCTCCCTGTACTTTAGGTACTAAGTTTAGCGCATTTGCCTTGTTCAAAATAGAGCAAATGCGAGCATGTGTATACTGCAAAAAGGGTCCTGTATTGCCATTAAAATCGATAGATTCTTTTGGGTCAAACAGCATGGTTTTTTGCGGGTCAACCTTGAGAATGAAGTATTTAAGTGCACCTAAGCCTATGGTATTAAACAACAATTCCTGCTCGGTGTGAGGCATATCTGCTAGTTTGCCCAACTCCAACGAAGTTTCACGAGCAGTATCCACCATATTTTGCATTAAGTCATCAGCATCTACTACGGTGCCCTCACGTGATTTCATTTTACCTTCGGGCAATTCGACCATGCCGTATGAGAGGTGAAATATATCTTGCGCCCAAGCATATCCCAGTTTTTTAAGCACCAATTTTAGCACTTGAAAGTGATAGTTTTGTTCATTACCCACTACATAGATATGTTCATCTAAGCGATGTTGTGCAAAACGCTCTTGCGCCGTACCTAAATCCTGCGTAATGTACACCGAAGTGCCATCGGCACGCAATAGGAGTTTATGGTCAAGTCCATCATCGGTTAAATCAACCCATACCGAGCCATCATCTTTTTTGTAAAACACGCCTTGTGCCAATCCCTGCTCTACGATTTGCTTGCCTAACAGATAGGTTTTTGACTCATAGTAGGTTTTATCAAAATCCACTCCAAGTTTTTCGTATGTACTTGCAAATCCCTCATATACCCAGCCATTCATCATTTCCCACAATTGCACCACTTCAGCATCATTCATTTCCCAGCGCAGTAGCATATTTTGTGCCTCAATCATTAGAGGGGCTTTGCGTTTAGCCTCCTCCTCTGCTAAGCCTTTTGCTTGCAGTTCTTTTATTTCGATTTTATAATGTTGGTCAAACTTTACATAGTAATCGCCCACGAGGTGATCCCCTTTTTTGCCTGAGCTTTGTGGCGTTGCGCCATTGCCCCATTTTTGCCAAGCCAGCATTGACTTGCAGATGTGTATACCACGGTCGTTTACCAAATTCACCTTGATAACCTTATGTCCATTGGCAGCCAAGATGCGAGCTACGGAGTTGCCCAAAAGGTTATTACGAATATGCCCCAAGTGCAGGGGTTTATTCGTATTAGGCGATGAATACTCTACCATCATTGTTTTGCTTGATGATAGGGGAGGATGAAAGCCAAAATCGGGCTCTTGATAGATTTGTTCAAATTGCGCACGCCAAAAGGCTTTAGTGAACTCAAGGTTTAAGAATCCCTTGATGACATTAAAGGCGTGTATGTTGGGCAGTTGTTGTTTTAGTTGTTCACCTAACTCTTGTGCTGTAGCATCGGGCGATTTGCGACTAATTTTAGTCAAAGGGAAGGTTACAAGGGTAAAGTCGCCTGTAAACTCTTTGCGAGTTTTTTGTAGTTGTAGTGGTGCTGATAGTGTACCATAAACTTGTTCGACACAAGAGGTAATTTGGCGGAGGATAACTTGTTCTATTGTCATATATTTGATGGTGCTAAGAAATGAGGCGACAAAGATACAAAAACATACTCTACAATAAAGCCCTTTTTTACACGACTTACTTCATGTGTTATACACATCGCTACGATATGTTGAATTATAGGTATTTGCAAAGATTTGTTTGGTTGTTCGACGTGCTACAACTTGCAGGGCAATTGAGCGATGAAGCCTCTCTATGTTCTTTATCGTCATTACACATGTAGGGGACAAAAACTCAAACAGGTAAGAGCACTGCCAAGCGCACCAAGATAGGTGCCTCAACTATTGTAAGCAACAAACTCTCGAAACAGGTAGCGATAATACCTGAACTAAGGCTGAGGCGTTACAAACTTGAAATCAGCACACTGTTTAGCGGATACTCGACTCTCCTTAAAGATGCTCGTGCAAGTACCTTTAATAAGATGTTTAGTAGAGCAGTCGGCAAGACTCCCAATCTCTCGACAGGCTGGAGGTCGACCTCCAGCCACTCTGAGGCTATCGTCTCAGATATAGTGAGACATAGAGAGGTGTTACTATCTCACAAGCCAGTGCCTGTAAGGTAGTAGATTGTACAACGAAAGTTAGGGAGGGGAGAGTTGATTTTGCTTAGATAACCGCTAAATCTACTCCACAAGCAAGCAGTAGTAAGATTGCTGTGCCGATTACAATTCGGTACCAGCCAAAGGCTTTGAAGCCATAGCGAGTTAGTACACTAATAAAACAGCGAATGGCAAGTACTCCTACTACAAAGGCAACTATATTGCCAATGCCTAAGAGGATAAGATTATCGCTCATTTGTTCAGGAGCAAAAATCACTTTATAGTCCTTCAGCAATTTGTAGCCCGATGCGGCAAACATGGTGGGTACTGCTAAAAAGAATGAAAACTCTGCGGCAGTCTTTCGATTCAAGCCCGAAGCCATACCTCCAACAATAGTGGCTGCCGAGCGTGAAACTCCAGGTATCATTGCCACGCACTGCGCAAAACCAATCTTTAGGGCACGATTATAATTGATGTCTTGATGCTCGGTAACTTGGGCAAACCATTTATCTACAAATAGCATAGCAAGCCCTCCTACTACTAACATTAGTGCAACGATAAAGGCACTTTCAAGTAGGCTGTCGATGTAGTCACCAAGTAGCAAACCAATAACGGCTGCAGGCAAAAATGCTACAAATAACTTTAGGTAAAAGTTGATGCTTTGAAAAAAGCGTTTGGTGTATAGCACAATTACTGCAAGTATTGCGCCAAGTTGAATGTTAACCGTAAAGGCTTTGACAAAGGCTGAACTCTCAATGCCTAAGAACTTTTGGGCAAGTATCATGTGTCCTGTTGAGGATACTGGTAAAAACTCGGTAAGCCCCTCTACGATAGCCAAAATGATGGCTTGTAGTGTATTCATGCTACTATTTTGATGTTTGTTTTGGTTTCTTCATAATGGCATAAATCTCAAAGGCAAAGCCAAAGATAACCAAGATGGGGGCTAAGGTAATACGCCTAAAGTTGTATAGTGCTTCGCCTGTAAATTCGGCAGGATTTGTTGATTTTCCTCCACTCATGAGTACAAAGCCAATAAGGATAATTGCAAATCCTATTAGCATTAGTTTGTAATTGTGTAAGCCCAGCGATAAATCTACTTTGGAGTTAGATGATGCCGTGTGAGAGGGAGTTGAGGTGGTTGTTTTTTGTTTTTTCACTTGTGAGTATGTTTTTAATAGTAGAGGTCGTCATTCTGCATATCTAAGTAACGATTGGTGGCAAAGTAAGTGGAGATGGTACCTACTGCAACTCCTAATACTAAAAGTATAAGGAATAAGATGCCAATAATTTCGATGTTTACTAATTGTATCATGTCACGCCCCATTTCGTTGCGTACTAAGTAGAATAAACCAATGAGTAGTGTCATTGCAACAAGGGCAGAGATAACTCCGTGCAAGGCACTTTTGGCTAAAAATGGGCGTATAATGAAGCCTCTTGTTGCTCCTACAAGCTTCATTGTTTTAATTAAGAATCGACGAGCGTAGGTCGATAGGCGAATGGTATTATTGATTTGTGCAAGGGATACCGAAAAAAGTAATAGGCTGAATAAAAGTAGCACTGCACTTATTTTGTTGATATTGTCGTTGACAAGTGTTACCAGTGATTTTTGGTAGGATACTTCTTTGATTTGTTGAAACTCTCGGAGTTCGTGCTCAATCATTTCAATACTATCATTATTTGCATACTTGTAGCGTAGTTTCGCTTCGATAGAAATGGGTAGAGGATTGTAACCAAGAAAGGCAACAAAGTCTTCGCCTAACATCTCGCTCAATTCTTCCGCAGCCTCTTCTTTTGATATAAATTTAGTTTCTCGTACATAAGGTGCAACATCAAGTTGCTTGCGTACCCAAGCAATATCTGCTTGGCTTGCATTATCTTGCAAAACAACAGCAAATCCAATATTCTCTTTTACATATCGAGATAGTCGGTTGGCATTGAGAAGTAGAACGCCCATAAGCCCAAGCAAAAATAGCACGAGTGAAATACTGATGATAGTGGATAGGTAGGAGTTGCGTAATCGACGTGTAGTGCTTCCACTATTGTGAGTTGTATTTGCCATTTCTTTGATGAGATAAAAGTGCTGCAAAAATCTATATTTTTTGCCAATAAAGCATTATAGTAAACCAAATTTAACGTACTTACTTCACTTGAGCCAGTCGGCATATCAGAGGGTAGTGGTCGGAGTAGGTTATATTTGGACAGTAGTAGGTTTGTGCTCGAAATCTTTGGTCGTACAATATATAGTCGATACGAAACGATGGAATGAAAGATTGGTAGGTGGACATAATGCCATTGCCTGCATCAAGAAATCCATCTCGCATATCGCCTCGCAGCTTTTGGTAGGCGTATGAAATGGGCGTGTCGTTAAAGTCGCCACAGAGTATCACAGGGTAGGGCGATGATTTGATGTGCTTTGCAAGTTGCTCTACTTGTTGTGCTCGCTTTATCGCTGCAATGCTTACTTTACTCCATACTTGATGTAGGGTGGTGGTGCGTCCTTGTTTTTGTTTGTCTGACCAAAATGCCTCGTCAACCAATGCGCTGCGCTCGTCATTATGCAGTTTGACTGATTGTAGGTGCAGGTTATATACCCGAATGGTGTCTGAGGCTCGTACAATGTCGGTAAAAATGGCAAGATTGTTGCTCTCCTCAAAGTTGATGCACCCGCCATTGATTATAGGGTGTTTGCTAAATGTTGCAATGCCATATTTGTGAGGATTGCGGTGTACGTTGTAGCCAATGTATTTGTGTGTGAGGCTTGGCATTTGTGCTGCGATTTGATGCTCTGTCAAAACCTTATCGTGTGTGTAAAACTCTTGTAGGCAAGCAATGTCAAATTTCTCGGCACGTATAAATGCCCCTATTTTGGGTAGTGTAGTCTTGTCTTTATATGAGCGATTTAATCCAAATAGATTGATGTTGTAACTCAAAAGTTTCATTTGTACGTGGTGTGGCTCTGCCTTTTCTACTTTGTTGGCTCCACAGCAGGGGAGGCGCACCAAAGTGCTACATAAGAAAAGCCCAAAGCTGAGTACAATGGAGGGGATAATGATGTAGTGCAGTTGATGAAAAATAATCCATATTCCAATGCAGATGATATTGAGGATTATCAAAGGGATAAAGGCGATACTGAAAAGTGGTAGAAGCCATAATACTGCAGGACTAACGTACACAGATATACAAGATAGCAGTAAAGCTATCGTAAGCAACGAGTGTGTTAGTAAAAGGATATGTCGGATAAGTTTTCGCAAAAAAAGAGGGGGGCTTTAGAGAAAGTGAGTGTTGCGCCTTTGCCAGTAGCGAATAAGGAAAAAGCCAAACAACATGCCTCCAATGTGTGCAAAGTGTGCGATATTGCTGCCAGGGTTTTGAAAGCCCAAAAATAACTCTATTGCTCCATAAATCATTACAAAATACTTTGCCTTGATGGGCATAGGTGGAATTAAAAGCATGAGCTGGGTATTGGGAAACATCATGCCAAAGGCAAGTAAAACACCAAACACTGCACCGCTTGCTCCAACCGTAGGTATATTAACTGCCGCGTTTAGTAGCTCATTAATATGTTTTTCGGCTTGTGCCATTAGCATAGGGTTTTGTGGAGCACTATCCCATATTTGTATAAAACTATCAATTGCAATTGTGTTGACTTTGCCACTAAAATGCTCGGTAATAAAGGTTGAGAAGGCATCGGGCGTTAAGGTGTTGAGTACACCTTGCGCTGCTTGATGTAGATGAGAGAGTTCAATCCAATTAACGGAAGTGTGCAGTAGGGCTGCTCCTAAGCCTGTTACAAAGTAATATACCAAAAAGCGTTTTTGCCCCCAAACTTGCTCCAATGTACTGCCAAATACGAATAGGGCATACATATTAAAGAATAAATGCATAAAGCCTCCGTGCATAAAGAGATGCGTAACAAATTGATCGGGGCGAAAATGCTTGGAACTAGGGTAGTATAAACCTAAAATGCTTGTAAGGTCGATGCCTGCACGTTCTGCTAGCATAGTCAACAACAGCAGTGCTACGTTGATAATAATTAGTTTTTTTACGGTAGGGGTGATATTTCTCATAACGGTTAGT
>JBOFMS010000069.1:0-17657 GCA_051658505.1 Bacteroidales bacterium | reverse complement strand
TGTAGAACTCTGCAAGGCAAAGTGTTTTTTCGTAAACCTTATTGGATATTTACAGGAGATATTGAGTCGAAAAATAACCTCCAGTCGGCATTAACTCTTTTGGGGAAAGGAGATAGTGCAGAGTTTATTGCTCCATTGAGTATGCTGCAAAATGCTTTTCTTAATGTACCTGTTAGTAAAAAGATGAATTCTAATGAGGCAGTTGTGATTGCAGTACGTGTGCTGCGTGTGGTAGAGCCTGATATTATACTGGATTATGACTATGAGGATTTTTGTAACCAATATGTTACTTATGAGAATACAGTTATAAATAATTACCTTGCCTCCCCAAAAGGTAAAGATTTTAAGAGGAATCAAGGAGGTTATTGGCAACGTCAATTTACCGCAGGCAATGGAAAAAAAGCAACTAAGGCTGGTGATGTTGTGCTTGTGGCGTATCAGGGGCGTTTTTTGAATGGACTTGTATTTGATAAAGGGGCAAAAAAGAATGAGCCCTTCCGTTATGTTCGAGGTGTACAGTGGCAAATGGTTAGTGGACTTGCAGTGCTAATGGGACAAATGAGTGAGGGTGAAAAAGCAACTGTGATTCTTCCCTCAAAAATGGCTTTTGGAATAAAAGGATTGGCAGATATTGTGCCGCCCTACACGCCTGTTATGTATGATGTTGAAGTTCTTGAAATAAAAGTGAAAAAATAGATATAGAATGAAGAGAATAATACCTTTTGTTGCATTTATTGCGCTATTAGCAACTTATTGCGCTAGAGAGCAAGGCGAGTCTTCGCGAGATGAGGAAATGATGCTGTTGAACGCTACGATAAATGAGTATTACAAAGATGCTATAATGCTGCGTGATGATGGATTGTGGCTAGTCGAAGATGGTAGGGGCAGCACTGGTGAAAAAGCTGAAGATGGAGTTTATGTAACATTTGACTATAAGGGCTGGCTACTGCCTATTTCTAATAGCAAGGTATTTCAAACTACTGACTCGATTGAGGCAAAACTTTTAGGTGCTTTCTCTCCCTCAACCCATTATGCTCCTTATTTCTTACTTGATACTACAACTATGCAGACGGCCCTTTATGAGGCAATAAATACCATGCGTGTAGGTGATACGGCTACATTTTTGTCGTCTTCATGGTTGGTCTCTAGTAGTTCGCCAATTTTATTTCGAATAATTCTGCATGGTATAGAGCGCAATCCTGCACAGCGAGAATTAAACTGGGTAAATGATTACAAAAATAAACACCCAGAATTTGTTGCTCCGAAAGATGCCGAAGGTAATGAGTATGCAGGTATTTATGTGCGCTATGCAGATACCGCAACAGTTTCTGATACCACTCCATACGCTGTTACAGGCAATGTCCTAAATCTTAAATATGCAGGGTTTTATGTAGAGGATAATTTTTTGCTAGATGCAAATATAGGAGAGATTGCAAATCAATATAAATGGGATACTACAGGTAGTACCTACAAAAATTTTTATACGCATACATTTACTGAGACTGTGTCAGGTAATTACTCTATCAAAGCCTTTGATATTGCTTTGCGTAACGTTGCCCAAAAGAGTTGGATTGAGGTTGTATTTACCTCTGATTACGGATATGGAGCCAGTGGTAATATGGGTAACTCTGCGCGTCCTATTTATCCTTACACTCCTTTGCGCTTTAGAGTGTACTTTTCCGATATACAATAAGCGGTAGATGGGCGAGAATGTATTGACTTCTGTAAGTTCACTGTTCTTATAGTTCTGTTCTACTAGCAATATAAGTGCGCCACTTAGTCAGCACAGATTGCATATCATCAGGTAGGGCTGCCTCAAAGTGAAGTTTTTCACCTGTAGTGGGGTGTACAAAGCCAAGCACCTTGGCGTGTAATGCTTGCCTAGGGAGTATTTGAAAGCAGTTATCTACAAACTGCTTATACTTTGTAAAAGTAGTGCCTCGCAAAATAACTGAGCCTCCATAGCGTTCATCAGAAAATAGAGGATGTCCAATGTACTCCATGTGTGCGCGAATTTGGTGCGTGCGCCCAGTTTCAAGTTTGCATTCAACTACTGATATGTACCCTAAGTCTTCAATCACACGATAGTGGGTAATTGCCGTTTTTCCCTGATCGCCTTCTGGAAATATCTGCATCTTTATTCGGTTAGATGGACTGCGTCCAATATTTCCCTCAATTGTGCCAACAGTAGGCTGAGGTATTCCCCATACAATGGCTTGGTAAAGTCGCTCAATGCTGTGGTCAAAAAACTGCTTGGCAAGATGAACGTGTGCTTTTTCAGTTTTAGCAATTACCATAATGCCTGATGTGTCTTTGTCAATACGATGCACCAAACCTGCACGCAGATTGCCTTCTTGAAAGGCTGGCAAATTGCTCAGATAGTAGGTAAGGGCATTTACTAGTGTGCCATTAAAGTTGCCATGACCTGGGTGTACTACCATGCCTGCAACTTTATTTATTACAAGCACATCATCATCTTCGTACAGAATGTTAAGTGGTATGTTTTCAGGGATAATCTCCAATTCACGAGGAGGGTAAGAGAGTACTACCGTAATCTCATCACAGGGCTTTACTGGGTAACTTGCTTTAGCTGCCTTACCATTGACTAAGATACATTGCTCGTCAATAGCCGATTGCAGCCGATTGCGAGAGAGGTGCATCATGCGATTTGTTAAAAACTTATCGATACGCATGGGTGTTTGCCCTTTGTCCACCACAAATTTATGATGCTCATAGGTTTCGCCATTTTCGCTTTCTTCTACCTCAATAATATCGTTGTAGTGTTCTGTCATCTTTAGTGTTTGATAAAACGACCGTAACCAACTATGGTATGTTGATTCGTAAGTCGCAAAAAGTAATTGCCCATAGGCAAAGTACGCAGGTTGATTGCTGCGCCAGTAGAATAACTTCCTTGCCAAATGAGTAGCCCTTGTACTGTAAATATCTCTACTTTTAGTGGCTTTACTTGTAAATTTTCAGGTAGTTGTAAGTAAAGGTCGCCTTTCGTCGGGTTAGGGTACAGCAGTAGGTTTTGTTTCTTATTCTCTATCGGATCTATGGAGGTTATGGGGTCAAAAGTTTCTTTGGCAAATGAGGGACGCAGCATTAATGTGCCTTGCCCATCAAATTTGGAGATGGACCATGTATTACCATTAAGGCTTACCTGTAATTTTCCAGTGGGTTGTGAGTTTACATCAAAGCCAATATTGAGCATCTCGGTAGATTGTTGTCCCCAACCAATATAAAAAGTGCCTTCGACTACTATGGGTTGTTTCAGTTTGTAAAAAATGAATTGATTCAATCCATCAATACGAGGGCGTTCGTTTTCAGATACGTACAGTTCGGTATCAGGCATTCCGTTTCTATCGCTCCATACCATTAACCTAAAGGGATGTATATTGCTTGTGTCTTGTACGTGATTAAAATAAATATAAATGCCACTTAATGTGTCTTTTTGATAGGCGTAGTAACTCAGTGCGACTTTTGACATGTTAGAATAATTGCCATATACGCCATATCCATTTTCTGCTGTTCCATCATCGTAGGAGTAATAGGTGAAGAAGTCCTGATGTAGTACGCAAGTATCGTTTGTTCGTAAATGATTTCCTAGTTGAGGGTCTATTCTATATTCATCTAAAATTGAGGTAAGTTCAAATTTTACAGAGTCGGTATTTGTTAGAGGCATATTCAAAAAGTCAGTTGCAGGTAAATTGAACTGATGTGTACTAATGGTCTTTGCGCTTGAGGCAATTGCTCCTGCATCGTACCTTCGTTGACTTGTAGATGAACCTGCTCCTTTTACGCAGTTAATGTCAAAGTAAAGGCGAAAGTCATTGTCGTTATTTGCCAAATTATTTACTTTTAAACTAACGGTTAAGGTTCTTCCATCGCTATTTACTAATTGCTCACGTTGTGCTGTTGGACTGTTTTTTAGATGCCGCCAAGGCATACTTCTGTACTCTTTTAGCAATTGTAATATTGGGGTTTGGGTCGCAATCTCAGTTAGGCTAGTGTCTGCATTATGTCGATTTTTATTCAGATATACTACATCTAAATTCCACATGTCGCAGTTACTTTGTCGTCCATCTATGTCTTCTACCGCACGAGAGGCATAGTTAATAAAGCGAAAACGAAAGCCAACATCCAAAAATAGAGTGGTGTCTACAGGGAGTATTACTTGAAAGAAGTTTGTTGTGGGTGTATCGTGATAAATATTCTTGTATAATCGTGATGGAAAAAAACTCCATTCTCGAATATAAAAAGGAGAGGTTGAATAATTTGCTGAATCAACAATGAGGGCTTGCCAGACTGAAATCCATGTTTGCTCTGTGGGAGAAAAAAACTGCACAACTAAGGAGTCCGCTCTTTCGGGCTTATCTCCCAAGCCTTGAGGTTGATATAAAAAACTAAGGAAGATGTTTTTGTCTGTTGGTAGTAAAACTATCGGCTTAGAGGTAAGTGTATCGGCAGCAAATGAGTAGGGAGATGCGTTGGAGTGTATTTTGCCAGAGGCGTCAATAATATCAAAAGAGGCAACTCCCATAGTGGGTGGGGTAATGCCGTAGGAGTTGTTGATAAATACGGAATTGTCCGTCCATTTTTGCGTGTTTGGTATTGAACTTTGATGCCATGAGGAAAAGTCATCAAAAAAAGGCAGTTGCAAAGTGTCAAGACTATACTGTTTTATGTTTTTGACAACTTGCCGAGATATTGTAGGTTTTGTGTGGGGGCGCGAGGCAGGAATAAGCACTTCTTCCTGTGCCAATAATAATGTCCACTGTATCAACAGTAGAGTGAAAGATATCAGAAACTTAGAGATACTACAAGTCAAGTTGTGCAGGGTTTATCGTAAGAAACACATCTATCGCTTTACCACAAGTAATTGTCTGTTCATCTGTCGGCTGGGGTATCTGATGATATATTCGTGCGCCCATCGTATCTATAATGTTTTTTACTGATTTATCGTATTGAACGTTCCCTATATTTAGTGATGCATCAATAATTTGATTTTTTGCTAAACCTAATGTTAAGCCTTTAAGGTTGGGCAAGGTCGTTTGCTCCTTATCGCTGGTTTTTCCTACTAAAAGATCAATTTGAGTGCCAGATGGTAGTAGTATGCCTTCCTCTATTGTGCGTCCTTTGTAGTATTGTCCAAGTACGTTTCGGGATGCCATGTCAAGTACAAAGGCGAGTTTTCCTACCTCAAAGCCGTGCGTTTCAAGAGTTGCTTTTGCCTGACGCAATGACAAACCTACTACATTGGGTAACTGCATTCGCTTTGGGTTAGAGGCATTTAATGTCAAAAATACTCTACGATTACTCTTAACCGCCACATCAGGTTTCGGGTTTTGCTCTATTACCATTCCAGGAGTTTTGTGCGCAATATACACCGAGTCAACTATTTGTATGCGAAGATTATGTGCTGTAGCCAACTGCTGCGCTTGTGGGTATGATAAACCTAAAAATGCAGGTAATGGAGCATATTGTCCATTTCGGGTATAAACCATTAGTCCTACGGTAAGGATTAAGCCGAGTAACAGCAACATGCTTAGGGTAAAGATAATGTTGCGTATATAAAAATTTCCCCAAGTGCGAACAAATATGTTTTTGGACTTACTATCTTCGGGCGTAAAACCCCAATCTTTTTCTTGGTCTTGCATGTGTTTTGGTTTATGAAACAACTTCGGCAAAGGTAGCAAAAAAAGCGAAATTGGTATGAACAAGAACCTCTTTAGCAAGAGTGAACTTGGTGTTGCTTGCTAATTGCAACTGTGCAATAAACTATCGAATAAATAGCAATTCTCGATACTTTGGCAGTGTCCACATCTCGTCATCTACTATCATCTCAAGTTTGTCAATTTGCTTGCGGATAGATGCAAAATAAGGTACAACCGTACTTTCATAACTAATTGCCTTTTCTCGCTCAGACTCAATTTTATTTGCAAGCTTGCGAGCCTTAATCATATTGCCAACGTTTTCTCGTATATCACTAATATGCAAGGCAATTTTCTCGATTGTTTCAATGTTTAGAGCTACCAATGTTTCAGCTTTTTCTTTTGGCAAGATAGATTGCATTCGATATACATTTTCAAGTAAAATACTTTGGTAGCGAGTTGCCACGGGTATAACGTGGTTAAGTGCTAAATCGCCTAATACGCGTGCCTCAATTTGCACTTTTTTGGTGTAAACCTCCCATTTTACTTCATTACGAGCATGGAGTTCTTTATCATTAAACACGCCAGCTTCTGCAAACATTTTTATACTGCCTTTTGTTAGATATGCGTCGTAACTCTTTGGCACGCTTGACTGGCAGTCTAGTTTGCGCAACTCTGCCTCTTTACGCCACTCATCACTGTAGCCATTGCCCTCAAAGTGTATGGATTTTGAGGCTCTAATGTATTTTCTGATGATGGCAAATAGGGCTTGTTCTTTGCTCATGCCACTCTGTATTTGAGCATCTACACTTGCCTTAAACTCTTTTAGTTGACTTGCTACAGCAGAGTTGAGCGCAATAAGTGCTACTGCGCAATTTGCCGATGAGCCTAAAGCTCTAAATTCAAAACGGTTGCCCGTAAAAGCAAAGGGCGATGTACGGTTGCGGTCGGTATTGTCAAGTAAAACCTCTGGAATATGAGCAATACCTAAACTTAACATCTTTTTCTCGTTCAGCACAATTGCCTCTTCGCTCGTACTTTTCTCTAATTTTTTTAGGACCGCACTTAATTGTGAACCTAAAAATACGGAGATAATCGCAGGAGGAGCCTCATTTGCCCCCAAACGATGCGAATTATTGGCAGTCATAATACTTGCCTTTATCAGCGAATTGTGCTTATGCACCGCCATGAGTGTATTTACTAAAAAGGTAATGAATTGTACATTCTCTGTTGGGGTTTTTCCAGGGGTAAGCAGTCCTACTCCAGTATCTGTACCCATTGACCAGTTATTGTGCTTGCCAGAACCATTAACTCCTGCAAATGGTTTTTCGTGCAGCAATACTCTAAAACTATGCTTACATGCCACCTTATCCATTATTGACATAATAAGTTGATTGTGATCATTCGCCAAGTTCATCTCTCCATAAATGGGGGCAAACTCAAATTGATTGGGAGCGACCTCGTTGTGTCGAGTTTTTAATGGAATGCCGTATGTGTATGCCTCGTACTCTAATTCACGCATAAAGGCTGCTACTCTAGAAGGTATTGCCCCGAAATAGTGATCCTCTAATTGTTGATTTTTGGCACTCTCGTGTCCCATTAGCGTTCTTCCACATAGCATTAAATCGGGGCGTGCCATATATAATGCTTCGTCCACTAAAAAGTACTCTTGCTCCCATCCTAAAAAAGGCGTAACCTTTTTTACATTCTTGTCAAAATACTGACACACTCCAAGTGCTGCTTTACTTAGGCTATTGATAGATCGGAGTAGGGGAGTTTTGTAGTCTAAGGCTTCACCTGTATAAGCGATAAATACGGTGGGGACACACAGTGTGTCGTCTACAATGAAGGCTGGTGATGACGGATCCCAAGCTGTATATCCTCGTGCCTCAAAGGTATTGCGTATCCCTCCATTCGGAAAACTTGAGGCATCGGGCTCTTGTTGTACTAATAATTTTCCCGAAAAATCTTCAATAACTCCCTCATTGCTGTCAATTTCAATAAAGGAGTCATGTTTTTCGGCAGTGCCATCAGTTAATGGTTGAAACCAATGAGAGTAATGAGTCGCTCCCATTGAAAGTGCCCACTCCTTCATGCCTTTTGCAACATCATTTGCTACCTCTCTCCCAATAGAGGTGCCATTGTCGATAGCATCAATGACGTGCTGCATGGTGTTATGCGGAAGGTATTTTGCCATTTGAGTGCGACTAAATACTCGTTTTCCGTAATATGCAGAGGTTGGTGTTGATGGGAGTGTCGTTTCAGTAACCTTGCGATTGAATGCGGCTTCAATCGCCTTAAAACGTAAAGTGGACATAGTGTTGGGACGTGTTAAGTAAAGCAATTCGCAAAGATAAGAAAAAACGAAGTATTTATACTTTTTTTATTTAAGTTGAAAAAAACATATTTTTTAGACAGAAACATAAGATAGTTTACCTTAACTTTGCGACTATGACTTTTGAGGAGGCAAAAAATAGGATTGTTGCATTGCGAAAGGTAATTAACCAACATAATCATTGCTATTATGTTTTGGCACAGCCTAGCATTAGTGACTTTGAGTTTGATTGTTTGTTGCGAGAATTGCAGGAACTTGAACTTCAGTACCCTCAATTGATTGATAAGAATTCGCCCACACAGCGAATTGGTAGTGATGTTAGTGATGGATTTGTGCAAGTGCCACATCGCTATCCCATGCTGTCCTTGAGCAATGTGTATTCTGAGGGAGAGTTGAGAGAATTTGACACTCGTATTGCAAAAACTTTTGAGGGAGAATATCGATATGTTTGCGAGTTAAAATTTGACGGTGTAAGTATAAGTTTAAGATACAAAAACGGAGTGTTGGAGAATGCAATTACTCGTGGAGATGGTGCACAGGGAGATGATGTTACAGCGAATATACGTACCATAAAAAGTATCCCATTACAACTTCTGGAAGGTGGTTTTCCAGAAGAGTTTGAGGTGCGAGGAGAGATACTCTTGCCACATGCCTCGTTTGAAAAACTGAATGTTGAGCGAGAGCAAAATCAAGAAACGTCCTTTGCCAATCCTCGTAATGCCACAGCAGGCACTATCAAATTGCTTGATAGCAAAGAAGTTGCTCGCCGCAATCTTGATAGTTTTATTTATGCCTTGTATGGCGAAAAGTTACCTTATTCATCTCATTATAGTAGTTTAGGCAACTTAGCAAAGTGGGGCTTTAAGACTTCAGCGCACACTCAATGCTGTAAGTCAATTGATGAAGTTTTAGCATTTATAAGTTATTGGGAAGTTGCACGTAAACAACTCCCCTATGATACCGATGGGGTGGTTATAAAGATTGATAGTTATGCCCAACAGCAGGCTCTAGGTTATACCTCTAAAACTCCACGCTGGGCAGTGGCTTATAAATTTAAGGCAGAGCAAGCAGTAACCAAATTGCTCTCTGTGAGTTATCAAGTTGGACGCACAGGGGCAATTACTCCTGTGGCGAACTTAGAACCTGTAAATCTTGCAGGTACGGTGGTTAAGCGAGCCTCATTGCATAATGCCTCTCAAATCGCCTTGTTTGACATTCGCCTTAATGACAGAGTGTTTGTAGAAAAAGGGGGAGAGATTATTCCCAAAATAGTGGGCGTTGATAAAACGAGAAGAGATGCAACTTCGCTCCCTTTGGAGTATATAACGCATTGTCCTGAGTGTGACACAGCATTAATTCGAGGTGAGGAAGGAGCGAAGCACTATTGCCCGAACGAATGGAATTGCCCGCCTCAGATTGTTGGTAAAATAATTCACTTTGTAGGGCGTAAAGCCATGAATATTGATGGCTTGGGTGATGAAACTGTGGAGTTATTATATCGTAAGCATTTAGTAAAAGATGTGGCGGATTTATATCGCCTTAATAAAGATAAACTTGCGGCATTAGAACGATTTGGAGATAAATCTGCACAAATCGTGATAGATGGAGTTGAACAGTCAAAATCAGTGGCTTTTGGTCGCTTGCTTTTTGCTTTAGGAATTCGTTATGTTGGAGAGACTACCGCTCGAAAAATCGTAGAGCATTTTGGCACAATTGAGGCAATTGAAAAAGCAACAGAGCAGGATTTGATGCAGATAGGTGAAGTGGGAGAGCAAATTGCAAAAAGTGTTGTTGAGTTCTTCCAAAACGAGAGAAATATACATCTTCTGTTGAGGCTAAAAGAGGCAGGTTTGTGTTTTGTTGCAGAAAAAAAACAGGGCATTTCCACAAAATTAGCACAACTTACATTTGTAATTACGGGTACACTAAGTCGTCCGCGTGATGAGTTTAAGTTGCAAATAGAACAGCATGGAGGTACTGTAACTAGTGCAATTTCATCTAAAACATCTTACTTATTGGCAGGTGAGAAGGCAGGTAGTAAAATTGAAAAAGCACAAAAACTACAAGTTAAGGTAATAGATGAGGTGCAGTTTCTTAAAATGATAAGTAATTAAAAGCAAAATATTGAAATGATTGATTTTTTATTCTGTTGGTTGCGTAGTCGAGCAATAAAGGTAAAGCAGCGAAAAAATCCCCGTAATAAGCAATTTATGTCTTTTGATAAGTCAAAAACGGCATTGATAGTGTTTGATGCGCAGGAGAAAAATATGGAGAAAACCTTACTAAGCCTTAGAGCCTTTTTGCAAGGCAAAAATATAAGTGCTTCTTTTATTGGCTTTTGTGACAATAATACTCTGCCCACATTTAATCTGCAGGGAGCACCTATAACTGTTTTTAATCGCAAAGATCTTAATTGGTATGGCTGCCTTATGGATAAATTGAGCGTGCTTTCTCAAAATTACGATATTCTTATTGATATTTGTCGTAAGGAGCATGTTTATCCATTGCATTATATTGTGTCAGTTATTCCTGCTCGTATGACTATTGGTAGAACTGCTTACCCAAATAATTCATACGATATGATTATTGACCTTCCCAAAGAGGCAACAACTCAAGAGTATATGGATCAGGTGAACCATTATTTATCCACTATCAACCAACCTCAAACAGCAAAGTAATGAACAATCAACTGAAAGGCTTAGGCGTAGCACTTGTTACGCCATTTGATAGTGAGGGAAGCGTAGACTTTGCTGCTCTCGAGAAATTAGTGCATTTTGTATCTAATAATGGTGCAGATTATTTAGTTGCACTTGGTACTACGGCAGAGGTTGCAACATTGACACTTGCCGAAAAACAAAACGTGTTAAAACATATTTGCCAGAGCAATATAAAAAAGTTGCCCATTGTATTGGGGATTGGAGGAAATAATACTCGTGATGTTGTCGCTGCGGTTGCTCACTACGACTTTACAGATGTTGCAGCAGTTCTATCGGTTGCGCCTTATTACAATAAGCCATCACAGCAGGGATTGTACTTTCACTACAAAGAGGTGGCAGCGGCAATGCCTGTTCCACTTATTTTGTACAATGTGCCTGGGCGTACAGGGGTTAATCTTTCGGCAGACACTACCCTTCGACTTGCCCATGATCAAAAAAATATAGTGGCAATAAAAGAGGCATCTGCTAATTTGCAACAAGTAGGTTACATTTTGAAAGATAAGCCTAAGGACTTTTTGGTAATTTCAGGAGATGATGGAATGACATTGCCCATGATCGCAATTGGAGCGAGTGGGGTGATTTCGGTAGCCGCAAATATTGTTCCTCAGCAGATGGCAGCATTGGTGAAATTGTCTTTAGAGCAAAAAAACAAGGAAGCGGCAAAAATCCATTTAAATTTGTTGGCTTTAATTGATGTTCTTTTTGAAGAAGGTAATCCGACAGGAGTCAAAGCAGCTCTAAGTATGGAAGGCATGATGGGTAATTATTTAAGATTACCCTTGGTTGCAGCATCAAACGTATTGCTTGAAAAAATGAAAAGAATAATGCCTTCAAAGTAAATTAATGTACAATAGTGATAACGAAGATATGGAGGGCTTGGGCGCATATACAGATGCTGTTATGCGTTATGAGTTGTTGCGGCAAACACATACCTCTGCTTATTTTTCGTTAGATGAGTTTCGTGAAATACTTGACTATTATCAATTTTCGTATCACGGTAAAGATGTGAATGTGCAAATATTGGGTGTTTTAGATGATGCTATCAATTTGCACCCTAACTCCTTAGACTTTTATTTTGAAAAGGTTGATATTTTAATATCTCTTACGTGGTATGGACAGGCAATGAACTTGCTAACACAACTTGCTCAAACTTGTGGTGATATTGATGTTGCTTGTAAGCAAGCAGAAGTCTTGTTGTGTCAAGGATACGGAGTAGAGGCTGTGCGTATGTTCGATAGTTTGCTAGTTCATACTCAAGATTCATCTGAAAAACGTCGTATTCTCTATACTGCGACTTACGCCTTTATTCATATTGGTGATCTTCGGCAGGCAATATCCTATCAGCAGCAGTATGCTAAAATTGCTGAAGGAACTTCGGCATGGGAGATGCTCGCTCAATTGTATTTTGAAAATGAAGACTTTGAAATGGCTGTCCAAACAATGCTTTATGCCGTACAATTAAATCATGGCGCAGTACTTACCTCCACATGGTTAAATTTAGCGCAATATTACTCTTACAACAATCAAGATGAAGAAGCACTTGACGTAATTGACAATGCCCTAAAATCCAGTTCACTAGAGGATTATGAGGAGCAGTTGTTGTTGTGCGAAAAATCAGATATATTGATAGACTTGGAAAGAACAGATGAGGCACTTGTGCTGATTGATGCTTATTTTTCGACAAATAAAATAGAGGATAGCCCTGAACTATTTTATCAAAAAGCCTACAGTTATTCATGTTTAGAGGATACGATTATGGCAGAGCAGGCCTATGAACAACTTATCAATATATATGGCGTAGCCCCATTGGATAGTCCTCTTTCGATAACTCCCTATTTGCAAGCCCTGGTAGGTTTATCTACTTTGTGTCTTGTAACTGGAAGGTATGAAAAGGCAAAAGAGTGCATAGAGGCATGTCTTGCCATAGTGCCTAATTACGTTGAAGCCCTTCTGCTTAAAGCTAAAATGCAAATAGAGAGTTTGGCATTTTCAGAAGCAGAGCAACTGCTTAGAGCAGTAATAGAGCAAGATGAAAAATGTGTGGAAGCGAGGCTGCTTTTAGCAAATTGTAAGGTTTTGCAAAATGAAACTCCTCTTGCGGTAAAAATACTTCAGCGGGGATTGCAAAAAAACAGAAATTCGCATGAAATTTTATATCGTTTGGCGCATATATTTTATATACAAAAACGTATGACGACTTGTTTGTTTTACTTAGCGCAAGCATTTGAAAAAGATCTACTTGCAGCAGATGAGTTCTTTGACCTTAACCCTGATGCAGAAAGCAATTTTGAGGTAAAACAGTTATATGCAAAATATACCACAACCTAAATTTTAATATGTTAGAACACTTTTCAAGTCTTGAGACTGCTCTTGAATTTTTTGCAAACATTGCTCCTCTTGCCATTTATCTTTGGGTTATGGGACTTATGATTATTGAAAGTTCCTTTGTACCATTTCCTTCGGAAATAATTATTCCACCAGCCGTGATTATTGCCATCACCGCAGGCACGGTAAGTGTGCCCATAATAGTGTTGGTAGGTACACTTGGAGCACTTATTGGTGCCTATATCAACTATTATATGGGTTGGTATTTAGGACGACCTGTTATTCATAAATTGGCAAACACACGTCTTGCACACGCTTTTCTTATCGACCAACACAAAGTAGAAAAAGCAGAAACTTATTTTTTGAAGAATGGAAAAGTCTCAACTCTTATAGGGAGACTGATACCTGGTATTCGCCAATTAATCTCTATCCCTGCGGGGATTTCTAAAATGCCAGTTGCTGCATTTTCTCTATATACCTTTATCGGAGCATTTGTGTGGAATATTATACTTGCTATTATTGGCTATATTTGTGCACGCAATTTAGAACTTTTTTCCTCCATTTTTCACGAGTTAAAAATTGCATTCCTAACTCTTGGAGGGCTTTTTATTTGTTATCTGATATATAAAGCGTGGGCGACTAAATCCAAATAAACTTTTTGCATAGGCAATTCAAGATGCGCTAATAGCCAATCTGTCCACTTATTATCTGTTCATAAGTATACTTGTAATTTATGGAAACGATAAACTTGTTTTCTCGTAATCCTTTTTGTTTATAAGTTATTTATAGTCGAATCTGCAATCCTGTATGTCTTGTGTGAAATCCTCTCTTTTATAGCTACTTAAATATTTGTTGATAATTTGTTTAAAACTTATTGCTAAAAGAAATATTTTTTCTACTTTTGTCGACAAGAAGTATTATTTAGGACTAATAAAGAGATTGAACCAACTATGAAGAGATATACTGAAGAGCAGTTGATCGTATTATTTACTGAGGGAGCAAGTGAGGCGTTTGAGGAATTGTTGAAGCGTTATGGTAAGGTTACATATAGTTATATATTAGCAAAAGTAAAGCAAGGAAACCTTGCTGATGATATTTATCAAGAATTTTGTATTAAGGTAATGGATAGGCTTAAGCGTAATGTCTATGTTAATCAGGGGAAATTTGGTGCGTGGCTTATCCGCATTGCTCACAATTTGGTTATTGATTACTTCAGAAAGCAACGTGCTAGCAATGTCTTGATTGATTCAGATAGTCAGTTTGATGCATTGTCGCAAAATACGAATAATGAAATCGGACTTTCTCTTGGAGAAAAAGAGGCAGGAGAACTTCGAAAGTTAATCTGCTTATTGCCCACAGAGCAAAGAGAGGTGTTGTTTATGCGTTACTATATGGGATTAACTCATCGTGAAATTGCAGATCATCTAAAAATAGGCATTAATACTGCACTCGGAAGAATGCGCTATGCAATTGCCAATATTCAAAAAAAGATAGAAAAAGATAAAACTTCGACACTTAAGGGATTGAAGGTGGCATAAGTTCAATTTTTATATTAAGGCAATAATATATACTTCTCAAGGTTTTGATAAACTTTGAGAAGTATTTTTTTTGCCAATTCTCAACTCGTCTGATATCTCAACTAAAAGATAGTCCAACGTATGCCTGCATAGAACTTGCGTCCCATAAGTGGGGCGTAAATAATACTTGCATTAAAGTCTTCGTCCCAAGGATTGTTTGCGGAAATAATCGGATTCTTCTGAATGTAATTCCCAATGTTCTCGCATCCAAGATAAACGTCTATCTTGCGAAATTTGCGGGTTACTTGTGCAAAAAACATGGGGTAAATGGGAGAATATCCATCTGCAATGTCATAGTCATAGTTCACAAATGTGGAACTTGGAAGGCGACTTTGTCCGTTGATTTGTGCAGTAAAGTCAAACATCCATTTGCTGAACTTGGTTGCGTATGAAAGGTTTAATAATCCCTTAAAGGTTTCAACCAGTGGTTTGCGCACGAGCCCCATTTCTTGTAGTTGCACTTTGGTGTCGCTGTACCTAAATGTGGCAAAGATATTGAAGCGTGGAAGTGGTTCTACGTTGATGTCTAATTGATAGTTGTTGGCAAAGGAGGCCCCTTGTAAATTGTAAATGCCTATCTTATTTCCGCTCAATTCTTGGTCAACAATTAGTTGATTGGTAAAGGAGGTGCGAAAAACATCAAAACTTATAGAGGCTTTTTCTTCATCATTCCAGCGAAAATACTGTGTCAAACTCAACCCAAGTGTCCATGCATCTTCCATCTTTGGTCGCTCGTTAATGGTAATTTCTCGTTGATTGGCAAGCATCCAAAGGTTGTCGGCAAGTACATTCGGAGAACGAAAGCCTCGTCCTGCGGAAGCTCTCGCAACTAAAGTCTTGGCAATATTGTATTTGAGGTGCACTCTGGGTGTGAGCAAGGTGCCATAAAGATTGTTTTGGTCAACTCTTGCGCCAAATATGGCATTAAATCTTTCGTCTAGTGTAAAGGTGTATTCTCCAAATGCACCTGCTTCAAATTCATTTTGATGCAGTAGTAGGTGACTGTTTTCTAAAATTTGATTTTCGATAAAAAAGTCTTCTTTGTAAAAATCGCCTCGTGTGTTGAGCCCAAAGATGGCTTTGTGCTTATCTAAAAATTGCATTTGTAATAAGGCGTTCACAAAACCTGAGTGTTGTTGTGCATTGTAATGACGTGTTCCATAAAATGATTTTTGCTCGTGTACGGAGTAGTCCGTAAGTATGGCAAAACTATGTTGCTCGTAACTCCCAAAGGGAACCCCTAATTTAACATAAGCGTTTGCGTGTTGATTTAAGGAGTAGGTGGTGTATTTTGGCAAACTTGAATAGCTTGCTGTTGGATGCGTTTTTTGTCCTCCATTTCGCTCCTCGGCTAAGAATCGTAAGCCTGTGCGCAACTGAACGCCATTATCAAAACTCGTTAACCAACGTGTTGCTACGTTTATCTGTTTTGATTGTGGCATGTCTATAAAGTTGTCTTTATTTCTATCATGCTGTAGGGCATCTAATGAACCATGTACTAGAATAATGCCACTGGTGTTTTTACTCGGTTTGAGGGTAGCGGCTACGTTCAATTCACTGCGCAATTCGCTGTTGAAATATGTATTTACAAATAGCCTATCATCACTGGTTGGTTTACGGTGTTCTACATTGATTTGCCCTGCAATGCCTTCATATCCTTGCGCTACTGAGGAGGTGCCTTTGGAGACTTGAATGCTTTCAAGCCACATGCCAGGGGTGTAGTTTAATGCATAGGTTGAGGCAATGCCTCGTAGCGTTGGGCGTGCTTCGTCTAACATCTGGGTGTAAGAGCCAGCAAGTCCAAGCATACGAATTTGTCTCGCTCCTGAAACGGCATCACTATAGCCAACGGTAATAGTACCACTGTTCTCAAAACTTTCGGCAAGATTACAACACGCCATCTTGCAAAGCCCTGCGTATGAAATGATTTCTGTGGTAACGGGATTGATTTTTGAAATAGAGGTACCTTTTTGTCCTGCACTAATTCGCACTGCATCAAGTTCATTACTTTGCGATTGCAAACGTATCTTTAATTCTTTGCGATTGTCAAGCACCGTTAAGGTGTCCGATTGATAGCCATAAAAGGCTACAACTAATTGCTTATGTTTATCATTATAAGGAATTTCAAAGTCTCCGTTTGCATCTGTTGTGGTACGAATCGAACTGCCTAACCAAAAAACATCCGCAGCCATTAATGCCTCTTCTTTTTGGGATTCGCTAAGACTAAAAACACGACCTTTTACATTTGCAAAAAGACTTGTACTTACTATACTAATAGCAAATACAACTGTATATATTTTTTTCATAAGTTTTCTACAACTTTATTTTATGAATTATTTTGAATACAAAATCTCCCTTTGCATAACTGCAAAAGAAGTTTATCAACCCAAAAAAATCATAAACGTAGTTGTCCTATCTGAGAAAAGATAGAGCCCGAGGCAAAGAGCCGCCCCGTAAATAAGAAAACAAAGTGTGAAGTTTGCTTTGCGCTAAGCAATAAAAGAAATTCATTATCGAAAATTATCAATAATGGCGCAAAAACTTTCTCTAAAATCTGCTGATTTTGCACATCAAATGTGCTGACCTCAAATTGCTGAAGTGTACTCTTACAACAAGAACTTTCTATGCTCGAAAGGCATTTCGGTTTTTCCTCATGCTTTCCTTCGCAACAATCATGCGCCTCTTGCGTAAGCGCAATCTGCATACTATGCTTTTGCTGTGAGCAGGTAAAGGTATAAAAACGAGTACCCACCACTCCAAAAATGACAAGCAAGCAAAGCAATGCCCAAATAGTATGTTTTATAAATCGTACCATAAGAAAGAGAGCCTGCAAAGATAGTTCTTTTTATACTGAATAACAAAGAAAGAGTATTACCTTTGCGCTCGACAATAAATTTTCACTCGCTTCAATTTTTTGAGTATCGACTGCTGTATGATAAAAGGTAAACTATCGACAATCGAAAAAGGCATGATTATTTCTATCACGATTTTACTTCTATTTACAATACTACGATGGAAGCATATTGCACAGCGTGCAAAAGAAGGAATG
>JBOFMS010000068.1:0-9437 GCA_051658505.1 Bacteroidales bacterium | reverse complement strand
TGAGTGTTTTTTGTGTCAACAACAGAGTAAAAGTTGCAGTAATGGCATTTTGAAACACAAAATGGAATGTGAAAATAAATACCAACCATTAGTGTAGTGTACGACTATTTTATTTCGCCGTAGGTAATTTTGAGTTGTGGGCGGTTTTGTCCTGTATTTCTTATCGACACACCATTGTAGGCACTAAGATAGGTGTAAGGCACAAGGTACAGTAGTTTTTCATCTCCCTTTAGCAAGGCATCATTAAAAAAGTGCGTTATATTGAGGGAATATTTCATTTGCGAGCGATTAATATTACCATCAAAGGTGTTGGTATATACATCTCTAGGGGTGCTATATTTAGAGTAAGTTCTATCGCCAGAGTTAAGCTGTAAAGCACTCATGCGCTGTGCATATAAATCTAATTTGTCGGGTTCTGTATTGTTGTGTACAGGTAGTAGTAACTCTGCACGATTAACCGCATAGGTACGCCCATTTGTCCAAGCTTTAAGGGAATCTTGCAAAATGGCTAATTGTATGGCAACACCTCCAAAACCTTGCGTGTAAAGAGCCTCAGATGAAAGCGTTGCTGCTTTGTTTTCATGTTCTACTACATTAAAGCGAGGCGTGTTAGTTCCCGCAGTTCCATTTGATACATGATAAGTGTAAGACCTCACACTGTCTTTTTCAGCACCTTCGTCATAGTAATGATAATACGCAATTAGCGCACTTGAAGCATAAGCCGAACTTGTGTTCACAAGGTCAACGTATTTTATACAGCCTTCAGCAACATCATCTTTCACTCGTACATATAAACCTTTGAAATTTTCCAAAAAGGTTTCTTCGTCTTGCACCTGAAATAATTTGGGCAATAAAGCGGCACTAAGCCTTATGGATATTGCCGAACTGTCGGCAGTTATCATATGAGGAGACTCTCCTGCATCTACTCGCTGGGGGTAAATCATATTTTTAATGCGCTCCGAAGCACTATAAATACTACTATCACCATTAATTTTTTTTGATAGTTCGTATACCTCTATCTCCATGGGCGTTTTGCTGTCGCCATAGGTAGATGAAAAGCCTAATAAAAGAAAAGCGGAATCAAGCCCTTGCACACCCTCTTCAAAGGTATAAGCATACTGCCCTGCAAAAAATTCTGTAGCAAATCCTACACTCGTTTTTCCAAATTCAGGATGATTCATTCGTCCTAAAATGGCAGTTGAAAATGCGGCAGTATTATTCGAGTCCATAAGCACTGTGTTGAACTTTAGAAATCGACTTGCATCAACCGAAAAAACCTGTAACTCTTGCTCTGACGGAATGTAATCCTGCCCAAGATTTTTATCCAAAGTTGTGCATGAATATGCCAAAATGAAAAGTAACACTGCTACAAAAAGCAATGAACTATTTCTCTGCAAGAATCGTGTCATAAAAATCAGCATATAAATCAACATGAGACTCTTCGCTGTAAGGAAGTATTGGCAAATTCAGCGTTTCAACATATTTTTTCAATTCAGGGTGAATTGTTTTGCTGCCCATAATAATACCATCGGTATAATTCAAAGCAAATTTGACCAAATCCAAATATCCTGCCTTTGATAAAGAGGCAACTTCATCGGAATTAACGCCATCAAGCTCCAATTTTTGATTAAAATAAGGACAGAATTTCGCATCAAATGCCTCATCATTCAAAACGAGCACTACCTTCGTGTCGGCAAAAAGAGGGTCGTCATGATACGCTTTTTTTACTAACAAGGGTGTGATAAATGAAAACCAACCTGAACACTGCACAATGTTTGGTTGCCAGCGTAACTTCTTTATTGTTTCAAGCGTTCCCCTCGAAAAGAAAATCATTCGCTCATCGTTATCTCCAAAAAAAGCATCTCCCTCATCAAAAACCATTGCTTTTCGGCGAAAGAAATCCTCATTGTCAATGAAGTAAACCTGCATACGAGCAGAAGGAATAGAGGCAACTTTTATGATTAGCGAATGGTCTCCCTCGCCAATCACAATGTTCAATCCTGACAAACGAATAACCTCATGCAGTTGATTCCTTCGCTCATTTATGATCCCATAGCGCGGCATAAAAGAACGCACTTCAAAGTCCTTTTCTTGTATTTCTTGAGGCAGAGTTCGCGCTAATTTCCCCATAGGGGTTTCTGCCAGATAAGGGGTCATTTCCTGGTTAACAAAAAGAATCTTGCCTTTTTTTTGCATTGGTGTTAGGGGTAGTCAAGGATTAGCTCGCAAAGGTAATGTTTTTTTGAGTGATTTTGTTCAAAACTTGCGATTTGTGAATACACAAAAGTATTATTTTATGCTATCTTTGCCCCCAATAAGCTATTTTATATGTATTATCCTCAACTCTGCGATATTCAAGTTGCACGGCGACGTATTAACAATGTAGTTGTGCACACTCCACTTGCCAAAGACGTAGCACTAAGTGAACGCTATGGCGCAAATGTTTTTTTGAAACGAGAGGACCTACAAATGGTACGCTCTTATAAAATTCGTGGAGCATATAACAAAATCTCCTCTTTGAGCAAGCAAGAATTAGCACAGGGAGTGGTTTGTGCCAGCGCAGGTAACCATGCGCAAGGAGTAGCATTTGCCTGTCAAGCCATGGATATTAAAGGCACTATTTTTATGCCTACGCCTACGCCTTTGCAAAAAATCAATCAGGTCAAAATGTTTGGAAAAAGCAATATTGAGATTGTTTTGATAGGAGATACTTTTGATGATGCTTATACGGAGGCAATGCGCTATGCAGAAATACACTCTGGCACTTTTATCCACCCTTTTGATGATGAAAAAGTAATTGAAGGACAAGCTACTGTTGGTATTGATATATTGAATGATGCAGAACAGGCAATAGATTATTTATTTGTACCCATTGGAGGAGGAGGACTGGCAGCGGGAGTGGGAAGTGTCTTCAAAAACCTCAGTCCAAACACTCAGTTAATTGGTGTAGAACCTACTGGGGCTGCTGGAATGAAAGCCTCTATTGAGGCCAACAAGATTATCACTTTGCCCGAAATTGACACATTTGCTGATGGCGTAGCGGTGAGGCGAGTCGGTAATCTCACGTTTAATGTTTGCAAGCAAGTTTTAGATGATTTAGTACTTGTTCCTGAAGGTAAAATTTGCACAACCATTTTACAGTTGTACAATGAAAGTGCAATTGTTGTAGAACCTGCGGGAGGCATATCTATATCTGCCTTAGATTTTTACAAAGACCAAATTAAGGGCAAAAACATAGTCTGCGTGGTGAGTGGAAGCAATAATGATATTACTCGAATGGAGGATATTAAGGAACGCTCTCTACTTTATCAAGGGCTCAAGCACTACTTTGTGATACGCTTTGCTCAACGCGCTGGAGCACTCCGTGAGTTTTTAGAACACGTATTAGGTCCTAATGATGATATAACTCACTTTGAGTATAAAAAGAAACACTTTCGAGAAAAAGGACCTGCGGTAATTGGTGTTGAGTTACGACATCGTGATGACTTTAAGGGCTTAATTAAACGCATGAAAAAGCAAGGGATTGTCTTTGAATATATCAATGAAAACCCTGATTTATTTCAGTTTTTAACCTAATCCCCTATACGTATATAGAGAAAATCTATAGGGTGAAAACTGAAAAATATTCAATAAAAGAATATACATTTGCGAACAATTTTTTATCAAAAATCACTTTTAAAATTTAATCTTATGAGCATTAAAGGAACAAAAACCGAACAAAATCTGCTAAAATCATTTGCAGGTGAATCACAAGCACGTAATCGCTATACTTATTTTGCAAAAGTTGCAAAGAAAGAAGGATACGAGCAAATTGCTGCAATTTTTGAAGAAACTGCCTTTAACGAAGAACAACACGCAAAAGTTTTTTTTAAGTATTTAGAGGGCGGAATGGTAGAAATTACTGCCATGTATCCAGCAGGGGTAATTGGCACTACTGCCGAAAATCTTTTGGCTGCTGCAAATGGTGAGCAAGAAGAATGGGAAGTACTTTATGAAGAATTTGCAAAGGTTGCAGAGGCTGAAGGTTTTACTAAAATTGCAAACTCATTCCGTATGATTGCAAAGGTTGAAAAAGAGCATGAGGCTCGTTATCGTAAACTACTTTCTAATCTTGAAAAAGACGGAGTATTTAAGGCTGCAAGCAAAATTTCATGGAAATGTCGTAACTGTGGATTTATACATGAGAGCGATACTGCTCCACAGGCTTGTCCTGCTTGTGAACATCCACAAGCTCACTTTGAAATTCAAGCAAAGAATTACTAAAGACTGCCTTCTCTAAAAAAAAACAGCAGCAAACCTTCACAGTTTGCTGCTATTTTTTTTACCTGTATTTTTGATTGAAACAACGAATAGAATGTATCAATGAAATACACTCCTAAAAGAAATCTCGCAGAATATAAATTTCAAGGTTTATATTTTGCGAGACTTTTTATTTCTCCTTTAAGGACAATCTATTCTTAAAAAAACTCATCATCTACCTTCTTTTTCTGAGTTTTGCGCCCAAAGTTATCAAGTGAGGCAGAGTTGTTTTCACTCTCGTAAGTATTGCAATTAAGATTTACTTTACGCAGATTTAATGGAGCTTCAAACACTGCATTTTCAGAAATATCTAAGGATTTATCTGCATATACCTTTTGTAAAAACATTCCAAATATAGGAAGTGCTGAATTTGAACCACCTCCAGTACGCAAACTTTCAAAGTGTACTGTTCTATCATCACAACCTACCCATACACCTCCCGCAAGTTGTGGAGTAATACCCATAAACCAACCATCTGATTGGTTTTGAGTGGTGCCTGTTTTACCTCCAATTTGTCCTTGGAGTGCATACACATTCTTTAGGCGTATTGCCGTTCCTCCCATTACTACTCCCTGTAGCAAGTTCGTCATTAAATAAGCGGCTTGTTCACTGATAGCCTCTGTTTGATGAGTTGCGGTAAAATTTGCAAGTTGATTTCCATTGCGGTCTTCAATGCGAGTTATCATTTGTGGCATTACTTTAACGCCTTTATTTGCAAAGGTTGCATAAGCATTCACCATTTCATAGACCGAAACTTCTGCTGTTCCTAAAAACACAGAATTAACAGCAGGAATATGACTATTTACTCCCATTTTATGGCATATCTCTACCAAGTTTTGGGGATTAAATTGTTTTATTAGCCAAGCCGATATATTGTTAACACTAAGAGATAAACCCCATTTAAGTGTAACCATTTTACCATCTTGAGAGGTAGCGGAGGCATTTTTGGGCGTCCAAGTGGTATTGCCCTCAACAAAGGTTTGTGGAATGTTTGGCACTTTGTAGCAAGGGTGATAGCCCTCTTGCATGGCAAGGGTGTACAGAAATGGCTTAATAACAGAGCCAATTTGTCGCTTGCCTTGCTTAACCATATCATACTTAAAGTACTTAAAGTTTGGACCTCCAACATAGGCTTTAATATGTCCTGTTTTCGGACTCATTACCATAAAGGCGGCACGCAAAAAGGATTTATAGTACATAATTGAGTCAAGAGGTGACATCTTTACTTCCACTTCGCCTTTATCCCAAGTAAAAATAGTCATATTCACAGGCTGATGAAAGTTATACATAATTGTCTCTATTGACCAGCCCGCCTTATTCAATACACGATAACGTTCGGTTTGCTTAACGGCTCGTATAATTAACTCCTCCTCTTGCTCATCATTTATCGATGAACCAAAAACACGTCCATTTTTGGCTTTGATTTCATAGTTTAATGCAGGCTGCAAAGAATATTTAAGGTGGTCAACAAGGGCATCTTCTGCGTACTGTTGCATTTTTGAATTTACAGTAGTGTAAATTTTCAGCCCATCTCGATTAATATCATAGGGGCTACCATCGGGCTTTAGGTTTTTATTGCACCAGCCATAAGCAGGATTTTGATGCCACTCTATTGAGTCTGCAAAATAATCCTCTTTTGTAGCATATCTTCTTCGTTCTGGCTTTTTTGCCGAAAGAGTTTGGCGCACTCGTTCTCTAAAATAAGTGGCAAGCCCTGTATTATGGTCTTGCTGCTTGTATTTAAGAACAATAGGACGTGTGCATAAATCTTGATAAATAGACTCTGGCAAATAATGTGCTCGCACCATTTGCTTCATCACAAAGTTACGACGTATCATCGCATTATCGTGATTGCGCACTGGACTATATCGTGTGGGAGCATTTACAACTCCTGCCAAAAGAGCCGCCTCTTCGATAAGTAGTTGCGAGGGGTGCTTATTAAAAAAGGTTGCTGCTGCCGAGCGAATACCAAATGCGTTGCTCCCAAAGGGAACAATATTAAGGTACATCGCTAAGATTTCTTTTTTGGTATAATTGCGCTCTAACTTTACGGCAGTAATCCACTCTTTTAATTTAACGATAAATAAGCGACTATAGCGGCGAAGGGTTGTTTCATTCTCGTAATTATCTCGTGGAAAAAGATTTTTAGCAAGTTGCTGTGTAATGGTACTTCCTCCTCCCTGTGTTTTATCGCCCATGGCAATAGTGCGTACCACTACACGTGCAAGCCCTATCATGTCAATACCCGAATGTTCTTCAAAGCGTGCATCTTCGGTGGCAATGAGAGCTTTTATGAGATTGGGGGATATATCTTCAAACGTAACAAATGAACGGTTCTCTATATGAAAAGTACCTAATAATTTATGGTCTTCTGAAAAAACCTCTGTGGCAACATTACTCTTTGGATTCTCCAACTCTTCAAAAGTGGGCATCGTTCCAAAGTACTCATTGTTAACCAATATAAGCATGGTGCATAAAAATACAATGGGTGTTATAATACACCCATAAAAAATCAAAACAAACCACACCTTCTTAGCACTAACCATAACTTGAACCCTTAATTTTTGCCCCAAAAGTAGCCTTTAATTCTTAGGCAATTACCTGATTAAAGTTAAAACTCCGTTAAAAATTTTGAATGTAATTGCTTTAATGCGTTACTTTGCACACATTTTTTTACCCTTTCTGTCATTATGCAAGATAATTTAGTCATCGTTGAGTCCCCTGCCAAAGCCAAAACAATTGAGAAGTTTTTGGGGAAAGACTTCCTTGTTAAATCAAGTTTTGGACACATTCGTGATTTAGCAAAAAAGGATTTTGGGGTCGATATTGCCAATGGATATACTCCTCAATATATTGTGGCTGATGGAAAGGAAAAAGTGGTGGCTGAATTAAAAAAATCTGCAAAAGGTGCAAAAACCGTATGGTTGGCGTCCGATGAAGACCGTGAGGGAGAAGCTATTGCTTGGCACTTACAAGAAACGCTTAAATTAGACCCCACGAAAACAAAGCGCATTGTGTTTCATGAAATCACTAAAAGTGCAATACTCAATGCTATTGAAAATCCACGTCAAGTGAACCAAGACTTGGTTGACGCACAACAAGCACGCCGTGTACTTGATCGCTTAGTGGGATTTGAACTCTCGCCCATTTTGTGGAAAAAAGTAAAGTCGCAACTCTCGGCAGGTAGAGTGCAATCGGTTGCAGTACGGGTAATTGTAGATAGAGAGCGTGAAATTCAAAAGTTTTTGTCCGAAGCCTTTTATAAAATAGTGGGCAACTTTAAGGTAGATAAAAGCATACTCAAAGGCGAAATATCTACCAAATTTAAGAATGAAAACGAAGCACGTTCTTTACTTGAAAAGTGTGCAACAGCCTCATTTAACGTACAGCATATCGAAAAAAAGCCTGCTAAAAAAAGCCCCTCTGCTCCATTTACTACCTCAACACTACAACAAGAGGCAAGCCGCAAATTAGGCTTTTCGGTTGCACAAACCATGAGCGTTGCTCAACGTCTTTACGAGGCAGGTTACATTACCTATATGCGTACCGACTCCGTTAATCTATCAGAACAAGCCATTGCCTCTGCAAAATCTGCCATTACCAATATGTATGGCGAAGAGTATTTGCACACTCGCCGATATAGCACCAAAACCAAAGGAGCGCAAGAGGCACACGAGGCAATTCGCCCATCTTACCTTGACAAACCCACGGTGGGCGATGTTGGGGCACAAGAAAAACGTCTTTATGAATTGATTTGGAAACGCACCATTGCCTCGCAAATGAGCGATGCAAAACTTGAACGCACCATTGTTGACATTGCTATCTCAAACGCTCCAAATAAATTTGTGGCAACAGGAGAAGTCTTGCTTTTTGATGGATTTTTGAAGGTGTACATGGAGTCAAAAGAGGAAGACGAAGAGGGCGAAAGTGCAGAAACTGAAGGACTCTTACCTGTATTAACAGTGGGACAAGATTTATTGCCCAAAAGCATTGTCGCTACGCAACGCTTTTCGCAACGCCCAGCACGTTATACCGAAGCAAGTTTAGTAAAAAAGTTAGAGGAACTGGGCATTGGTCGCCCATCAACCTATGCCCCCACCATATCCACGGTTATCAATCGAGGATATATCTTAAAGGAGGACAGAGAAGGCACTCTACGCCAGTATCTACAGTTGAGTTTGATAGATGGTAAAATTACCGACAAACTCTTATCAGAGAATACGGGCGTTGAACGCTCAAAACTTTTTCCAAGCGATGTAGGTATGGTCGTTACCGACTTTTTATCAGAACATTTTCCAAAAGTAATGGACTACAGCTTTACGGCAAAGGTTGAAGAAGAGTTTGATGAAATTGCACAAGGCTCTATTCAATGGAGTAAGATGATAGACGGCTTTTACAAGCCCTTTCACAAAACCGTAGAGCACGTTACCGATAACTCAGACCGTGCCAATGTTGAACGCATTTTGGGTACAGACCCAAAATCAGGCAAACCCATATTGGTACGCATTGCACGCTTTGGACCTGTTGCACAAATAGGACAATCCGAAGATGATGAAAAACCACAATATGCAAATCTCCAAAAAGGGCAACTCATCGAAACCATTACCCTCGAAGAGGCTCTAAAATTATTTGAATTGCCTCGTACACTTGGCGATTATGAAGAGGCTCCCGTTAGCGTAGCCATTGGCAGATTTGGACCCTATGTTAAGCACAGTGGTAAATTTACCTCACTCAAACGCAATGTTGATGACCCTATGAGCATTACCCTTGAGCGTGCCATTGAGTTAATCGAAGAAAAACGTAAGCAAGAGCGTGAAAAACTCATCAAAACATTTCCAGAGAACCCCGACCTACAAGTACTCAATGGTCGATATGGTCCATACTTTGCGTGTGCTGGCGTAAACTACAAAATTCCAAAAGGCACCGAACCCTCATCATTAACATTTGAGCAATGCACTGCTTTGATGGAAGAGCAAAAAGACGCTCCGAAAAAATCACGCTTTGGACGCAAAAAAGTAGTTGCAACTAAAACTCCTGCAAAAAAAACAGCCGTGAAAAAGAAAGCGACTGTGAAAAAAACTACTCGTACCACCAAAACAACTACGGCTAAAAAGTAGAAAAGAGGTATCACTACAAGC
>JBOFMS010000067.1:0-1743 GCA_051658505.1 Bacteroidales bacterium | reverse complement strand
TTCGAGAAACTCATCGAGGGCATTCAAATCTTTGAAAAGATAGAAGTGCTTAAACAAAAATCGGAACACAAGCAAGCTCTAAAAAAACTATTGCAACCCTTTGCACAAGGCAAGCTTACGGGTAAAAATTTACAAGAAGACATAAAGAAAGTAAAAGCGTATCTTAATAAATTTTCAAAATAATATTTTTAATGACTATGAAAAATTTAAGTTTAATTACAGCAGCACTACTATTGAGCATTTGCACGCTCACACAATGCACCAACGCCGCAGCAAAGTACCCTATCGATACAGAGGGCTACATTGTGCTTCCTCAACCCCAACGCCCAGCAGGAGCAAACCATGTATTGGAGTTGCGTTGCGACCCAATTCCTGTTGTGCGAGTAGGCATTATTGGCTTAGGAATGCGTGGACCAGGAGCAATTCAGCGCATGTGTCACATACCCAACGTAGAGATTGCTGCCTTGTGTGATATGAATCAAGAGAGCATCACCAAGGTGAACGATAAACTTGAGGCAATGGGAAGAGCGCGTGCCAAAGAGTTTTTTGGTAGCACTGAATCATGGAGAGAACTCACTGCCATGCCCGACCTCGACCTTGTGTATGTAGTAACCCCTTGGGATACCCACGCCACAATAGGCATACAAGCAATGAAAGATGGCAAGCATGTTGCCATTGAGGTGCCTGCTGCCATGACATTAGACGAAATTTGGGGCTTGGTTAACACCTCCGAACAAACCCGCAAACACTGCATACAATTAGAAAACTGTGTGTACGACTTTTTTGAACTAACATCGCTCAATATGGCACAACAAGGGCTATTTGGTGAGGTACTATATGCCGAAGGAGCATACATTCACAATCTTGAACCATTTTGGAAAGACTACTGGAATGATTGGAGATTGGAGTACAACATCAAACACTTTGGCGACTTGTATCCCACACATGGACTTGGACCTGTGTGTCAAGCCATGAATATACATCGTGGCGACAAGATGAACTTTCTTGTTTCGATGCAAACCAAAACCGTATCCATTCCTGAGTTTATTAAGCGCACTCAAGGGCGCGACGTATCCAAAGACTTTCGCAATGGCGACCACACCGTTACCCTTATTCACACCGAAAAAGGTAAGATGATAAACATTCAACACAACGTAGCCACACCTCGCCCTTACGACCGCATGTATCAACTAACAGGTACCAAAGGATTTGCCAATAAATATCCTGTTCAGGGATACGCCTTCGATGCTCCCAAGTTTGATAGCACTTTGGTGCAAAATCACGAAAAACTTGATGGGCATAGTTTTGTAAGTGACAAACTCAAAACTCAACTTATGCAAGCCTACAAGCACCCCATTCATGTTGAACTTGAGGCTACTGCAAAAAAAGTTGGCGGACATGGTGGTATGGACTATATCATGGATTATCGTCTTATCTACTGTTTGCAAAACGGTTTA
The DNA here is from genome assembly GCA_051658505.1 of Bacteroidales bacterium. Lineage (GTDB taxonomy): Bacteria > Bacteroidota > Bacteroidia > Bacteroidales > UBA932 > JAITMY01. The sequence goes on along the minus strand of JBOFMS010000067.1, from coordinate 286 downwards.
CCCTTAGACATGGACGTGTATGACCTTGCAGAATGGTGCTGCCTTATACCCCTTACCGCTATCTCTATCGAGAGTGGTTCAAAGCCTGTGCGCATACCCGATTTTACACGAGGTAATTGGGACAAACTGAAGGCTCTTAAATTTGCTGTAAAAGAGTAACGAGCCTGAGGGCAACAACTGCCGAGCACTTGCAGCCTCCCTCCCTCTTTCAAAAGTATTCCCATAGTTCTACACCCACTTTTTGCAATGCAGAAAGTTTCATGTAGAGCTATGGGAATATTTTTTG
>JBOFMS010000066.1:0-8484 GCA_051658505.1 Bacteroidales bacterium | reverse complement strand
TGTAGTAAGCAGGTGATGCTTTTTCGTTTTTATAGGTGCTGCCATACTCTTTGTAGTCAACGTTTAAATCGCCTGTTGTAGGCATTAAAAGGAGTGAGCCCAAATCTGGACAGCCCACTCCGCTTAGGTTAACATGAGAATAGCCTGTAAAAAAACTATTATGATACTCGTAGGGAGTTGACCACCATCTTGCATCTTTATCATGTTTATTATCCTCAGAACCCATTACATTAAAAGGCACTACCGACATCATACCGTTAGGACAGACTGCTCCAGGGTTAGTTGTTCCAAAATTAGTTGTTCCTATAAAAGGGTTGACGTAATAAATAGACGATGAACTATCCAATTCTGCAGTATGTCCATGCCATACACTTGTGAGTAGTAAAACTAAGGCAGTGATGTATTTTATCATTGTAAATGAGTTGTATCTAAAGGATTAAACGATGCTTGTGCGCTTTGTAAACTCAATAATTTCGGGTATATACCCGAAAGCTAATCCTGTAACAGTGTCAGCACAGCCGTAATAAATTGCAATACGTCCTGTTTCGTTCTCATGTAAAGCGGCACATGGGAAACAAACATTTGGCACATCGCCTACACACTCATAAAGTTCGCGCGGAGCAATTAAGTATGGACCTGAGCGATACTTTACAATCCAAGGCTTGTCTAGGTCAAGTAAGGCAGAACCAAAACTATATACAAAGCCATTACAAGAGTTAAGAACTCCGTGATAAATAAGCAACCATCCATCAGGTGTTTCAATTGGTATTGGACCTGCTCCTATTTTTGCACATTGCCAAGCACTTTGCTCAAAGGGTGCTGGAGCCATTACATGGCGATGATGTCCCCAAAACTCCATATCGGGAGATTCGCTATAGAAAATATCGCCAAACGGAGTGTGTCCATTATCACTTGGACGACTCAACATGGCAAAACGTCCATTTATCTTACGAGGGAATAAAACTCCATTGCGATTAAAGGGCATAAAGGCATTCTCCAATTGATGAAACCTTTTGAAGTCGTAAGTATAAGCCACTCCAATTGTAGGACCATGATAACCATTGCACCAAGTTACATAATAGCGGTCTTCAATAAAGCAAACTCTTGGGTCATAGCCATATACCCATTCTCCAATTTCTTTATCTTTACACTCAAACTTCAAGGTTTCTTCTTGAATATTCCAGTTTACACCATCGGCACTAAATCCTACATGTAGACGCATGCGTCTATTGGTGTCGTCGCAGCGAAAAACACCTGCATAACCACCCTCAAACTCAACTACAGCACTGTTAAATATACTGTTAGAGGTAGACAGTAAGTTGCGAGGTATAATTGGATTAGCAACACTACGCCATAAAATGTCTTTACAGCCATTGGGACGATCTTCCCATGGAAGGATTGGTTTTTTTGCACTCATTGTTTTGATAAATTAAAATAGGTTTTTATTCGTTTGATTTTTTGTCAGGATAAGTAAAGGGGACAAAGTAGGTGATTAAAAAGGCAGGAATTGTAGCAACTAAAATAAAAATAAAGAAGTGCATATATCCCAAATAATCACTTATAAAACCACTGATTGCACCTGGTAGCATCACACCTAAATTCATAATGGCAGACGCAAAGGCATAATGCGCCATAGGATGCTTACCAACGGCTATTTGCTGCATCATAAAGATGATAAGACCAACAAAACCAAAGCCATAGCCAAAATATTCTATGGCAACAGCACCGCCTATTAAAAACACATTAAAGGGCTGATAAATTGCCAGTAAAGCATAGGCTATAAAGGGCAAATTGAACGCCATACATAGGTAAAAAAGTGTTTTTTGAAGCCCAAACTTTGAGATGTAATAACCACCCAGCATTGAGCCTAGCACAAAGGAGGCTGCTCCATACGTTCCATAGTATACTCCAATTTCTTGCTCATTAAGTCCCAAACCACCAATGGCACGCTCTGCTTTTAAGAAGAGTGGAACAATTTTGATAGCAAATCCCTCCGCAAAACGATACAAAACAATAAAGAAAATGTAATAAATGATATTCGCCTTTTTGAAGAAGTCAAGCAGTACTGCTTTTAGTTCCAGTAAACTTTCCTTTCCTGAGGTTATCTTTTTTTGCTCACCACCTTTGGGCAGAACAAACCAGTGATATAAGGCAATAAGCCCCATTATTGCACCTAAAATAAAGAATATATATGTCCAAGATTTTATGGTTGCAGCCTTTTCTGCTATTTGCACTCCATTGTTTTGTCCCAAAAAATACGAGAAAAGCCAACCTGCCAACCAAACCAAACCTCCTGTGGCAACAATCTTTGCAAGATTGTAAAACGCTCCTTGCCAACCAATATATTTTGCTTGTTGTGCTTTGTCTAATTCTGCAATATAGATGCCATCTGTAACTACATCATGAGTTGCTCCACTAAGGGCGACAAGAGACATTAAACTAATGGCACAGGCAAAGAAAAAAGGTAGTTGTAGTGATAAGCCAATCAAAATAAAACCAACGCCTGCAATTAACTGTGTGGTGATGGCAAAAAATCTTTTTGACTTATACATCTCAAGAAATGGACTCCATAGAAACTTCAAACTCCAAGGAATCATAATTAACGATGTCCACAAAGCAATTTGAGTATCGGAAACGCCCATACCCTTAAACGCTAAAACTGAAACCATGTTGAGAACAATGAAGGGTATTCCCATTGCAAAATAGAGGGTAGGAATCCAAGTGGTAGGACGTGTTTTGCTTAGTTTCATTGGACTGCGGCTTAAAGAATAATAATCTCGTCAGTAAATATAAAATCGTTTTTTTGCTGTATATGTGCCACGTAGCGCACATAGCGTGTTGTTACACTTCCACTCCAAGCAAAGTTTTGAAATGCTAATTTATCGTATTCGCGAGCGGTATTATTATCTATGCGTGCCAAAGGGGTAAAACTAACACCATCATCAGAAACTTCAATTTCTACAAAATTAGGAGTCCAAACCCAAGCTCCAGTAATTTGCATAAACTCTGCACTAATGGAACTAATATTTGTTGCCGTTTCTAAGTCAATCACCACATCCATATTTTCACCTGAAAAGCCCTGCCATAACTGGTCACTATAGTTCCATCCACCTCTTATGCCATTGAGTAGGGCATTGTCGCCTCCTGCAGGGTATTGTGTAGAGTATTTTTCATTGTACTGTATAGGCTTATTCGTTGCTAAATGTGTAATTGTTTGCTCGCTCTCAGGCTTATTTCCTCTTTCATTTGATAATGAAAATGGATTATATCCTCTATCTTTCAAATCATTTACAGCCAGTAAGGTTCTACGATGAAAGTCTGACCATGATTTTTGGTTCTGCGCTGTCCATGCAACTTCTGCCAAAGCAAGAGCTCGTGGATAAATCATATATTCTGCATATTGAGGTGTACCAATATACTCTGTCCAAAGGTTGGCTTGTACACCAACTATCAGTTTTTTCTGTTTTGCAGTTAAAGAGTCTGAGGTAGGATTGTAATTATATACCTTTTGCAGAGGTAAATATCCACCTATACATTCGGGTTCAAAAGTTGGGTCATCTTGTGCAAAGTCAAAATAACAATGAGTGCCAGGTGTCATAATTACTTGATGTCCCAAACGAGCTGCTTTAATGCCTGCCTCCTCTCCACGCCATGCCATTACTGTAGCACTAGGAGCTAAACCTCCCTCCATGATTTCATCCCATCCTAATAGTTTTCGGCCATTTGCATTCAAAAATTCCTCAATGCGATGTATCATATAACTTTGCAACTCATCTACATCTTTTAGGTTTTCAGTTTGCATTCGGGTTTTACATTTTGGGCAAGTTTTCCAGCCAGCCTTACCAGCCTCATCTCCTCCAATATGGATATATTCAGAGGGGAATAATTCCATTACCTCAATAAGTACATTTTGGAGAAAGGTAAATGTTTGTTCATTTCCCACACAAAAATCAGAATTTTCATAAGGTTTCTCTGCACACGATAATTCTGGGTATACAGTTAAAACTTCTTCAGAGTGCCCTGGCATTTCTATTTCGGGGATAACCGTAATGTGACGTGCTTGTGCGTAGGCAACAATCTCTTTGATGTCCTCTTGTGTGTAATAGCCCCCCATAGCCTTAGGGTCATTTTTTGAGCAATATTTACGTCCATCTTTATTCCATTCTTTCCAAGAGTTATAAGGTCGCCAAGCTGCATTTTCTGTCAATAAGGGATATTTTTTTATTTCAATTCTCCAGCCAGCACCGTCAGTTAAATGCCAATGAAAGCGATTTAATTTATAAGATGCCATTGCATCAAGTTGGGTTTTTATAAACTCTTTACTGAAAAAATGACGCGAAACATCTAAGTGCATTCCACGATATGGAAAACGTGGAGTATCACGAATGATAATTGCAGGGATTTCTTGTTTTATCGCATTTAAGCGTATGATTTGGAGCAATGATTGTACCCCATAAAACAAACCTGCATTAGAACTTGCAGATATTGTTATTGAACTTGCATTAATTGAAAGGCCGTAACTCTCTGAGGTAGGATAAGTAGCAGAAGAATCGACTTTTTCTAAGTATATCAGATTCTTCTGTGGCTTATCTTTGCTTAAAGGTAAATCAAGTGGAGTTTCTTTAAGAAATAGTGTCAAGTTACTTAAGTTTGTACTATCTAAATTTGAATGTATAACTGTTTGAGCATTCAACAAAAAACTACCACGCTTCATTTTAACTGAAGAGGGGTAAGGTATTAAATTTAAATCTATTTTTGGAGCGAATAAGTTACATGAAAAAAGAGCAATTGTTGTAGTCAAGAATAATGTCAATATCTTCAAATAGTTTTTCATAACCTAAATCTTTATTCAATTATTATACCTGTATCTACTCTATTGTATTCAGTAAATCTAACTTTCCTTTATCAATCAAATTAATAATTAATTCACCAAACAGCGTGTTTTGCCAAGCAAACCATGATCGAGTAAAATTTTTAGCATCCTCAACATGAAAAGATTCATGCATAAATCCTGTTTCGGCATCAGTGTCCATCAACATTTTTATGCAATATTTTATTTCGTCATCGCTTTGGCTTGTAAAGGCCTTCATCATAATACTCATTGGCCACGCCATATCTAGTCCACAGTGTGGACCTCCAATGCCCTCGCCTGCTTTGCCCTTAAAGAAGTAAGGATTATCTAAACTCCAAACAAAATTGCGGGTGTTTTGATAAATCGAGTCGTTAACGTCAACGTCACCAAGGTAGGCCATGGCAAGCAAACTCGGCACATTTGCATCGTCCATTATAAGTTGATTGCCATAACCATCAACCTCATAAGCATATATTTTGCCATACTTAGGGTGATTATATACGGCATACTCTTTAAGTGCTCGCTCCACTTCATTTGCTAACTCTCTACATTCTTGTGCAATTTGCACTTGATTATTAACAGTTTCTAATATTTCCGCAGCTTTATGTAAGGAAGTAACTGCAAAAAAATTAGAGGGGATTAAAAATTCAAATGTAGTTGCATCATCTGAAGGGCGAAATGTTGAAGCAATTAAACCAACAGGTCTTACTGGGTTGCCATAACCTCTATTAATTTTAGTATCGCCCTGTCTATCTGTTACTCTTGTAAAATAATAAGGACCTAAACTCTCTTTTCTTTGTTGCTCTTTAAAGGTAAGCAAGATGTTGTTTATTGCCTTTAACCACTCTTCGTCAAATACAGTAGTGTCGCCTGTGGTTCTCCAATAGTGATGTGCTAAGCGTATAGGGTAGCAGTGTGAGTCAATTTCCCACTTCCGCTCATATACCTCAGGTATCATTTTGGTATTATCCGTCATCCATTTATTTTCATAGTCAATGCTATCATTAAATGCATTGGCATATCTATCAATGTTAATCGATGAAAAATGACGGTGAATTACCCCTGCAATCATTTTTCTTAGACTGGAATCTTGATTAGCGTATGAAACGTAAGGCCAAACTTGTGCTCCTGAATCTCTAAGCCACATAGCATGAATATCACCTGTGTACACCACAGTATTCGGCTTTCCATTTTTCTCACGATAATGCACGGTTGTTTCAAGTGTATTCGGAAAACAATTAGAGAACATCCACGCAAGTTTTTTGCTTTTTAAGAGTTTTGATACTCGCTCAATTTCTGAATCAATAATTGTTGATGTAAATAGTCTCTCTTCTTTCAGAGGTCTATAAGAGGTATCATACTTTGAGGCAAGTTGAACAATTTTTGTTGCTTTTACTTTTTTCTTTTTTTGTGAAAAAGTATCGTTTGCTAAAAATATATATACGAGTATGCAGAGTAGCGTAAAAAATATTCTTTTCATTTTTCAGATGTTTTTTTAAGAGAACTACTTTCTCTTCTTTTTTGCAGTTTTTTTTAATTCAGAACTAAACGAGTATGGAATGGCGTCTTCTTCTGTACCACGCTCTAGGTTGGGAGAGTCGCTAGTTGTAATTTTAATATTAGCACCATTCATCAAGTCTTGATGCGTAATATAGTTTTTGGAATAAGACGCACCGTTGAGTTCATAATCCATAACATATCTATTTTTTTCCTTATTATTAGGAGCCGAGATATTGACAGTTTTGCCACTTTCCAAGTGCAATCTCATTTCCTTAAAATAAGGTGACCCTAAAATATATTGGTCAGTACCTGGGCAAACAGGATAAAAACCCATTGCAGAGAATACATACCAAGCAGAGGTTTGTCCATTATCCTCATCGCCACAGTAGCCATCAGGATTGGGCGTATATAGTTTATCCATAATTTCGCGCGACCAATATTGCGCTTTCCATGGTTGCCCTGAATAATTATAAAGATAAATCATGTGTTGAATGGGCTGATTGCCGTGTGCATAATTCCCCATATTCATTATTTGCATCTCTCTAATTTCATGAATTACAAAACCATAGTAACTATCATCAAATGTTGGGGGGACTATAAATATAGAGTCCAACATTTGATTAAATTGCGTTTTGCCTCCCATTAAATCGATTAAGCCTTGTGGGTCATGAAATACCGACCAAGTGTAGTGCCAACTATTACCTTCTGTAAAGGCATCGCCCCATTTTAATGGATTAAAGGGTGATTGAAAACTGCCATCTGCATTACGACCACGCATTAAACTAGTTTCTTTATCGAAGAGTTTTTTGTAGTTCATTGCACGTTTGGCATAAATTTCAATTTCCTTTTTAGGTTTGCCCAATGCTTGCCCAAGTTTGTAAATACTCCAATCATTAAAGGCGTACTCGAGGGTTCGAGCAGCATTTTCTTTAATCTTTACATCATAAGGCACATAGCCAAGTTTGTTGTAGTACTCAAAACCCTCTCTACCTGTTGAGCGAACTGTTGGATGTACACTATTAGCTCCTACTTTCAATGCCTCCCAAAGTGTATCAATCTCATAACCTCTTAATCCTTTTAGGTAGGCATCGGCAACCACAGAGGCAGAATTATTACCAATCATACAATCGCGATGACCGGGGCTTGCCCACTCTGGCAGAAAACCACTCTCTTTATAGGTATTGGCTAGACCCTCCTGCATTTTTGCATTCATTGAGGGATACATAAGGTTCAGCAAGGGAAATAAACTGCGGAAAACGTCCCAAAAGCCAGCATCTGTAAACATATAGCCTGGTAGGACCTTGCCGTTATATGGACTGTAGTGTATTATCTTGCCCTCTGCATCATACTCATAAAAACTACGAGGAAATAATACGGAACGATACAGACAAGAGTAAAATGTGCGAATATTATCAATGTCATTATCTTTAATCTCAATGCGTCCAAGTGTTTCATTCCAAATTTTACGCCCACTATCCTTCACTTGTTCAAAGGTATTTGAGCCTAACTCTTTTAGGTTTAGCTCAGCTTGATCTGCACTAATAAACGATGAGGCTATACGTGCGTGAACCACTTCGCCTTTATTGGTTTTGAAACCAATAATTGCACCTGCATGATCTGTGGTAGTAGTTAGTATTTGAGTATTTATTTTACCATCAGAAACCGTAGAAGTATAGGTAAATGGCTTATCGAATACTATGACAAAGTAGTTTTTGAAATTGTCAGGCACTCCTCCACTATTTCTTGTTGTATATCCTATTATTTTGTTTTCGTCAGGAATAATGCTTATAGATGAACCCTTATCAAAAGCATCTACAATTACGAAAGAACTGTCTTGTTTAGGGAATGTAAATCTAAATATCGCCGCACGTTCAGTCGGTGCAATTTCGGTAATTACGTCATGGTCTGCCAAATATACTTTGTAGTAGTAGGGCTTTGCTTCTTCTGCCTTGTGTGAGAACCAACTTGCTCTTTTATCTTGATTAAACACCGCTTTTCCAGTAATGGGCATAATCGAAAATTGCCCATAATCATTTATCCAAGGGCTTGGTTGATGGGTTTGCTTAAAGCCTCTAATTTTGTCGGCATCGTAGGTGTATACCCAACCATCACCCATTGTACCTGTTTGAGGA
>JBOFMS010000065.1:0-7239 GCA_051658505.1 Bacteroidales bacterium | reverse complement strand
AAAAATGGAGCATAACTGGGCTGTTGTAAGGTGAAAGTCCACCCCTCGATGCCTTTACTTTGTGATACTTTTGCCGCTTCTTCTACTACTCCCTCAGGTAAACCTTTTAATTGATTTGCATCTGTTAGAGTCATTGAGTAAGCATTAGTTGCAGCAAGTACATTTTTTTTGAAATCAAGTGTAAGCATTGAGAGTTTTTCGGACAAGGCACGATACTTTATTTTGTTTTCGGGATTTAAGTTGGCTCCTTTTCTTGTAAATGATTTATATGTTTTTTCAAGTAACATTATTTGTTCAGGCATAAGTTTTGCACGGTCAGCATTGTTATATACTTCTCTCACTCGTTCAAATAGTTTCTCGTTTAAACTAATGTCATTGCTATACTGCGTTAGCAAGGGGACAACCTCTTGAGCAATTGCTTGCATTTTTGCACTTGTTTCTGCCTCATTTAGGTTAAAAAAAATGCTTGATGTGCGATTCAGTAAAGTTCCACTATACTCTAATGCCTCAATAGTATTGTTAAAGGTTGCGGTAGCAGTATTTTCAACAATTGCAGCAATCTCCTTACGCCCCTCTTTCATGCCTTGCTTAAACGCGGGCATATAGTGTTCGTTCTTGATTTTGTCAAAGGGTGTTGCTCCGTAAGGGGTTGCAAATTCGCTTAATAGAGGGTTTTCATTGCTGCAACTTGATAGTATGGCAGCACTTGCAATAGTTAACATGAGATTTTTCATTTTATGGTTTTTTGAATGATTCAAAAAAAATATAAAGTTTGTAGTATTCATCGAGTAAAGTTAAATATATTTTTCAGTACTTAGGGTGAATCGTTTTAATATTTTCCTTATAGTGCCAACTTTACAGAGATAGCCTCCTACCATTTTAATCGACTTGCGCGTATTATTTTTTTAGGTATCTCGGTGTTGTCCATAACGCCATTAAAGAGTTCACTGCCACTGCCAATTGCATATATAGGTACCATTGAACCTGTATGTTCAAAAGTGCTGTATATAGCGGATTGGCTACGACTCATCATGCGAGCAATATCCTTATGTAGATTGCTTTTACGTCCTATGCTATAGTTTGCTGTATCGCTTGTTGGAAGTTGAGTTGCTCGTGATGAAAACCATTTGCGTAGTTGGTTTTCTTCAACAAATGATAATGCTACACCATATGTCTTTTCGACTTTGAGTTTTAGGGTGCTAAATGAAATAGGTCTCTGTAATATTTTCTCAATATTTTGTACTGAAGATACTTGCATCAGTAAACTACTATTATTAGTAGGTTTATTTTCACTTGCACCAAGACTCAATCCTCCTGTTTCATGGTCTGCAGTTACCACAATTAGGGTTTCTTTGGGGTATTTCTTTAAAAATGCAAGCGCTACTTTTACAGCATTAGAGAACTCTATTACTTCTCCAACCATTGCTCCTGCATCATTATTGTGTCCAGCCCAATCAATTTTTCCACCTTCGACCATCAAAAAAAAACCTTTTTTGTTAAACAGTTTATCAATTGCCAGCTGAGTAATTTGAGACAAAGTGTAGTCACTGCTATCCTTATCAATAGCGTAGGGTAGAGCTTCTACAGGTTTGCTGTGTGGTTGAAGAACAATTAATTTTTGTGCAGAAGAATTACGAGCTTCATCAAGATTGAAAATTGTTGAATATCCTTGATTGTGCGCCAAATCAAAGAGATTTTCTTGTGAACCGTTTCTTTTGCTCTGAGGTTCAAGAAATCCACTTCCACAAAAGAAGTCAAAGTTGCTGTTGCATAGGTCTTTGCCAATCTCATAGTGCATTCTGCGACTAGGCTGATGTGCATAAAAAGCAGCAGGTGTGGCGTGGTCAATACTCACACTTGTTGTGATGCCAACCTTATAGCCTTGTTGTTTGAAGCGTTCAGCAATGCTAGTAAAGTTGGCGGTTGCCTCTTCATTTACTCCAAGTCGTCCATTGCGCGTTTTGTTGCCTGTAGCTAATGCTGTTCCTGCAGCAGATGAGCAGGTAACCAAATTGCTGGCAGAGAATGTGTGCGCTATGCCAACAATAGGAAAACTTGAGAAACTCAGCGATTGCTTTTCGTGCTTTCCCTGTTGTGTAGACAAAATACTTTCGGTAATACTAATACTGCCTATGCCCATGCCATCTCCTATAAAGAAGAAAACATACTTGGCCTGTGCAAAGGTTATTGAGTAAAATAATAAGCAAGTTGCCGTAACTAAGAATGATCTTTTCATAATGTATGAATGCAAAATCTAATTTATAATGAACTCCAAAGGTACATTCATTTTTTTGAATGATAAAAAGGAATGGTGAAAATACATATTGATTTTGTTGCAAGTGAGTGAACTTGCTCTATACTCATTGAGTTTGCTCACTTCATTTAACACTTGTATGTTGCTCTGTTATATATTAAATGTTACTTTTGCGAGGCTTGTTTTTTTACCTTGGGATAGTGTGTCCCTAGTAGATACAAAGCAGAAAATATTGATATTTGCAGAATACTTAATATAATACCCATGAAAAAATCTCTCTTTATTTTATTGCTAATTACAGGAAGTTTTGCTGTAAATGCACAAAAACTTAGCGTTTCGCAATCAGAACTTAAACTCGTAAATGATGTAATGCTTAAATATGGAAGATTACTTTTTTTACTGTCTTCTTCTTATGTAGATACAGTTAATATACAGGCTTTGTCAGAGAAGATGATAAGTAAGTTACTGGGTGAACTTGACCCTCACTCTAGTTATACTCCTGCTAAAGATGCTAAGGCAACTACCGAGGCAATTACAGGTAACTTTGATGGGATAGGTATTGAGTTTAATATTATGGAGGACACTCTTCTTATTGTGTCACCCATTGCAGGAGGTCCTGCACAAAGGTTAGGGATACAAGCCGGAGATAGAATTATTGACGTTGACGGTAAAAATATTGCAGGAGTTGGCTTAAAAAATACAGAAGTGCAAAAACTTCTCAAAGGACCAAAAGGCACTATTGTGAATGTGAAAGTGCTTCGCCGCAATACAAAGGATTTGCTTGATTTTAGTATTACGCGCGATAAAATACCTTTATATAGCCTTGATGCTAAGTTTTGGGCGGCTCCAGGCATCGCCTATATTCGCCTAGGCCGTTTTGCTGGAACCACTCACAAAGAGTTTCAAGATGCTTTGATTGCACTTGGCAAAAAGCCGAAAGGACTTATACTTGACCTACGCGCCAACTCTGGAGGATTATTTGATGCTGCCACAAGGATTGCCGATGAGTTTATGGAAAAAGATCAACTTATTGTGTATAACGAGGGGCGTGCTATCCCTCGTACAGACTTTATGTCCACAGACACTCTTTCTAAACTTGAACAAGCTAAAGTTGTGGTGCTTATTGATGAAGGGTCTGCCTCTGCCAGCGAGATATTGGCCGGTGCTATACAGGACTGGGATAGAGGCGTCATTGTTGGAAGGCGTTCTTTTGGCAAGGGGTTAGTGCAAAATCAAATTGAACTTCCTGATGCCTCTTTAGTGCGCGTTACTGTGGCACGTTATCACACTCCTACGGGGCGTATGATACAGCGTCCATACAATAATGGAAAAATAGAGCAGTACTATAATGACCTCTATAAACGCTTTTCGAATGGTGAGTTATATAGCCCCGATAGTATGCAGGCATTTCCCGATTCTCTCAAGTTTTTGACTCTTAAAAACAAACGAAATGTATATGGAGGAGGAGGTATAATGCCCGATATTTTTGTGCCAGTAGACACTAGTAACTACTCTAAATACCACAGTCGCCTTGTGCGTATGGGTATACTCAATCAGTTTACTTTGCAATACAATGATAAAAATCGTGAGTTCCTCAAAAAACGCTACAAAAACATTTCTCAGTTTAAGGAGAAATTTGAGGTAACCGAAGAACTTCTAGAGGAATTAGTTGTATTCGCTGAAAAGAAAAAACTAGAGCGTAACGAGGCGGAGTTAATAAAATCAAAGATCGAAATTTGCACTCAACTTAAAGGGCTTATAGCGCAAGAGTTATTTAGTACAGGAGCCTACTATGAAGTAGTGTACCCACAAATAGATCAAGCCTACCAAAAGGCATTGGATATTATGCAGAATTGGACGCAGTATGAGCATATACTACAGTAGAAAAGTATGTTGGTAAAGAGTAGTGTGAATTTTAAGAAGTCTCCATTTTGGAGATATGTGAAAAATATCATTGCAGGAGTGACGTTGATATTTGCATTCTACGTTATAGTATCCATTTTATCCTTCTTTGTCCATTGGCAAGAGGATTACACTTTACGCAATGTTCAAGTATTTGCCCCTGAAAAGGATATGCTAGCCAACAATCTTGGAGGAAAATTCGGAGGTCGTATTGCATTGTTGATTATTACTCAGGGATTTGGCGTGAGTGGCTTGTTGCTCCCTATTGCTTTAGGTTTACTATCACTCTATACTCTTAAGTTTAGAAATTTTAAACTCCTTCGTATAAGTTTTATACTCTGCTGTAGTACTATACTGATATCACTTACTTTGGGTATGCTTTTTCCACGGAGTCTTGCTTATGGAGCAGGTTGGGGGGGAGCGCATGGCCGTTATATTGCACAAGATTGGTTGCTTGCTATTTTTGGTAAGTTTGGGAGTATTATACTTATGTGCATTGCCTACGCCATGTTTACACATGGCATTATTTCAACATTGTATAAACGAGGAATACATTTTATACAGCAATATCTATTTTTCAAAAAAAAACAAATAGATAATAATGAAAGGCCTTCCAATTTGTCTGAGTCTATACCACGTCATAATATTTCGCTGGATACAAAGGAAGTGGGTGATACTCCTGCAAGCATACCTTTCACTGTAGAGGAAAATACGCCAGATTTTAAAGTCTCCTCTTCGGAATCACAAGAGAATAAGCACCAAGAGGAAGAGCAATTTATAGAGCAAGAGTTGGAGCTTATTTTACAGAGTAATACTTCTCAGGAGGATAGAAAACAATACTCCGAAGTGGTGCATAATCAAGATCCCTATGATCCTACACTTGATCTTCCTCTCTATAAATATCCTACTGTTGATCTACTAAATAGTTATGATCACAATGTCAAGTCTGTATCCAAAGAGGAACTAGAAACGAATAAGGATAAAATTGTGCGCACTTTAGGACATTATAATATTACCATATCAGAGATAAAAGCCACTATTGGTCCCACGATAACATTATATGAAATTGTGCCTGCCCCTGGTATACGCATATCCAAAATTAAGGGCTTGGAGAACGATATTGCACTAAGTCTTGCCGCTTTGGGTATACGTATTATTGCGCCTATACCAGGTAAGGGGACTATAGGTATTGAAGTGCCAAATCAACAGCCAGAAATTGTATCTATGCGGTCGGTTATAAAGTCCCCAGAGTTTAATAATACCAAGTTTGATCTTCCTCTTGTGCTGGGAAAAACTATCACTAATCAGCCCTTTGTACTTGATCTTGCCAAAATGCCGCACTTGCTAATTGCAGGTGCTACTGGTCAAGGAAAATCGGTTGGCTTAAATGCTGTGCTAACTTCCCTGCTGTACAAAATGCACCCCTCGCAACTCAAATTAGTATTAGTTGACCCCAAAAAGGTCGAACTACCTCTCTATTCAAAGATAGAGAAACATTTTCTTGCTAAACTTCCAGATGCTGAAGAGCCAATTATTACGGATAATCAAAAGGTAATTTATACCGTAAACTCTTTATGTATAGAGATGGACGCACGCTACAATCTTCTAAAAGAAGCCACTGTGCGTAATATTAAAGAATACAATCAAAAATTTGTAGCACGTCGTCTTAATCCTAAAAAAGGGCATCGTTATTTGCCCTATATTGTATTGGTAATTGATGAATTTGCAGATTTAATTATGACTGCAGGGCGTGAGATAGAGATGCCCATTGCGCGCCTTGCTCAATTAGCACGAGCCATAGGCATCCACCTTATTATTGCTACCCAACGCCCTACCACAAATGTAATAACAGGGTTGATAAAAGCAAATTTCCCTGTGCGAGTAGCCTTTAGGGTAACCAGCATGATTGATTCTCGCACAATACTTGATACTCCTGGAGCGCAACATCTTGTTGGCAAGGGCGATATGCTTGTTGCTACAGGGAGCGATATGGTGCGTGTACAGTGTGCCTTTGTAGATACTCCTGAGGTGGAGCGTTTGGTTGATTTTATAGGCACTCAACAAGGCTATCCTTGTGCTTTTGAACTTCCAGAGTATGTGCCTGAAAATGCTGAAAGCAATATGGAATCACTTGACTTGAGTAAACGTGATGCTATGTTTGAGCAAGTTGCACGACTTGTGGTCGAAACGCAGCAGGGATCAACCTCCTTAGTTCAGAGGAAATTTAACTTGGGCTACAATCGTGCGGGACGTATAATGGATCAATTGGAGGCAGCTGGCATTGTCGGTGGACAAGAAGGCAGTAAGCCGCGCCAAGTACGAACTTCTGATCTCCTTGCTCTTGAGCACTTGCTAAATGGGCTGTAGTTATTTTTGAAACTAAGGTTGGTCAACTTATATCATTATTGAGTAATTGCTACATACTTGTTGGACTAAAAAATGCTTTCTCCTCTCTCCAATCAATATGTGGGAAGATACTTGCTAATTCTTCTAATACCTTAGTTTGCTTTCTCAATAGTTCGGCATAGTCAGGGCTAGATGGGTTAAAGGGGTGATGTTGTTTAACAGCAAGCATGCTCTCTATTTTTTTCATATGTGTCAATGAGGTAGGAGCAATGGCTATTTGCACAAATTTTTGCCATATATGCTCCACTGCTATGTCATTGGGGTGTCGCATGTCGGCTTTGTAAAAACGATAATCACGTAACTCATCTAACATAATTTCATAAGCAGGGAAGTAGAAGCACTCAGAGTGCCGCTGTAGAAAATCGTGTAATCCTAGCAATAGACTTGCCTTGCTGATTTGATTTTGGTGCATATCGGCAAGAGAGTATCGTATGGGGCTCACGGTAAAGATGATGCGCAGACTGGGATTAATTTTATGTGCAGTTTGTAAGATATGTTCAAGGGCGTTGTGCACTTCCTTTACGCTTAGTAATTGCACTTCAAAGTTTGCCTTAAGGCTTTTATGGCAATTGGCGACTATTTCACCTCGTACCTTGTGTTGATATACTATTGCCGAACCAAGCGTGATCAGTAAAAAGTCAGCAGTGCGCAGTGCCCATGCACCTTTCTGAACACTC
>JBOFMS010000064.1:0-1703 GCA_051658505.1 Bacteroidales bacterium | reverse complement strand
GTCTATTTTGCCATTCAAAAATGCTCGCAGTGTAAACTCTCCAGCTTGTGCCAACTGCGCTCCATTATCAATTAAGAGTTGAAGCGTTTTTTGTTGGATGTACATAGAACCATGGCAGGAGATTTCAACCGTATTCTCACCAGTAAACGAGTGTGGGGCATGAAACACAGTTGCCACAACCTCATCTATACAGGTGTTATTGCTCATAATCTTACCCACTTGTATGGTGTTTGCTGCTTGTTCTTGCAAAGATGTTTTTCCTGCAAAAATATTGTCTGCAATGGTTATGGCGTTTTTTCCACTAATGCGAATAACAGCAGTTCCACCCATGCCTAAAGGTGTAGTAATAGCTGCTACGGATTGTTCAAGATGTATCACCCTTTGTGTTGATTTTAGAGCGACAAAGATATGTTTTTTTTGCATGATGATGTGTAAATCTAAAAATCTAATCTTGTGTTATTTTTTTGAAAAAAATCAAGAGTAGTTTACCTAAAAATGTATACCTTTGGTGACCTTTTAGATGAACAAATAATACTTGCCTGTTTCTCATCTAATCAAGACGTTTCTTATTGTTTATTAAACAACACTTTTACAAAATAGTTAATTATGATAATCTTAGTTCTTAATTGTGGTAGTTCATCTATAAAGTACCAACTAATGCAAATGCACTCTGCGGAAGATTACAGTCTACTCGCAAAGGGCATTGTTGAGCGTATTGGCTTGTCCGAAGGCATCTTTAAACATCAACCCGAAGGAGGTGATGATTATAAGATACAGCCCGCAATTCCCGACCATACGGTAGGTATTAACCTGATTTTAGAGGCATTAGTGAGCCCTGAGCATGGCGTAATTAAAGATATTCATGAAATTGCAGCAGTAGGGCACCGTGTGGTACATGGAGGCGAACTCTTTGTGGATAGTGCTTTAATTACCTCTGAGGTAAAGGCTGCTATTGAACAATGTATTGAACTTGCTCCATTGCATAATCCTGCAAACTTACGCGGTATTCTTTCAATGGAAAACTTATTGCCAAATGTGCCACAGGTTGCAGTTTTTGATACTTCGTTTCACCAAACTATGCCAGAGCATGCTTATTTGTATGCTTTACCTTATCGCTACTATGAGCAATATCGTATACGTCGCTATGGTTTCCACGGTACAAGTCATCGCTATGTGGCGCAAAAAGCATGTAGAATACTTGGCTTGGACTACAATAAGGTAAATGTTGTAACTTGCCACCTTGGTAATGGAGCCTCTATTGCGGCAATTAAGCAAGGTAAGTCTTACGACACTACGATGGGATTTACTCCTGTAGATGGTTTGATTATGGGCACTCGTAGTGGCACCATTGACCCTGGTGTTATATTTTATATTGCCGATAAGGAGCACTTAAACCTAAAGGGTTTGAATGACCTTATCAATAAGGATAGTGGACTTGTGGGAATCTCGGGTATGTCAAGTGATATGCGCGACTTAGAAGATGCTGCTCTTGCAGGCAATTCCAAAGCAAAATTAGCTCGTGATATGTTTTCCTATAAAGTGCGACAATTCATAGGCTCAAGCGTTGCCTCTATGGGTACTGTTGACCTTATTGTATTTACTGGAGGTGTTGGTGAAAACGATGACCTTGTCAGAGCCGATGTCTGTGAAAATCTTCAATACTTAGGTGTTGAGTTTGATGCAGCAACGAATAAAGGACTTCG
>JBOFMS010000063.1:0-12336 GCA_051658505.1 Bacteroidales bacterium | reverse complement strand
AAACCTTTATATTGCAAAAGAAAAAGCCACTAAAATAGTAACTTTTAGTGGCTTCTCTTATGCTCCTCAACAAGGACTTGAACCTTGGACCCCATGATTAACAGTCATGTGCTCTAACCAACTGAGCTATTGAGGAATTTATAATGCATACCTACTTTCATAGATGCGCTGCAAAGATAATTTGTATTTTCTTATTTTGCAATATTTTTGCCTGTTTTTTTGAAAAATGCCTCTAATTTATATTATTAAGAGCTTCATCTATTTTTCTTCGCTCTCGTTTTGTTGGTCGTCCTAGGCCTTTTTCTCTATAAGCAAATGCTGAATTTTTATTTATATCTAACTTATCCAACTCACTTTGTGTAGTCAGATTTTCGCAGTATTGATCTACTAATTTTGCACTAACACGAGAGGGTGGAAATGCTAAAATCTTAAAGGTATAATTAATGGGAGATTTTCGCACAACAATAATATCGCCAATATTCAGGCTGCGTGATGCTTTTACTATAATATCTGCAATTTTAATCCGTCCATTTTTGCAAGCTTCAGCAGCATCACTACGAGTTTTGTATATGCGTACACTCCAAAGCCATTTATCTGCTCTCGGCGTAGAATTCTCCATTCGTAAATTGCACTTTATTTATCTTGTACATTTGTGTTTACAATATTCATAGCACGCTGAACTCCTTGCAGTACAAAGCAACGGATGGCATCACTTGCTTTAAGAGAAAAGCTGCCTAGTTGCGCACGTTCATCTTCTGTCCACTCTCCTAATACGTAATCTACTTGCATGCCTTTAGCAAATTCGCTTCCTATACCCAAACGCAAGCGTGCATAACTGCTGTGTCCTAAAATCTCATTTATATGCTTCAGTCCATTGTGTCCTCCATCTCCTCCCTTATTGCGTAGTCGGGTAGTGCCAAATGGAATTGCAAGGTCGTCAAGTACAACAAGTAAATTTTCTAATGGGATTTTTTGTTTTTGTAGCCAATAGTGGATAGCATTGCCACTTAAATTCATATAGGTTGAAGGCTTAAGCAGGGTAATACTACGTCCTTTATGTTTTAATTCTGCAATGCTGCCATAGCGTTCTACAGAGAAGCCAATATTACTCTCCTCAGCCATGGCATCGGCAATCTTGAAGCCTATATTGTGGCGAGTGTTTTTGTACTCTTCGCCAATATTCCCTAAGCAAGCAATTAAATATTTCATCGCAATTTGTAATTGAACTTTCTTATATAACACAATGCCACAAAAGTGAAAATCTTTTGTGGCATTGTACGATATACAATAAAAAAACTAAAACTACTTATTTCTTTTTCGCATTAGCGGCGGCAGCAGCGGCAGCACCTAATGCAGCACGTGTCATCTTCACAGCGCAAACCACAGCACTTTTAGGGGTTAATATTGTTACATTAGGAAATGACACCTCACCTACAAAGATACTTTTACCCAAATCAAGATGGCTAATGTCAACATTTAAAAAGTCTGGTAAGTTTTTGGGAAGGGCAGACACTTTGATTTTGCGTAAAGTATGTTGCAGTTTTCCCCCTTTTTTTACCCCTTCAGAATTTCCCTCTAATATAATTGGTATGTCAATTGCTACAGGTTTAGTTTCGTTAATACGATAAAAGTCAACGTGCATTATCTCATCAGTAACAGGATGAATTTGCAGTTCACGCATTACTACGGTTTCCTTTTTTCCTGCAATATCAATATTTACAAGATAGGCGTTAGGTGTATATACCAAATGACGCAAATCTGCTGACGATACGGTCAATAAAATATTTTCTCCATTGCCATAAATAGTGCAAGGCACATTTTTTTCAGCGCGCAAAACTGCAGCACTTTTTTTTCCTGTTGCTGTACGTGATACAGCCTTTAATTCAAATGTTTTCATTGATAAATAATTAAGTGTTACTCAGAATTATGATTCCCCATCACACCCCTTACAAGGTTTTGTTGGTAAGGCTTAGATGTGCTTTTTTACAAAGCGCACGAAGGTACAAAATAAAATGGGTTTTGCAAAACCATTTTATTTAATTGGGTATAAAATGCGAACTAATAGATTGTCCTAAATATACTTTGTTTATTACATCTGCAAGCATTTCGGCTGTAGAAAGGACTCGAATCTTGTTCGATAACTTGTCTTTTGATAGGGGAATAGAGTCCGAAAATACTGCTTCAACCAAGGCTGATTTTTCAATTCGTTCATAGGCTTTACCCGACAACACTGCATGGGTTGCAATGGCTCGTACACTTTTTGCGCCCTTCTCCATGAGTACGTCTGCTGCCTTAGATATAGTGCCTGCTGTATCTATCATATCATCTAAGATAATAATGTTGCGTCCCTCAACCTCGCCAATCGCTGTAAGTTCTCCCACGACATTTGCCTTTTCTCTACTTTTGTGGCAAATAATCATTGGGGCTGCTAAAATCTTAGCATAGGTATTTGCTCGTTTTGCGCCACCCATATCGGGTGCTGCAATAGAAAGGTTCTCTAACTGCAAACCGCGAATGTAGGGAATAAATACTCGACTTGCGAAAAGCAAATCTACGGGAACATCAAAAAAACCTTGGATTTGGTCTGCGTGTAAATCCATGGTCATTACTCGGTCAACCCCTGCTACGCTGAGAAGGTTTGCGACTAACTTTGCGCCAATAGAAACTCTTGATCGCTCTTTGCGGTCTTGCCTTGCCCAACCAAAGTATGGAATTACTGCCACTACCTTATATGCAGATGCACGTTTTGCAGCATCTATCATTAGCAGGAGTTCAAATAAATTTTCGGTAGGGGCAAATGTTGATTGAATAATAAATACCGTACTTCCTCGCACGCTCTCATCAAATGATGGTTGATACTCGCCATCGCTAAACTCAAGTACTGAGCATTGACCAAGTTCTGTGCCAAAACTTGAGGCAATTTTCTCGGCAAGATAGTGCGAGGCACGTCCACTAAAAAACTTAATTTGATGAGTCGGGAGCATAAATTATATTTTTTTTGCTATAAAAAAAGACGCACAAAAGTACATTAAATATTATAAAAATGAAAATTGACTGGATAATAATCTATTGTTATGGATACAAGTGGTGATTTTAGGGTATTTACTCTTTAAGATAGAACGGATTAAATCTATTGTCAAATGCTTTAATTGATAAGGACTGTGCTATTTTTTAATCTTGATCAATATAGGGGCGAAGTTGTTGTACTTGTTGTGAGTTAAGAATATTCGCTTGTTGTAGTTCGTTAAGAGTAGGCACATCGCCTTTGTGTTTCGCATATTGTACAATTCCTCGTGCAGCGTAAGTGCCGATATAAGGGTGTCGGCGCATTAAGTTAAAGTTTTCTTCTTCAAATCTGATTTTTTTTATGAGTGTTGTGTCAAGCAACAAGCGATGTGCAATACGTTCTAGTACCTCTTCTTTGATGTGTTGTATCTCTAATAGTTGTCGAATATCGCAGTATCCACCTAATTGTTCTCGATATGTTACAATCTTTTTGGCAAGATAGGCACCAATACCATATAATTGTCGTAGTGTTGCAGTGTCCGCTGAATTTAGTTCGATGGTTGCTCGAGGAGTGCGCCGAACAGTATCTTTGTGAGCAAAATTGCGGGTAAATGTATCGTGTATTATGATGTATGGCAATAGTCGCTCACGCTGTGCTGGCGAGATTACGTTTATTTTCAAAAAGTCAGAAGGTTTAGAAAATCTTGCGCCTCGTTGTCGATATTTTATAATTGACTTTGCTTGTTTTTGAGAGAATCCTAACAATAATAATGAATCTAGTGTTATGGAATTTGGTTCAAAATGAAATGTTTGGAATGAAGGGTGTTTTTGCTTATACCGAGGGTGCGATTGTTGCAAATGTTCGTATTGTGGTTTAGGTGTAGAGTCAAGTTGTTGAGCATATTCTCGTAAGAGTGCTATGTCTGCAATTTGGCTATTGTTGCTTAAGTACGGGAGCAGAGAGGGAACGATAAGTAGTATAAAGATAATTGCGCTTAATGTAATTATACCTCTGCGTTCAGTTTTTGAGAAGTTATTCCATGCCTTTAACAGTTGCTTCATCATTATTTATTTAAAAAGGATAGCCTAAGGCAATAAATAGTGTGTTAAACTGAGAGGAGAACCAATCTCTTGGGTGTACAAAATACTGTCCGTGAATGGCGGGGTCGTGTAGGCGTATACCATAGTCAATGCGAGCGACTAGAATATTAAAGTTAGCACGAAGACCAAACCCCCAGTTAATGGCAATTTGTTGGGGTAGGTCAGACCACTTGAATAGTGCTCCATCACGACTGTCATCGCTGCGAATAGCCCAGATATTACCTGCATCTACAAATACTGCGCCCTCTAACTTCCAAAACATTTTGAAGCGATACTCCACGTTTGCTTCGAGGCGCATGTCGGCAAGATGACTTAGCATGTTGATGCTTTCGGTATGTGCCCCAGGTCCTAGGGTTCGTATCTGCCAACCTCGCATACTATTTGCCCCTCCACTAAAGTACATTTTGTCAAAAGGCAGAGAGTAGGAGTTACCATAAGGTATGCCAACGCCTGCTAAAAGGCGAGTTGCAAAGGTATTATTGGAGTTAATTGGGTGTAATGACGTAAATACTGCATCAAGTTTTACAAACTGGGCAAAGCGTGTATTTATTGTGTTATAATAGTGAGAGTTGGTAGCTTCGTCAAAAATTGGAGTGGCTTTTGAGAGTTTATAGCCTGCCCAAAGCATATTTCCTTTGAGGTCAATATCAGCCCGAAGATAGTAGCGTGAACGTGAAGGCGAGGGTGGGGAGTTATAAATTGCTGCAAATGCTCCACCTAATAAAAAAGAGTTGCGGTATGAACTTTGCAGGTAGGGGTTATCTTTGATACTTTCTTGAAAACTTTCGGTAATTTTTAGCACATTGATAAGGTTAATATCAAAGGGGTTATAGATAAACATCATATTGCCCAAGTTGCGCCAAGAGTAACCAAAGGTGAAAGTGGACATGGCACGAACGTAGTCAGGGCGTTGTTGATAGTCGCCAGATAGGGCAATTTGAGTACGAGGGTTGATTACATTTTTGTATGCTTTTAACTTGAGAGGGGCTAAAAATTGTGGGATATTTAGAGAGATACTTCCTCCAAACTCAATTGAGTTCTGTGCAAGAGAGTCTGCATATAGTTGTACTCTTTGATAAGCGGTTGTGATGCTTATATTCAGGATTTCGGCTCCTCGAAAAAGATTTTTGTGTTGATAACTACCCGTAATGGCTGCTCCAAATAGTCCATTACCACTCACCGAAAGTTCGCCACCCCACATATACCCTTGTCGCAAAAATGGTGAAAGTTGTATTGTTCCCACTAAGGGGCGAGGCACTCTTTGCACAGCCAAAGAGGTGTCGGGATTTGGTTCAGAAAAACGAATGTCAACGGATTTGAATAGCCGTAAACTTGCCAAATTAGAGTAAGTGCGGTTTACATCTTGCTCTTTGTAAAGTTTCTGAAGTTGTATCTCATTATTGATTGCAAAAAGTTGAGGACGAATAAAGGGGCTACCTTTGAACGTATTGCACTCACGACAGATAAGGTGGAAGTCATGACGAAAGATGGTGTCCCAACCCGCAAAATAGTTTTGTTCCGACATAGACTTTTCTGCACTAAAGTTGGGATTTAGCACTAACTTTTCTACATAAAACAATCGGTGATTTCTCCGCATACCACTATTGCCCAATGGCTCTCGCTCCACCACAAGCGTAAGGTTGACCTTGCGCTCTCCCAATGCAGTATCTGCTTGGTAGCTTACATAATCATCATTAAATCGATAGTAGCCTCTATTGCGCAAGCCAGCAGCAATGCGCTCACTTTCTTTTTTTAGGACTTCGCCATCAAAAATGTCGCCAGTTTTGATGAGTTTTTTGGCAGGATTAAAAATAAAGGCAGTGTCAAGCAAACAAGTATCTCTTATATCATACTCTATACTATTGATTTTGTAAGGTTTTTCTATCTGTACAGAGTATATAACCCTTGCTTTGCGCTTTTTATAGTTGACCTTTTGCAGTGCTACCGAGCCATAAAAACCTCGATATGCTGCATAATTTTCCATACGTTGCGCACTCACTACTGCCAGCATTGAGTCAAAAACAACAGGAGGCTCGCCCATACTTTGCATCCATCTATCCCAACGTCTGTTTTTATCGGAACTCAAATTATAAAGCCAAAGATTAAGATGAAATAAACCAAAAATGGTTTTATTAGGAACTTGTCGCATCAACTTTTTAAGTTCGCTCTCTTTGATTCCCTCACCCTGTACCACTATCTTGCGTTTATAGAGCAAATACTCATTTTGAGGTACATGCTTAGTAATGCTGCATGCGCTCAAAAGAAGAAGCAACACTACTATACATAGCGAATTATATGCAAAAATTTTTCGACCTTGCAATTTGTCTTGTAGAAAAAAAGTGATTTATTCCTGCAAAGGTAAACTTTTCTAACTGAAATAATACTTGAGCCATAGTTTAAGTTATTGATGCACGATTTTACCTTACACCGACCAAATAGCGTATAGTTTACTCCATATTTTATTTTTGTGCTTTTGTTGAAAACAAGTAAATAAAACATAAAATTCTATCTTGAATTCTTCATTATAAAAAATGTACCTTTGCCTCGCTCGTAAGCAAATAATCATTCACCATATAAATACATTTGTAAATTATGAAAAGAGATAACAAAACATTTGACCTCATAGAGCAAGAGCGCACACGCCAAATACAGGGCATTGAACTCATTGCATCAGAGAATTTTGTAAGTCAACAAGTGCTCGAAGCAATGGGCTCCGTACTTACCAATAAATATGCCGAGGGTTATCCAAATGCACGTTACTACGGAGGTTGTCAGATAGTTGACCAATCAGAACAGTTGGCAATTGACCGTCTTTGCAAACTTTTTGGGGCAGAGTATGCTAACGTGCAACCACATTCAGGCGCACAGGCAAACACCGCAGTGTTTCTTGCAGTACTCAAACCTGGTGAAACTTTCATGGGGCTTGACCTATCGCATGGAGGACATCTTACACATGGCTCACCAGTTAATGTGTCGGGTCTGTGGTTTAATGCCATATCTTACGGAGTAAAGGAAGATACGGGTTTAATTGACTACGATTTGATGGAGCAGCGTGCTCTTGAGCATAAACCTAAAATGATTATTGGAGGAGCATCAGCTTACTCGCGAGAGTGGGATTATGCACGTATGCGTCAAATTGCTGACAAGATAGGAGCTATATTTTGGGTAGATATGGCGCATCCAGCAGGCTTAATTGCAGCAGGATTGCTCAACAACCCTTGCCAACATGCGCACATTGTAACTTCCACAACACATAAAACTTTACGAGGACCTCGAGGAGGTATTATCCTTGTAGGTAAGGATTTTGAAAACCCTTGGGGATTGAAAACGCCAAAAGGTGAAACAAAAAAAATGTCGCAATTGCTCAATTCTGCGGTATTTCCTGGAGTACAAGGAGGTCCTTTAGAACATGTGATTGCAGCCAAAGCGGTGTCATTTTACGAGGCACTACAGCCTGAATTTAAAGAATATCAAGCACAAGTACAGCGAAATGCTAGCGTGATGGCAAGTGCACTTGCAGATATGGGTTATAAAATCTTTTCAGGAGGTACTGACAATCACCTTATTTTGATTGATTTGCGTCAAAAATTTGCAGACCTTACAGGCAAGCAAGCCGAAAATGCTTTAGGAGTAGCCGATATTACTGTAAATAAAAACATGGTGCCTTTTGATACTCGCTCTCCATTTCAAACCTCAGGTATTCGTGTAGGTACACCAGCCATTACCACACGTGGATTAACTGAACAGGATATGCCCAAGATTGCACAAATGATTGATAAGGCATTGAGTAATGCTGATAAGGAAACGGTGTTAAAGGAAGTTCGCCATGATGTGAATAAACTTATGAGCCACTTACCGCTATTTGCATGGTAGATTTTGCCATTTTCATATAGAGGATTTCGGCAAAAAAATAGTTCGATTGCATTAATAGTGCTGCACAACTTATGTAAAAAGTTAATGCAGCACTAATTTTTTGTTCGAAAGACTGTTGTTAAGCACAATAGTTTTGGTTTTTTCTACCTTCGACAACTTGCCCAAAGCCAACTTATGTTTTTTTCTACCCTTAACAACTTCACCGAAGCTCCAAAAACTGTTTTTTAACATTCGGTGATTTGTTTAAGCCCCCAAATTGGGTTTTCTGTTTGGTATTCGGGCTATTGGTGGGTCGAAGTCTTGTCGAATAAGGCGAAGTCTGAAAGTGGGTATCGTAACTTGCGTATTGCATCTGTCAGCCCACCTGACGCCAAACCGTTTGTTAGTGACTGCCCCATTTATCTTTTAGTATTTCAATCATTTTTTCGCAGTGTTCTTTTATTTCGTTAAGGTTGTTCGTGCCGTTTGTGTCCCAATTTTCATATTCCATCATAATGCGTTGTTTTATACTGTCTATTGTCGGACTACCTGTGTAATAATCTTTTTTTGCGGCTGGCATAAAGTTACTCAAACGTGAATTTTTACTGCCATTAATAAGGCATAAATTTCCGAAGTTGTCTAACCAATCTGCATCTTGTCCTTGCAAGATTAAATTCTCATCAATCGGGTGTTGTGGGTAATAATGCTCTACTGAACTTCTAAATGTATATTCAAAGTCTTTTACTCGATTGTCTGCAAATGCTTGTCCGTTTTTGACTTTGAAATAGTTTTTATCGGCTCTGTAATCTTGCCACAACAAATAATCAAGGTAGTTGAAAATAAAATTTTCTACGGCTGTCCCTTGGTTGAGCTTGTTTGTGTCAATATCTGTTTCGGAATTTTTCTGTTTTCCTTCGTTGGTATATATTATTTCAAAAAAATCTTTTGGGGTTTTTGTTAAATATCTGTCGTTTAAGAATGTTTTTGCAAGATTTTCAAGATATGTTTTGTAATCGTTTGCTAAATTACTTCCTGAATATTCTATAACAAATTTCAGCGAAGCATTTAACCAATGTTTGTATACCAAAGTCGGATTTGAAACGTGAAACATTGAAAGTAACATTAAAATTTCTCTGTTTGTACCGTCATTAGTTTCTGCATTATCTGCGTCAAAAGTGTTAACATAACTAACTTTGTTTCCGTCATACCATTTCAGTCGTTTCAAACTCCAATGGTCTGAACCTTTTGCAAACTCTCTTTTTATAACGTACTTGTCAAAATAAAATTTGCTTTTCAATAAATTATAACCGAATCTTTTTACAAAATCTTTTTTATTATCATTTTTCAAAAAAGGCTCAAATAGCTCTAATAGTCGTTTGTCGTCTAATGGAATATCAGATTTTGTTTGTATCCTTAAAGTGTGAAGAAGAAAATTTGCAAAATTGATAATTGTATTAAATCTATCGGGGCTTTCGTCAGTAGTGTTTGAATTATTAGAAATTGGTTTTGCTGTTTTGACAAGAAGTTGGCTAATTGTCAAAGTTTCTTCGGTTATTTGGTTAGCTGTTGGAATTTTTAATTTCTGAAAAACATATTCTTCTCCAACTAAATTGTTCCAATCATTTTTGCCAAATAGTTCATCTCTTTGAGCAACAGAAAAACCGTATTGAACATATTTTTCCATATTTGAAGTTGCTTCCCAAATTAAGTTGAAAGCATATTTCAGATTGTCGTCTTCCAAAATTTCAAGCATTTTTGCTTTTAAGATTTCGTGTTTTTCTAATTGCTCACCACGACTATTCATTATCTCAAAATAATGGTTCAAATCGGTGTCATCTGGAACTAAAACACGTAAGATTGTAACCTTCTCAAAAAAATAGTTGCAAAAATCTTCAATAGTCAATTTGTTGTCAGCCAAAATTTTTGCTAATGATTTCTTTACATCGTAATAACCTTGTTGAATCGCAACATTACATTCTTTATTATTTAAATTTTCTCCGTTAAATAGATACGAAAGTGTGTTTGAAGCAACTTTACGGCTATCAAAAGACAAATTGAGTTTTTTATACCAAGATAAATCAATCGTTGAATACTCTTTTTTGATTACATTCAACAATATGGTTAATGTTGTTAAGCGTTGCTGTCCGTCAATGGTTTCATAGATTACACTGCCTTCTAATTTTCTTTCGTAAGCAATCAACGAACCAATATAGTATTTAGGTTTTTTCGCTGCGTCTTTGCTTTTAAGAATGTAGTCTACAATATCCTGAATGAGTTGTGTTATTTGAGGCTCGCCCCATTCGTAATTTCTTTGATAGATTGGAATCACATAATCATCTGAACAGAATAACGCTTTAATGCTATAATATTTTGGTTGTTTATCATTCATAATATTTCAAACTCTTAAAGTGTTCAACAATTTTCTCCGTTTTACTTGACTTATTTTCTTTTAATGTTTCAAGTCGTAAGTTTAGTATGTCGTTTGGCTTGATAGTATCCTTGATTTTCTTGAATAACTGCATTTGAGAATGTCCCTGATTGAGAGCAAAGTTATCAACGGAATCAAGCCCAACTGCTTGTAATTTCAAACGCAATGAATATGCCCAAACAAAAATTTTATCAATAGCTTTTAGTAAGTCCTTATCTCCGAATTTGTCTATGTAATAAATCAAGCCACAATAAAACAAGTTGCGAATATATTTATCGCCTGTGCGAAAACTGCCCTCATAAGTTTTGATTGTATTTAATACAGGATATTTGTTACTCATTTCTTGTGATTTCACATTATCAATCATAATTTGATAATGTTCTATCATCTCAAAAAAACGTTTTCCGTTTATAATAGTTTCATCTATTTGAAAAGGAAAAATCATTTTTTGTTTATCAATATTTCTGTGATATGAACCATTGTATTCCTCCACATAAAAATGAGCAATGCGAAGCATTGCTGCAAAAGGATAATTTTCTTCGATGTCGGGACTTACGCCCTTAAAAATATCAACTTCATTTTTTGAAAAATAACGTGCGGAATGTCCGTTACTCCAATTTCTAATTCTGAATAAATACTGTGAAAATAATTTTGATAGTTTGGCAGTGTCCAAATTTTCCCATTTCTCAACTGTTTTTTTGCGTTCATCTTCCGTTGAAAAATTATTCATTTCTCGCAAGTGGAATGCTTTTAATAAGTCGTGTGGTTCAAGGTCTTTACCTCTTGAATTTTGGGAGTCAAAAAACTGAAACGCTTCTGAAATATCACTCAAAACAACTTCTACCAAAGTACATTTCTCTAAAAAAAACCATATTGATTTTTCATCAAAATCTGCAATTCGTCTTTCAATTTGTTTGTAGTTGTTTTGAATATTTGCTTTTGAAATGTCATTAGCAAAAGATAAGTTCAGAAGTTTCGGGTCAAAACTTTTTAATGCTTTTTCTTCTTCTGTCGTCTTGTTGTGTTTTTGAGTTATTGCGTATGCAATTAATGTCAATGTAATTGTTCGTTGTTGTCCGTCAACAATGTCAGAAATGTTATCGTGATTATGAACGACAAGTGTTCCTAGACGATATTCCGATTTTTCTTTGTGTATTAAAACATCGTCAATAAGTTGGTTGACATTTTTTGTCGTCCATTTGTATGGTCGTTGATAGCTTGGGATTTTTAAACTGTCATTTGTAAGCAAATCTCTTACTTTTATTATTTTTGGTTCGTTTTGTTCCATCTATTTTGTTGTCAAATGTCTGGTTGTACTGTCGGTCGTAGGGTTGCCACTAACTTGTTTATTGCCGCTCAAAGGTAGCACTTTTTTAGGATAGGAGGATAGATGCTCTCAACTTAGGGTGTTTCTTGTCTTGAACAAGATTTTTAAGAAGGGGTACTATTTTTTTTCATAATATCTAAGTGCCCAAAGCTAACTTATTGTTTTTTTTACCCTTGGACATTTGTCCAAGACCCATTTAATAGCTTGTTTTAGCTTTGGACGTTTTTCCAAGCCTCATTTAATAGCTTGTTTTAACTTTGGACATTTTTTCAAGCCCCATTTAATAACTTGTTTTAGCTTTGGACATTTGTCCAAGACCCATTTAATAGCTTGTTTTAACTTTGGGCATTTGCCCAAGCCTCATTTTACAGCTTGTTTTAGCTTTGGGCACTTGCCCAAGACCCATTTAACTGCTTGTTCTAGCTTTGGGCATTTGTCCAAGCCTACTTTTTGGTTTTTTTGCTTGGTATTTGGAAGTTTAGCGCATTGCGCTTGTTCGCTCGACTGATGGTAAACCGTATGTTAGGGGTTTTGTTTTTTAATCTGCGTATTTTATGGTTAACTCATCCTCAAAACCAAAAGCTGTTAATACGTATTTTATTCGTTCAATTTTCTCGATACT
>JBOFMS010000062.1:0-6121 GCA_051658505.1 Bacteroidales bacterium | reverse complement strand
TAGCGGAGATAGCTTTTTTGGGTAAATGGCTTCGCCGCTAAGGAGCGACAGTCGCTTTTATGGTTTATTCTTATCCTCGCCCTGTGCCTTACTTTTTACCAAAGCGATAACGCAAGTGGCGCAGGCTAGCATGAATGCCCTCAAGTGCTTCAGCACTTACGTTAAAGCGTAATATGCCCACTAACATTATACTCACAATACTACTTGACTTGAGAAGTATAGATAGATAGGGCGAAGATAAATCGGGCATAATGAATGTACTGCCCACACATAGCAACAACAAAATAATAATGCGTAAACTCGCAAATGTAAAGGGCTGCAAGTCAAATAGACTTTTTACCAAAATCAACATAATGCTATTATATACAAACATAGTAACCAAAGAGGCAATAGCGGCTCCCACAATACCATAAAGTGGAATAAGCCATACATTAAATGCAATAGCAAGTCCTCCCAATAAGGCTGTAGTAAAGGGTACGAGATAATAGTACTTTGAGTAGCCAATAATACTTGCATTAAGCCCTGTTATAAGGTCAATAAACTTACTCAAACCAATAAAAAGCACCACATATTTGCCCACAACATAAATATCTCCATTGGGCATAATGCTAAAAATACTGTCGATATTTATCCATAGCAAAAGAAACAAACCTCCTGCAATAAGCATTTGCACTTGAGTAACCTTTTTATACAATTCGCTCACCTTTGCCATATCATTTTTGCGAAGGGCTGCCGAAAGTTCAGGCACGACTAAAGAGACTATAGAACGAGCAGGAATTTCAATAATCGTTGCAATGAAAAACGCAATGGTATAAACCCCTGTACTATGCAGATTAACACTTCCGCTTATCATCATCACATCAATCTTGCCAATTATCACTCCGCCCAAACCAGCCAAAATGGTGTTTGCTCCAAACTTGATAATTGCACGGCGAAATCTTTTGCTTATCAGCCCTTTTGAGGGTGCAACTAACGAGAAGTATCCTTGCTGCTGTGCATTAATATAGTTGGCAATTGCTGCAATACCATAAGAAGCAGCAACACATAGCACAAAGCCCCATAGGTCGATAAGTTGATAAAAGTAGAGCAAAATAGCCACTACTAACATAATACGAAGAAGAATATCACGGATAATGCGTGGCATAAAAATCCGCCGATAGATGTTGCTTAAATTCTCAAAAAAAAGAATTAAGACGGAGCACGCCAATAAAGGGTAAATAGCATTGAAGTATTGTGCGAATAATAAAGAGTTACTTGCAAAATAACTTTTGACTATATCGGAAAAAATAAAGACAATTCCAGATACGATGCAAGTGCCTACCAAAATCACAAAAAGTATAGTTGTAGAAAACATCTTTTGCTCTTGCAAGGTCTCAAAGTGAGGAAAAAAGCGAATAAGCCCGAACGACATACCTAGCATTGCAAAAAAAACAAGCAGCATTGAGGTATCTATCAATAGGCGTAATAAACCCACCTCCTCTGGCGACAAAAAATAAGGATACACAAAAAGAGTAATCAGTGCGCCAAGCCCTGCCCCTATATATGACACTACTGTGCCTTTTATCCCCTCACGAATGACGACTCCCATTATCTTAATTATTTGATGATTGTTTGGCAAAGAGTTTGCGTAATACCTCCTCTATTTTGTGGGCAAACACAATCTCTATATCGCCCACCTTCTTTAAGCCTTTTTTACTATAGGCTGAAACAAAAATCATCTTGAAGCCTAGTTTTTCTGCTTCAGCAATGCGTTGCTCCAAGCGTGCTACAGGGCGAATCTCTCCCGATAAGCCTAACTCAGCAGCAAAGCAGCAGCCTAAAGGTAAGGGTAAATCCAAACTTGAAGAGAGTACTGCTACCGCTACTGCTAAGTCAATAGCAGGGTCAACCACCTTGAGCCCCCCTGCAATGTTGAGAAAAACGTCCTTAGTGGCAAGTTTGAAGCCTGCACGCTTTTCAAGCACTGCCAAAAGCATATTCAAACGACGAATATCAAAGCCTGTGGTGCTGCGCTGTGGGGTGCCATATACTGCAGTGCTTACCAAGGATTGAATCTCTATAAGAAAGGGGCGCACTCCATCAACCGAAGCTGCAATGGCAACACCGCTCAATGCCTCTTTGTGATGCGTAAGGAGTATTTCGGAGGGATTATTTACTTCACGTAAGCCGTTGTTTCGCATTTCAAATATGCCAAGTTCGGAGGTTGAACCGAAGCGGTTTTTGGCAGCACGCAGGATACGATAAATGTGCTGATTGTCGCCCTCAAACTGTAACACTACATCTACAATATGCTCTAAAACTTTTGGACCTGCTATGGTACCGTCTTTGGTAATATGCCCTATAACAAAGATGGGAGTATTGGTTTCCTTAGCGTACTTGAGTAACATGGCTGCGCAATCACGTATTTGCGAGATGCTACCTGCGGGGCTTTCAATGCGCTTGCTCGCAAGGGTTTGAATGGAATCTATCACAATTAAGTTGGGCTGCAAATTTTGTGCATGTGCTAATATATTCTCAAGCAATGTTTCGCTTAATATGTAGCAACTTTGTCCATTACCTCCCAATCGCTCGGCACGAAGTTTAATTTGCTGTGCACTCTCCTCGCCACTCACATAGAGAGTTTTCAGTAAAGGATTTTTCAGTGCAAGTTGCAAGGCTAAGGTTGACTTGCCAATACCTGGCTCGCCTCCTATCAACACCATACTACCCGCAACAAGTCCTCCACCAAGAATTCTATCCATCTCGCTACTACCAAGGCTCAGACGTGGCTCTTGACTTAGGTCAATATCATCAACCAATAAGGGTTTAGCGTTGCCTTGTGGCATAAATGAGAGGGAATTGCTTTTGGTGTCTTTGGTTACCAACTCTTCAATAAAAGTGTTCCACTCATTGCAGGCAGGACAACGCCCTAGCCATTTGGCAGACTCATTACCGCAGGATTGACAAAAGAATGCTTTATGTATTTTAGCCACAATAAAGGGGGGTATCTATAGTTTTAGGGGCTGTAAAAATAGTGTTTTTTTTGTAGAAACTCTGAGTGCTTGCCTTAATGCAAGGCTGCAAATTAAGGAATTTCTATTTTCTTGATTTCTCCTTCTTGATACAACCAAAACTCATTTTGTGCCAAAGCACAAGCGGTTACATTAACAGCAAGCCTTGTTGGTTCAAGTGCCTGATTTAGTAAATTTTGTGCATATAGGCATTTATCTGCCAAATAATAGAGTGTACTACCTTGCACCTCAAACCAATTTGGAAGTACAATGGAGTACAAATGTAGTAATGCTCCAAATTTATCAAATACGGCAATAGAATTGTCGGCAAAATTAACATAAAGTTTGCCATTGCGCTCAATGGCATAAGTGGGTAAATGTTTGCCATTTTGGGTATAGTGGGTAAGTGAGGCTATCTCACGTGTGGAGGCACGTACCAAATCGTATTGTAGCAACTGCTCCTTGTATCCATCAATAAGCCACACTGCATGCTCTGCTGAACGACAAACAACAAGGGGTTGTTGTACATTGATATCGGGCAAAAAAACGGCATTGCCCAAGGGAGAGAGTTGGTTGTCGAGCAGATGAAGGCGTACAAACTGTTGACTGAAGAGCAGAATTTTGAAAGGGTCTAAAACATCAAGGCTATATATATTGCCTAAAGTAGAGGTGTAGCGAGCAAGGGGCTGCAACTTGGAGCTATATTTGGTTACACTATTGCTTCGGACAACAAATAAATTGCCTTGTTTGTCACAAGTCATTGCGGTAACGCCCTCTATCTTTAGTGTTTGCGAGTGCGCAATAAAACAATACAATGCAGCGCAAACAAAAAATGTATGTCGCCAAAGTTTATTGAGCATCTTTTTCAATATCTAGCAACTGATCCACATATTCACGAGTATTGTAAAGACGTGGCACCTTGTTTTGTCCGCCAAGTTTGCCACGTTGTGTCATCCACTTGTAAAATACGCCATTGGATAAAGCGTGTACAAGGGGTATATTCAAGGTGGTATTTTTTGTGCGCTTTGCCTCGTAATCAGAATTGGCTGCGCAGAGTGCTTGGTCGAGCAAAATAGTAAATGTACGCATGTTTTGAGGGGCAAGTTCAAACTCGATTAGCCACTCATGCCCTCCTTTTTCATCTCCTTGCATAAATATAGGTGCAACCGTATATTCTTTAATGCTAGCGTTGGTTGCTTTACAGGCAGTTTGCAGAGCGTTTTCGGCATTATCTACCACCAACTCTTCACCAAATACATTGATATAATGCTTGGTGCGCCCAACAATTTTTATTTTGTGAGGGAATAATGAGGTAAACTCAATAGTGTCACCAATAATGTAACGCCACAAGCCACTATTAGTGGTAATCACAAGAGCATAAGTAATGCCCTTTTGTACTTCGGCAATAGTTAAGCAAGTAGGATTTGGAGAGTCAAACTCACTCATTGGGATAAACTCAAAAAATACTCCATAATCTAACATGAGCAACATTCCGCTATCGTTCAAATCATCTTGTACAGCAAAAAATCCCTCTGAAGCATTATAGGTCTCCAAGTAGCGCATATCGGGTGATGGGATAAGAGCCTGAAACTGCTCTCGATAAGGTGTAAATTTTACTCCACCATGAATAAACAGTTCTAAACTTGGCCAAATCTCAAGCAAATTATTCTTATTGGTTGCTTTCAGCAGATAGCGCATCAAAACCAAATTCCACGAGGGTACACCTGCAAACTGTACCACGTTTTCATGAATGGTTTCTTCAGCAATGCGGCGCACTTTCTCCTCAAAGTCTGAAATCAAAGCGACTTCCTTACTAGGTCTTCGTATAAATTCAATCAACAAGGGAGCATTATCAATGAGAATAGCAGAGAGGTCACCACAAAAGGTATTCGCACTTACATTTGCCAATTGATGGCTACCTCCTAAAGTCAAGGCTTTTCCTGTTAAAACATTACTGTCGGGAAAACGATTGAGGTAAAAAATCAAAGCGTCTTTTCCTCCTTGAAAATGACAGGCATCAAGCGAGCATTGAGGCACAGGAATAAATTTACTCTTCTCAGCAGTAGTGCCCGATGATTTGGCAAACCATTTTACTTCCTCGCCACACAATACTCCTTTATCGCCATTCATCATGCGCTCTATTGAGGATAGCAAATCTCCATAGTGATGCAAAGGAACTCGTTGCTGAAATGCCTCTATTGTTTTTAGTGATTGAAAATCATATTGCTTACCAAACTCCGTAGTTTTTGAGGACTCAAGGTTTGCAAATAGTTGCTGCTCCTGTACCGCAAAGGGATTTTTGCGAAATATGTCCACCTCTGTCAAGCGGCTTTTGAACATCAGGTTAAATATAGAGTTGACCAACGACATACGACGATATGCTTATTGTAGTTTTTTTAGTTGCTCTTCAATGGCTGTAATTTTTGCGAGTGCATCGCTTTGCTTTTTGCGCTCTAAGGCAACAATATTTTCTGGAGCAGAGTTTACAAACTTATCATTGCTAAGTTTTGCCAACACTGTCGTCAAAAACTTTTGATAATAAGCTAAGTCTGCCTCAAGCTTTTTGCACTCTTCCTCTACATTGATAAGACTCCCAAGGGGGATAAAAAATTCTGTAGTGCCCACCAAAAACGATGCCCCATTTTCACTTGCACTATTTGCCTCATCACTTCTGGCAATGTTAGTCAGACGCTCTGCAATACTTAAAAGTTCACTGCTAAATACTCCATTTACATGTAAACTAAGCGGTTCTTTATTTGCAATGTTTTTTTCTTTGCGAACATTACGAATGCTTGTTACCAATTGTTTTACTTGCTCAAAGTCGGCTAAAGTTTTTTCACTAAACTCCTGCTCCTTAGGTTGTAGCTGCATCATAAGACTATCACCGTCTTTACGCTCTGCCAAATTTTGCCAAAGTTCCTCTGTAATAAAAGGCATAAATGGGTGCAAAAGGTTCAGCATCTTGTCAAAAATATGCAAGGTCATTGAGTAAGTTTTTTCATCAATGGCGTGCCCCATTTGTGGCTTTACAATTTCCAAATACCAGCCAGAAAACTCGTCCCAATAAAGTTTATAGAGTTTCATCAAAGCTTCTGACAAGCGATATTTTGAAAAGTCATCAGTAACATCTA
>JBOFMS010000061.1:0-5251 GCA_051658505.1 Bacteroidales bacterium | reverse complement strand
TTATATTCAGCGCATGATGCTTGGTTAGGACATTACAAACGCTACTCGCAGTCAGAACTTATTGCAAGTTTAGAACAACTCGGATTTAAGATTGTAAGTTCAGGATACTTCTTTACAAGTCTTTTAATACTTGTTTTTATAAAGAAAAAACTAAAGCATATTCTGTCACAAAAACAACAATCGGGCATTGGCACTTGGAGAGGTGGGGCATTCCTTAGTGCCGTACTCTCTGCAATTCTTAGAATTGATTACCTACTGTTTAGTAAATTATTAAGGTGTAAAGGCTTATCGGTTTATGCTATCTGTCAACTAAAATAGACATGAAAACGGTTATTGTAATTCCTTGTTATAATGAAAGTAAACGCTTAAATCTTAGTGCATTTACTGCGTTTCTTCGGGCACAATCAAGTAGCTACATTTTATTCGCAAATGATGGGTCAAACGATAATACTTTAGAAGTACTACAGAGTTTTGTCGCAAATTTTGAAAATGCTTCAGTATATAATTTGCCTCATAATGTGGGAAAAGCAGAAGCGGTACGTCAAGCAATCTTATATGCTGAAAAAAATATACGTTCTGAATATTTAGGTTTTTGGGATGCAGACCTAGCGACTCCTTTAACTGAAATAGAAGACTTTATTGCGCTTCTTGATAAACATGAAATAGATGTAGTAACAGGATTGCGATTAATGAGACTTGGAGCAAAGGTAAAACGCAAGAAATTTCGCCACTGGATAGGACGTATATTTGCTACCGCAGTTTCTATGTTACTAAATATTCCTGTGTACGATACTCAATGTGGAGCGAAAATCTATCGCACAAAGCTTATTCTTCAATTATTTTCTGAAAAATTTTCTACTCGTTGGCTCTTTGATGTGGAAATTTTAGCACGCTATATTAAATGTTTTGGTATTGCTTCTGCAACAAAAAGAATCTATGAATACCCCATTTTTACTTGGGAAGATGTGGGTGAATCTCGCTTAAAAAGAAAAGATTTCTTTATTGCTCCTTTAGAGTTATTACGCATCAAAAAACGCTATTTGTAAACTCATTTATTTATGAAAAACGTATATCTACTAAACAAAAGAAATTCTTGGTTCTGGATATTTGTTTCTATTACTCTAATTTCTTTTTTTGCACTGCCAATTATGAGTCTTTCGGCAGGAAATTCTGGCGATGAAGACCCTTTTCAAATACCTCAAGGAGGTTATGTACTTAATTACTTCAAATCAGGAGGACAAGATTCAACTTGCTTAACCTTCAAAGATCTTCGATTTTATGGTGCATCTCCAGATGTAATCGCAGAATTTATCAACCGCAGTTTTCATGTTGATAATATTCATATTACACGCCATGTCCTTAATAGTTTTTTTGGTTGGCTTGCAGTATTAATTGTGGGACTTATGGCCTATAAAATTGCAGGTTGGCGAGCAGGAGTATTTGCTCTATTATTCTTGTTGCTGTCTCCTCGTTTTGTTGGACACGCTTTTAATAACTCTAAAGATATTCCATTTGCCTCGGCAATGATAGCGGCAATTTATTGTATCTTCATTTTTCTGCGCAACTACCCACAAGTTAAAATATGGAACATATTTGGAATTGTGGTATTCTCAGCATTTGCTATTAGTGTACGTATTGGAGGGGTATTATTATTTGCCTACTTCGCACTATTCGCATTTATAATGTGGCTCTTGCAAATAATTAAATTCCAAAAAGGGGGAGGGATTCATTTGCAATTCAACCAAAAATATTTTCAACGACTCATTGTACTAGGAATAGGTATTTGTATAGTAGCCTATTTTCTAGGAATAATTCTTTGGCCTTTTGCCTTACAAGCTCCCTTCAAAAATACAATGGCGGCCTTTACCGAAATGTCAAAGTTTTCGGTCTCTCTTCGGCAACTATTTGAGGGGAAAATGCAATGGTCACAAGAGTTACCATGGTATTACACTCCTAAATTTATTTTGATGACTACTCCATCAGTCGTAATTCTTGGAGTAATATTATTTATAACACTTATTTGGCGAGACAAGAAGAATTTATTTTGGCACTTCATTATCTTTTTCACTTTCTTTTTTCCTGTTTTTTGGATTGTATATAGCAAGGCAAATGTATATGGTGGTTGGCGACACGCATTATTTGCCTATCCCCCAATGGTTATGGCTGCCGCATTAGGAGTTGATGCTGCTATTCGAAATATTCAAAAAAAACACTTCAAAATCTTCATTATTACTCTTGTTTGTGGATTACTAATCAAACCATTAATCCATATTGTAAAGAGTCATCCTTATGAGTATATCTATTTTAATGAATTTGCAGGAGGCATAAAAAAAGCTTATGGAAATTATGAAATGGATTACTACTATCACTCTACTCGTGAAGCGGCAGAATGGGTACGTGCCGATATACAACAAAATGGGGCTCCTGATAGTACTCGCAAAACACGAGTTGTAAGTTTTCATCTTTCGTCGGTTGCTTATTTTTTGCGAAAAGATACCGCAACTATTTCCACAGGTTTTGTACGTTGGAATGAGCGTGCTTATAGTGATTGGGATTATGCAATTTTTACCATTACAGGCATGAATCCTGAACTGCTAAAGAATAAAAAGATATTTCCACCAAAAAACACCGTTCATCAAATAAAAATAGATGGTGTGCCTATTGCTATTGTGTTAAAGCGTAATGACCGATCTGACTTTTATGCACATAAGATTTTGCAGAAAAAAGACATTTTGCAAAGTGATATAATTGAGGCAAAAACTCTGTTGCATAAGGCTCTGAAAATAGACCCATATAACGAGCAAGCCTTTGCGGATTTGATTTCGATATATCAAGACATGAAGATGCTTGATTCGACATTTATATTTGCTAAAACTTGGGTGGGATTTAACAAAGGCAATCCAACGGCGTTGAACGAATTGGCAAATTGCTATTATCAAATGGGAGACTATAACTCGGCTATTTTGGCGGGTAGTAGTATATCCAAACTTAATACGCGCGATGTGTCGGGCTTATGGATAGTGGCAAATGCACAAGTTCAGTTACAGCAAACCAGAGATGCCTTAAATACTTTAGATAGACTGCTCGCTATACGAGGAGACTTTAAGCCCGCTTATCAACTCATGGCGCAAATTTATATGCAAATGGGCAATCAACAACAGGCACAGCGCATTATCTCTGCAATGAATCGTCTTCCATAATTTAATACAAAACGTTTAGATAAAATGTCCTCACTTTCTTCTACTTACTCTCCAATAGAAATAGAAAAAAAATGGTATGCATATTGGTTGCAAAAACGCTTATTTCACTCACAGCCTGATGATCGAGAAGCCTATACCGTAGTCATACCTCCCCCAAATGTTACTGGTGTTTTGCACATGGGACATATGCTCAACAATACCATTCAAGATGTATTGGTGCGGCGAGCACGTATGCAGGGTAAAAACGCCTGTTGGGTACCTGGTACCGATCATGCCTCCATTGCCACTGAGGCAAAAGTTGTAGCAAAATTGAGTGCAGAAGGTATCAGCAAGAATGATCTTTCTCGTGAAGAATTTCTACAGCATGCTTGGGAGTGGACACATAAGCATGGAGGTATTATCTTAGAGCAACTTAAAAAGTTAGGTGCATCTTGTGATTGGGATAGAACCAATTTTACGATGAACGAGGACTACTCAGAGAGTGTCATCAATGCTTTTGTTGATTTACATCAAAAGGGGAAAATCTATCGTGGGGTACGCATGGTTAACTGGGATCCTCAAGCACTCACTGCCCTTTCTGACGAAGAGGTGATTTACAAAGAACAGCAAGGTAAATTGTACTACTTGCGCTATAAAATTGTAGGAGAGGAACGTTGGGCTGTCGTGGCAACTACACGCCCAGAGACCATTTTAGGAGACACTGCCGTATGTATCAATCCCAATGATGAGAAGAATGCGTATCTAAAAGGAAAGAAAGTAATTGTTCCACTTATCAATCGTGAAGTTCCAATTATTGAAGATGATTATGTGGATATAGAGTTTGGCACAGGCTGTCTTAAAGTAACCCCTGCACATGATGTCAATGATTATTTGCTTGGAGAGAAGTATAATTTGGAGGTAATCGATATTTTTAATGATAACGGAACACTCAACGAGAAGGCGCAAATGTACGTTGGACAAGACCGCTTTGCCGTACGCAAACAAATTGAGCGAGACTTGGAAAAGGCAGGCTTGTTAGAAAAAGTAGAGCCATACACCAATAAGGTAGGATATTCGGAGCGTACTGATGCTGTAATTGAACCTAAACTTTCAATGCAATGGTTTGTAAAAATGAAAGACCTTTCTAAACCTGCATTGGATGCTGTGATGAGTGATAAAGTTCAATTATATCCTGCTAAGTTCAAAAACACCTATCGTCATTGGATGGACAACATTAAGGATTGGTGTATTTCTCGACAATTGTGGTGGGGGCATCGCATTCCTGCATGGTATTTGCCCAAAGGGGGATTTGTGGTAGCACGGAATGAGCAAGAAGCCTTGCATTTGGCACGAGAAAAGGCACAAGACCAAAGTATTCAATTGACTGATTTACGTCAAGATGAGGATTGTTTGGATACTTGGTTTTCATCGTGGTTATGGCCTATTTCGGTATTTGACACACAACTTGTGGGCAATAAAGAGGCTAAGCCCAATACCGATTTGCAATACTATTATCCTACGGCTGACTTAGTAACCGCTCCAGAGATTCTTTTCTTTTGGGTGGCTCGTATGATTATTGCAGGTTATGAATGGGTGGGTGATTTGCCCTTTAAGAATGTTTATCTGACAGGTATTGTCCGTGATAAATTAGGACGTAAAATGTCAAAGTCCCTTGGCAATTCTCCCGACCCTATTGAGTTGATGGATAAGTATGGAGCAGATGGGGTGCGACTTGGTGTGCTTTTAACCTCGCCTGCGGGTAACGATTTGCCTTTTGATGAATCGCTATGTGAGCAAGGACGCAATTTTTGCAATAAAATTTGGAACGTTTTTCGTCTTGTCAAAGGGTGGAATGTCGACCCTTCGCTTGCGCAGCCACAGCAAGCCAAAATTACGATAGAGTGGTTTGAACAGTTACTTGCAAAAACCATTGTAGATGTTACTGATGACTTTTCAAAATATCGCTTGTCAGAAGCTTTGATGAAACTCTATAAACTTTATTGGGACGAGTTTTCTGGCTGGTATTTGGAAATTGTAAAGCCACAAATGGGGCACGCCATTGATGAAAAAAC